>JAAYCN010000018.1 GCA_012729755.1 Chloroflexota bacterium | reverse complement strand
GTAGATATACTGCCACTCCCCTTCTTTTGTTTTCTCGCTTGTCTCAAGCCAAGTCTTCCCAACGCCGCTGATTGAAAATTCCAGTGATTCTTGTGCTGCTTCCAGCTTTTTCTCATCTGTCTCACCTTCCACCACCACGCAGGCATAAACATTCAGTCCATCTTTGCCATCCGTTCGCAGTGTGCGTCGGTTGTCACTGGTTTCAATCTTGATCGCAATCTCGCTCTCAATGTCAATATTGACCTGAGCGCTGGAGCTCGTGCCACCCACCCTGCCAATCACGTTCAATTGAAAACTGAGATTGGTCACCTTACCTGCAATACTTAAATTGCTCTTCAATGAACCCTGCGCACGGCGCGGTGTGATGTTCAAAAAATTGGTATTGGCTGGCTGTTCAACGGATAGATCAGCTTTCGAGGCCAGTTTGTAGCCACCCTGTTTGTTCACCTCCCATACCGTCGCCTCCAAATTAGCCGGCTGATTCTGGTTGATTTGCAGGTGATCCTGGCTGATCTGCAAAATGTAACCTGCAGGTTCATCATCTTCATTCTGATCTTTTTTATTTTTCCTTGTAGAGGGATTTTTTCTTTTTGCCCGGGCCGCCAAAGCCCTGGCGGCTGCTCCCACCGCCACACCTCCTGCAGCGATTGCACCAACCACAGTCACCCAAGGTGTACCTACTTCATTGCCTGTTTGCGATTCGCTCTCCCCAGCCAATCTAATTCGAAACGAGTTTGCTAAATCCCAAAGATCACTCGAAATCGCTTGATCATATGATTTGTAATCCCCCTGATAATTCGTATATGTAAAAACATCAATCGCAATAATCGAACATAAAGCGTTTTCATCACGTTCCTCAGCCACACACATTAATCGATGAAAATCCTTAGCCCTAGAGTAGTTTTTTGTTATGTCAATATAGATTGCAGGAAGGTGATGAGATGATGCGTTATTCAACGGAAACATGATTTCGGTGAAGTCCGAGTAAGCTAAATCCCCTTCTTCTGAAAATATTTCTTGATTTAAAGAACTTAAGTCATAATTGGCGACAAATTCCGAAAATTCGCCATACGTGATGGATGTAAATCCATCTTTCGGCGTGTCGATTGAGCCCCTAGTACCCCGAGTTGTATAAACATATAAAGCATATTCATAAGCGATTTCTTCTTTCCTAATGTCGTTTGGAGATTTCTCAAAGGTATTCCCTGTCTCTATATATCTCTCAGGCATAGAACACCATATTTCGTGATCAAATAAATCAATAAAGGCATTCGATTCGTTCCCTGGATATTGGCAATACATCTCAATACCAAGATCTTCCATTTTGGACCCAATCCAGAATCGGTGTGAGTCCATGTTTTCATCGAAGATCACAAAGGGTAAATCCGAATCTTCGTTGAGCTTATCCTCTTGAGCCAATCCGATCTGATGATGTCCAAGTAGCACGAATCCGGTGAGGATTAAGACTAGAAAGGATCGAGTATTGAATTTTGACATTTCTTCGCCTTTTCACCAACTTATTTTCGCAAACATTTAATTCCAGCACCTACCGCCGCCAGCACGGACAGACCTTGTGTGATTCCATCGGGCAATAGTCCACCCAGCATAGTTGGGTTGTCCATTACTTGTATGATAGTGTTAAGTAGAGGACCTCCCTGCATGAGCGCCAGCACGACGTTAGCGATCAACATGAGGATGGATGCCAACCCGCGTCGTTTGCCTGCAATCGCTCCAGTTATTAAATTGACCAACGCCAATCCAATCTTCGGGACCATCATGCTTGCGCTTTGGCCGCTATTCGTCAGAAGAGGTGGGACCAACGCAGCAATCGTGGTAATAAAAGAGAAGAAAGCTGGTCCCAAGAGTGAAGAACCCAGTTGAGCTGCTCCGGAGGAGAGAGACTTGCCGGCTGACTGAACGGCGGCCTGGCCGGCTGATTTCAGGATATTTTGAATGGCATTGGGAGGCATCTGATTGCCTACCACCACCTGCCAGGGTGCGCCCGAGACGGCCGCTTTCAATGCGGCTGTACCAGCAGACTTGGCAGCTTGGCTGATTGTTGAGGTGATTTGCGATTCGTCTTTCTTTCCAGCTTGTATTGGATTCGGGATACTTCCTTGACGCGAAACAGCTTGCTCTTGAGGTTGGGCTGCACCCACCACAGCCAGTGGCTTGCCGCATGCTTTACAAAAACGCGCACCGGGTCGTTGGCGCTCACCACAGTAAGAGCAAAATAGGGGTTGGACATTCATTCTGTTACCTCCGTGGTTTCTTACCAAGAGATGCCGGGGGAGGATTTCTTATAAATTCTATTCCTACACAGGGAAGTAAAAATCCTGGCAGAGTTTCAGGCACATGTCTCCTATTAATAAACCGTCCAATAATGGTTGGAGTTGTGGGAATTGATGTTTTAGCGCAAGAAGCGTTGACGGGTTAACCAGCAAATCTTTGTTTTACTTGGTCGCTTTTCAAAGACCGAGTTCTTTCTGATGGTGGCAGTCCCATTAAATCTTTATCCCCACGGTTTGCTCGAACGCAAGCGGATCAAGACTTGGCCTGACTAAGAAACTTCTATTTCTTAACCCTTTAAGATTATTTGTTTAATAAAGAGTTTAATATAGAGTTTAATAAAGAGTTTAACATAATTTGAGATGTAATTCAATGATTGCACGCGAATCCGAATAAATAATAACTGTTTTTTGCGACACTTTTTTCCAGTCAATCGAAATATGGATTGACTTTTCGAATTAATGACTATTTTCTTAGAGACTTGAAAAGATAAGCCTATTGGGCACAGGGGAAATAGGTAACCTCTTTATAAATTTTTGTCTGATAAGAGCCGTCTGGAAGAAAAATTTGGAATTCAAACCAGGACTCACCCAACAGCGGTGGGTAATTGAAATTGTTTGTTCCTCCCCACACATCAGCATTCAATGTATAAGAAAACTGCGTAGATGAATCTTTTTCAAGATAGTCCCCTTCCCAATCCGTAACCTGGCCATCTTTTTTGGTATTTAATCGCCATCTAAAGGCCAAAACAGGAACACTTGGATCCGTGTTGGCTTTAATCGTGAGCGTGGTCGGTCCATCCGATGAAACACAGTAAAAGACATCGCGATCAGTACCCACATGAAAGATGGGTTCACTCGAGGTCGAAGAAGCAGAATCGACTGCAGGCGATTGTTTTTTATCTTGCGTAGCAGTAGTGCTCTCCAATTGAGAAAGCAATGAAGTGATTATTCCCGGGGCTGTCTCTTTTAATCGGTTAATCCACTGGCCAGGCTTGAGGATCAGGAT
>JAAYCN010000017.1 GCA_012729755.1 Chloroflexota bacterium | reverse complement strand
TTCATGCTGGTGGCAGCTATGAATCCCTGTCCATGCGGATATTATGGCGACGCGCTAAAGCCCTGCACATGCGCCCCTTCAGCCATTACGAATTATCAGAAGCGCATCTCAGGGCCCCTGCTTGACCGCATCGACATTCAGGTTCATGTCCCCCGCGTAGACTATCAAAAGTTGTCTGGCGCGCGCGCTGGCGAACCCTCCGCAGTGATACGCCAAAGAGTGGAAGCCTCCCGACAGATTCAAAGCGAACGTTTTAAAGACACACAGCTTGTCAGCAATGCCGACATGAGTCCCGCCGAAATTCGTCAATACTGCCAACTCGAAGGCGCCGCAGAACAGCTCATGCAAACAGCCATGCGCCAGCTGCGATTGACCGCCCGCGGTTATCATCGCGTGCTCAAGCTCAGCCGCACCATCGCCGACCTGACAGGCAGCAAAGACATCCTGTCAGAGCACATCGCCGAGGCTTTGCAATATCGCGCCAGAGAAACTGATTTATAAAGCTTATTGTGACTCGCTTATAATCTCAATATGCCTAAAACCGTACAGGGAAGACAAAAACAATGGCAGCTGCTCGAAGTGATCGGCCGTGGCGACGCGGGCGAAGTGCTCACCGTGCAGACTGACCTTGCTCAACAGCATGGCGTGTTAAAACGACCAGTTCAGAATGTCTCCGGCGGCACGATCGTCAGACAGGCCACTCAAATCGAAAATGAAGGGCAGATCCTCAAACAGCTGGATGGCATGGACTATAAACGAGGGTCGATCCGCATGCATACGCCGCTGCTGCTCGACGAAAGCATCCCCGGCACAAGCGCGACCGGCAACCTGTTTATGATCAGTGAGCAAGTGCCCGGCGTCTCGATTGAGAGCCTCCTCAAAAGCCTGCAGCGCGGAGAAGGAACCTTCTCGCCAATCTTGGTATTAAAAGTTTTGGTCGGATTGGTCAACCTTTTACCTAAAGTACACGAGAAAGGCATTCTCTGGAATGATGTCAAGATGGAACATATCTTTTGGCATGAACCAGCCGATCAGCTTTCTTTCATTGACTGGGGTAACGGCTTACGTTTCGACCCGCTCAACCCAGACGAGCAGATTAATCCCATGCTCGATTATCGCCAACTAATCGAAGAAGGCAACCGTCTCATCGAACAGACCTCGCCGAATCTGGCGGCAGAGATCGGATGGCCACGCACCACCGCCAGCCTCTCCGCCGAAGAAATCATTCAACTGCGTTTCCGAGTTGAGTTCATGGAAAACTATTTGGGAATGCGCGTTACCGAGTTCAAACTCGCTTTTAGAAAAGCCCTGCAGGATGTTGGCGATCTTGACGCTTTCAAAGCGGTCCTCGAGCTTTCCAAAGCCTTAATCAAGTTAGGCGTTCCAGCTGAGACAGAAAAAATCCTCGAAGCCACGTCAGAACTCACCATCGAACTGATCAAGAAATCAAACCTTACCGCCGCCAAAGCAGTCGCCCAACTAGCGCTCGAGGCTTATCCAGACGATGCCCCACAAGCCTGGCGGTTATTAAACTACACGCTTGACATTCCCGATCTGACCTCACACGAGGAATACCCTTCAATGGCCGCTGCGATGCTCCGCCAGGACTGGCAGGCCTCAATCTGGATTGCCCAGACCATCCATTCCGAGGCAGGGTTTCCGCTCAACCTGACGAAGCTTATTATGGCTATGCGCAATTTTGGATTAATGCCGAACTCCAACTCGCCTTCTATCGCTGAAATGATTGAGTGGCTCATAACTCGGGCAAATCAGCTTATTCCCGCCCAAACAGACCCTCAGCTTCGCCTCAGGCTGCAAACTTACCAAAACAGCCTGACCAAACTCAACACAACCTGGCCACAACTTTCACCCAGACAACAGCTCGGCGACCAATTTTTAAAAGCCAGAGAATTGCTCTCCGACCCAGCCTCAGGCTATCTT
Source organism: Chloroflexota bacterium (assembly GCA_012729755.1). Lineage (GTDB taxonomy): Bacteria > Chloroflexota > Anaerolineae > Anaerolineales > Anaerolineaceae > Mesolinea. The sequence goes on along the minus strand of JAAYCN010000017.1, from coordinate 66,593 downwards.
GGCTTTCCTCGCCAACAATTGTCACCTGTCAATAACCTGCTCTCGCTCACACGCGATATCTACCGTAACTGGGAATCGGGCGACATTGACACTTGCCAAAACGCCATTCACCAGCTCTTTGCCTTAGAGCCCGGCGCGCTCTATCTGCACGATCTGGCATCCCGCATCAATCAAGTAGACGACTGGATCGGCCGCCTCATCAAAGGCCCTGAGCCCGATCAAACCGCTACCGAATTAGCCGCCCAGTTAGCCGCAGAACCTTTTGAAATCACCCGAACGCTGGGTCAGCCAGCCTGGTTGACAGCATATCGTCAGATGGCGGCGCAAATTCTCGCTGCTAAAGATATCACCACCCTGCGTGAAACAGCCGAATCGATGTCCTGGCCATTGCCTTGGCTTCAGTTTCACACCACTCAGCTCAACCTACCCCTTCTGGACGCCAACACAGCGAGCCTTACCCAGGATCAGACCGAAGCGCTTTCACAATTTCATCTGGCGCTGCGCGCTGGCTTCCCTGCCATAGACCGGCTCGAAACCATCCGCCGCTTGCTCCCGGAATTTCATCAGGGATACAAATTGGTTCTTGAAGCCCGCGAAGCGCTTTGGTCCGCCATCCAAAAACCGCCCTCCCGCTGGCCGATAAACGCTTTCCCTTTGAAGGATCAGGAAAATATCCAACAGCTCTACGCAGTTATTGATGCCATAACCAGTTGGCAGGATCGCATCCGTGCAGGTCAGCATTCCCTCTTTGAGCAGAAAACCACTCTCGGGGAATGGAAGGTGTTGATGGATATTGATCAATCAGAAAAAGTCTGGTCTGACCAGATCAGGCCGTTGCTTACCGAAATTCACCAGAAACACTGGTTAACGCTTGAGCTGTCTAAATTTTCCAGCGAAGACCAAAATCATCAAAAGTTAATCAGTCTTTTGTCCGAAGCCTCGCGTTATTGGTCCAAGGTCCCTGATCAGGGTATTTTCTCTGAATCCGCTCAGGAGATGACATATATCATCGAGACAGCCCAAACGCAGTTCTTCACCTATTGGCAAAGCCTGAAATCACACCAGTTGAAACCACTGCGTTGGATCATCGAAAATTATCAATCCTTCTTTAGCCAGATAAACCAAGTTTTGCTGCGCATCGGCCGCCATCTTCACGAAGTTTCACGCGCGATCGATGTACTTAACGCCCCGGAGATGGCACACACCAGGTTGGCCCAAAACAGTGCTGGCGGCCTGATGTTCTCCCTCGTTCAGATCGAAAACCTCCTTCAGCCTCCATCACGCAAGCACTCTGTGATCCGAGACTGGCAGAAACAATATTTTGACCTCCTCGCGGAGACCAGTCATGACCGTCTGCTCAGGCAAATCGAAACGATTGAAGCCATTCACCCCCTGCTTCCCTGGCTGGCGGAACTCGCCCAGCGCGATACCGACTACTTCCAGCTCTGCGAGAGCCAGAAATGGTAAAATAGGCGAACCTGACAGGTATTAGCATGAGAGAAGATAAACTTGATTCACACACCGGCCGCTACCTGGCCGAGCCACTTGACACCTGGCTGACTGCATCTCACCAGGATTATTCCATTCCAGAGGCCGCTGGCTCAAGCGCACGCGTATTCCTGTTGAAGCACGTCACCGGTCACACCAATTTCAGGCGCGACCCCGCGTTTAAGATCATGCGCCATGACAAATTGGCTTATGCCAAACCTCTCTTCCGCGAAGAATACAAAATATTAGCGGGTTTACGGGGCATGTCAGGTCTGACAAACATGCTTGAATCAGGTTTCTTCAAGCCCAAACCGGGATCTGCCTGGCCACCAGAGATCGCGCCTTTGACGATACCAATGCTGCAACAGAGTCAAGCCGTCAACATGTCTGGCAGATTAGCCGTATTTTCACCCGAAGAAACCGACCAGGTGCTCAAAGAATTTGACGAGCGCATTGAAGATGGTTGGCTGCCTTATCTCATCCTTGAACGCCGCTGGGAGGATAACCTTTATTTGCTCTGCGACGCCGGTTACACCCGCGGCAATTTCATCCACAATCTGAACATGCGCCAGGTGCTCGACATTTCAATACAGATCTTAAAGTACCTTGAAAAAGCCCACGCCAGCGGTGCTACCTATCTCGACCACAAGCTGCTGCATTATTACTGGAATGACATCCGCCAACAGGTGATTATGATCGACTGGAATATCGGTCATTGGACGCCTGAAAACTTTGCGCCGGAGGTTCAACGCGCCGACCTCATCCAGTTCAGCTCACGAGCTTTACACCATATCTTCACCGGCCGCCAGGCGCCTAGTTCGGTCGCTGTCGGACCCAACCGCCCAGAAGATATCGCCAATTCGCCCTCTCACTACAAAGCTTCATACGCTTTTGACATACAGAATCGCTTGAATGAAGCTGAAATGAAATTCCTTGAAAAAGCTTTGGATGGCAGATATCAAACTCCTTCAGAAATGATTGAAGATGTGCGAGCGCTGCAATCCAAAAGACCGTAAGAAAGGGCTCGAAAGGAGCCGCCATGATAGCTGATTTAATCAAACAGGCCAGCAAAATGCTTGCCCAACCAGAACCTAACGACGAAGATTTGCTTGCGATCGAGAACAGCCTTTCGACTTTTCTTGAAGCGCTTGCCACTAAGCGCATTAGCGAACAGGTTGAGATCGACGATTTCGAAGAGGCCAACCGCCTCCTGAGAGAGCTGCGCCGCGAACGCAGCCGTCGTCAGGGATCCCAACCAGCCCAAGCGCCGATTGAAACCCAATCACCCGTTCCGACACCAATTCAAACTGAACCTGAGATCAAACTTCCTGACTCACCCATACCGACCTCGCTTGAGTCAGAAACTGTTCCTGACCAGCCGGAACACGTCGAGAAACAGGACCTGCCACCGCTCCCGACTCCTCAGCAGGTTACTCGCATCTCGCTGAAATCGGATGATCCTGATCAGGGAATCACCGCGGATCCATTGCGTAAATTCTTCACCTACAGCCATGATCCAGAAGCGGAACGCATGATGGATGAGGCGGAGGAAGCTTTTTATAAGGGTAATTACCAGGTTGCCATTCCCTTATACGAAAAAGTTATTCAAATGGAACCCGCCTGGACCCGCGCCCAGGAACACCACGCCGAGGCGGAAGAATATCTGCGTTCCGGCAATATTCCTTCGGTCGCGCTACCCCCCGAAGCAGGCAAAGCCTACGGTAAAGCCCAGAGCGCTGCCAGGGTTTTCAGGTATCAGGTCGCGCTGAATTATCTGGATGAGGCTTTTGACCACCTGGAAGACGCCGGCATCAAACGCTGGCGTGAAGGGGAAGAGCTGCGGCATGACCTCGAGAATCAGATGCAGGCTTATGATGTCTTCAAAGAAGGCCAAAACCTGCTTTTGCAGGGCGATCTGGTCACCGCGCTTGGCAAACTGCAGACCGCGGCGAGCGCCGTTGCCATCCCTGAATATATTGAGAAAGCTGCCGAGGTGCGCGCCGACCTGGCTCAGATCAATAACATTGGCGACGTGGTCAGTTTGAGCGGCAAGATTCCGCCAGCCAAATTAGCCGAAGCTAAAGGAATCCTCGAGCGAATTCGCATGAAATATGGCGAGATTCCACAAATTTCACGTTTGGGGAACAAGCTGGACATGCTGATCCCAGTCACTATCCAATCCCTTCTCAACAATACACAAAGGCTGAAGCAGGAGACCGAAGCGGCGCCGACAGTCTCTATTGCCCACCAGAAGATTTCTGCCGCCCGCGAAAACCTGGACTTCCTCAGGCAATTGGATGCTTACGATGCGCAGAGCCTCACTCTCGAGAATGAAATCAGCAGCCTTGAAACAGAGGTACTCGCGCATGAGGACGCCATAACTCGCGCTGAAGCCGCCCTAAAAACAGGCAACAAGTTTTTTGCTCTCGACAGCTTCATGATCAGCCGCAAGGTGCGCCGCCGTTTTCCACAGGATCCTCGTGTGATTGAGTTAAAAAAAGGTCTGACACTGAGCTACATTATGACGGCCTTTGGCGGTCTTATCATCTTGATCCTGCTTGGCGTGCTGATCAGCGCTGCCTGGCGTGGCATCAGTCAATCCATTTATGAACGCAATCTGGCGCGCACTCCGACCGCTACTCGTACTCCAACCATCACACTGACGCCCACACAGACCCCAACGCCCACGCTCACTTCAACGCCAACCATTTACTACTCACCTACGCCGACAGAGATATCCACCCCAACCCCGGTCATTGATCTGGTCACAATGCGGCAGGTGTACGCCCGCAACGGCTGTTATGAAGGCTATACCGCCACTGGACATATTCCCGCGGGGGTAAAGGTGAGGCTGCTTTCCATTTCTGAACGTGTGTTTGACCAGACCAACCGTGAGTGTGTATTGGTTGAAGCGCCTTCGTTAGGCATCATCGGTTACGTCTGGCGCATAGATCTGCGTGTCCCATAAGTCAAAATTCGAGGCTTTGCCATGACTGATTGTCAATCATCAGATCTCGAAACTCGTTATAACGCAGCGCTCGATTTCATCTACTCATTCATCGATTTCAGCATGAAACGACATGTCGATGACACTCACCGTTTCTTCAAACTCGACCGTATGAACAAATTAATGGGCTTGTTGGATGACCCCCACCACAAATTTCCCACCGTTCATGTCGCCGGTACGAAAGGCAAAGGGTCAACCGCCTCATTTATCGCCTCAGCGTTGGAACAGGCAGACTACAAAGTCGGGCTCTACACCTCCCCCCACCTGGTCGAGTTTACCGAACGAATTCAGATTAACCGCCAGCATATTGAACAAGCCTCACTGATTTCGCTTACCGATTTACTCAGACCGTTAACGCTCAGCGTTCCGGAGATCACAACTTTCGAACTCACCACCGCTCTCGCTTTTCAGTATTTCGCTCAGGAAAAGGTGGATATTGCTGTTATTGAAGTCGGCTTGGGTGGACGGCTGGATGCGACCAATGTGATCATTCCGCAAGTATCAGTGATTACTTCAATTTCTTACGATCATACAGCCGTGCTTGGCAACACGCTGACTGAAATCGCCTATGAAAAAGGCGGCATCATTAAACCAGAGGTGCCTGTCGTTATCGCGCCGCAAAAACCTGAAGCGCTGACAGAGCTCGTGCGAATTGCCCAAGAGCGTTCAGCAGCGCCAACTTTGGTCGAAAAAGAATTGAATTATCAAGAAGTCAGCCACACGCTGCATTCACAAACCATCATCGTACACCGCTCGGCTGCCCGCGTGCCCAAACGCAGCCAATTGACCAATTCGCCGCTCAAGCTGGAGATTCCACTGCTTGGCCACCATCAGATAGAAAACGCCGCTACAGCCGTCGCCGCCCTTGAAGTGCTGCGGAAAAAAGGTTGGCGCCTGACCCGTAAAAGCGTCAGGCGCAGTTTCGCACAGGTTGCCTGGCCAACGCGGTTTGAAATCTTGCGCGAGTCTCCCCCTGTTGTGCTTGATTCCGCCCATAATGGCGATTCAATGGAGCGGTTGCGCGAAACGCTGGATGAGTACTTCCCAAACACCCCCTTCATCCTTGTTTTCGGCGCATCCGCTGATAAAGAAATGAAAGCCATGCTTGATGCAATCTTGCCCCGTGTCGAAATGGTCATTACCACCCGATCGATACACCCACGCGCCAAAGACTCCGTGGAATTAAAAGCTTTAGTAGAACCATACGGCTTAACGGTGATCGCGATAGACCCTGCCGAAGCGGCTTTGGCCAAAGCGCTCGAATTAGCCGGGGCGCATAAAGGCGTTATCGTCAGCGGCAGTATGTTTATCGCCTCAGCCGGCCGCGAAATATACAGGTCCATGGGGCTATAACAATTGCCTGTGGTAATATCACTATAACTGAGGTCGCATGGAACAAGATAATTTCTACTCCTTTCAAATCAACCTTGAAGACAGTTTCAACAATCCCCACATGACAGGCATTGAGAGTCTTAACCTGACTCTTAATCGCAAAGCGAACCGCTCGCATATCTTCAAAGCGCCAGCTGTCGTCCTTTCCCAGACGGTCATTTTTCCCGGCGCCATTGCCCCTCTCAGCTTTAGCGCGGAAAGCGCCGCTTATCAAGCCATCAATATCGCCTTTCAGACCCGAACAACGCTGATCGGCGTGTATGAGGACCCCGATAAGCCTACTGACGATGACGATCATTATCTTCCGGTGGGCATTGAATTCGCCGTTGGGCATTTAAGCGAAAATGATGGCGAGATCCGTCATGTGCTTGTGCAATGCCGGCGGAGAGTGCAAATCAATGAGATTAGCTTCAAGGATAATTTCACATCTGCGACTGTCGCATTAATCACCGAAGTCTCCTCGCAATCCAAAGAAGTTGAGGCGCTGATGAGAGTGGTCAGACGTTCGCTGGAAACCTACATTTCCATGTCTGAAAACGCCAATTCAGACCTGGCCTATTACGCTTCCAATCTCGAAAAAGCCGGCGAACTGGCTGATCTGGTTGCTTCGACAATTGATTTGCGCGGCAATCAACGCCTCGACCTGCTGCTTGAAACCAACGCGGTTGAGCGGTTGCGAATGGTGCTGAGGCTGCTTGAAACTGAGATCAAACTATTACAGCTTGAAGCGACTATACATACTCAGGTGCAATCGGAACTCGATAAATCACAGCGGGAAATCTACTTGAGAGAACAAATCAGCAAACTCCAGAAGGAACTCGGTGACGGCAAATCCAGTGACCCCGAGATCGCTTCCCTTCAGGATCTGATGAGCAAGTTAGAGCTGCCCGAAGAAGCGCGTGAGGTCGCCACCAAAGAACTCGAAAGGCTCAAAAGCATGCCCCCCCTTTCGCCAGAAAGCGGCATGCTGCTGACCTACCTGAGGTGGCTGCTCGAGCTGCCCTGGACGGAGTCTACAGTCGACAATCTGGATGTTCAGCACGCACGTGAAGTGCTCGATTCAAACCATCATGCCCTACAGAAAGCCAAAGATCGCATTCTTGAATATCTTGCCGTGCGCAGTCTGAAGCCAAAGCGTGATCGTCAACCGATCTTATGTTTTGTCGGTTCGCCTGGAACGGGAAAAACCTCCCTCGGCCGTTCTATCGCTGAAGCGATGAATCGAAAATTCGTCCGCCTGTCTCTCGGCGGCGTGCACGATGAGGCCGAGATACGCGGCCATCGACGCACTTATCTTGGCGCTCTGCCGGGGCGCATCGTACAGACTATGCGCAAGGTAAAAGTAATCAACCCGCTTTTCATGCTGGACGAGATCGATAAGCTCAACTCTGACTTTCAGGGAGACCCGGCAGCGGCACTGCTTGAAGTGTTGGATCCAGAGCAAAATCATGCCTTTTCTGATCACTATCTTGAGGTGCCCTATGATCTCTCGAAAGTGCTTTTTATCACTACCGCCAACACTGTCGCGACCATTCCACCCGCCCTGCTGGACCGCATGGAAGTGATTGACTTCCCGGGCTATATTCTCGAAGAAAAAATTAAAATCTCCAAGCAGTTCCTCATCCCCAATCAGCTGGCTGAGACCGGCCTTGATGAAGAGAACATTAAATTTGAAGAGGACGCGCTGACCCTTCTGGTACAAAGCTACACATACGAAGCCGGCGTGCGTAACCTTGAACGGCAAATTGGTTCAGTTCTGCGCAAGTTGGCTCGCAAAAAGTCAGAAGGCAAAGATTTTTCGCGGCATATCACCCCCGAAATCGTCAGTGAACTGTTGGGGCCGGTCGAGTTCTTCCCAATCAGCGCGGACGCGGGGGACCAGGTTGGCGTGGCGACAGGGATCGCCTGGACCGAGAACGGCGGCGAGATTATGCCGGTCGAGGTCTTGGTAATACCCGGCAAGGGTAGCCTGCAATTGACTGGCCAGCTTGGCGAGATCATGCAGGAGTCCGCTCAAGCCGCGCTCTCCTATCTCAAATCGCGCGCCGAGGCTTTCAAAATTCCCGATGACTACTTCGAAGAAGTGGATATCCATATCCACGTTCCGGAAGGGGCCATCCCCAAGGACGGCCCCAGTGCGGGCATCACCTTAGCGACCGCGTTGACCTCCGCGGTGTTGGGCGTCGGTGTGCACATGGAAGTAGCCATGACCGGTGAAATCACCCTGCGCGGCAGGGTCCTGCCTGTCGGCGGCGTGCGCGAAAAAGTGCTCGCGGCCCAACGTTCTGGCATCAAGACAGTCTTATTGCCGATAAAAAATGAAAAAGACCTCGTCGAACTGCCTGTGGGCACGCTCGACCTGATCGACATCAAGTTTGTTGAACATATGGATGACGTGCTCTCGCACAGCTTAGCTGGCGCGCCAGTCTTTTCAAAAACGCTCAAACCGAAACGTGGCACTCGAAACAAGAAAGAGTCATCAGAGAGCTCTGAATGAGTGATTTTTAATCAGCCTTGCCACACCCTACTCAAAGATTGCTTGCCATCTATTAAAACAAAAGGTGCCTGAGATTTTCAGGCATCTTTTGTTCTTCGAAGAATTATTATTGAAAGCGATTTGCCGTGCTGCGTTCTTCAGCCTCGAGCGTCCTGATCCCATTCTGGACCTGACTCAAGATGCGGTTCAGTTCGGATTCGAGTTTGGTCAGCGTTTCCATCACATATCGGTCGGCATCCAGTTTTGTCTGAGCGGCTTCCTTTTGAGCTTGGTCCGCGATCTGATCCACTTTGGCCTGAGCTGATTGATAGATGTCGCTTTTCTCAACCATCTTCTCGCTTTTTTCTCGAGCCATCGCCACAGTTCTGTTTGCCTCTTCCTGCGCCTGAGCAAGAATACGGTCTTTCTGAGCCAGAACCTGCTGTGACTTTTTAATATCGTCAGGAATAGATATGCGCATCTGGTCGATGATATCCATAAACGCGTTTTCATCAACCACGACGCTGTGTGTCAATGGGATCGGTTTGCTGTTGTTGAAGAGCTCTTCCAGGCGATCGACAAGTTGTAAGATGTCCATAATCTCTCCATCAGGTAATCAGGGGATAAACCTTATTTAGTTTATCATCAAAACGCTGGTCGTGTTGGAATAACCAATCATTCTGCGAACTCATTTATCAGGCTTCCATCGACCCTTCTGGCCTGAATTTCTTTTGTAAAGCTCTTAAGACGATCTCAGGCACCATGGTAGAGACATCTCCGCCCAACGCGGCGATTTCCTTGACTGTCGACGATGACAGAAACGTGTTTTGTTCATCTGTGACAAAAGCTATCGTTTCAACAGCGGAGTCAAGGCGTTTATTAGCCATCGCCATGCGAAATTCATACTCAAAATCCGAAAAAACACGCAGCCCTCTGACGATCGCGGATGCGCCAATTTTTCTGGCAAAATGCACAGTCAGATCGTCATAACCGATAACAGTGACATTTTCGAGACCTTTCGTGGTAGCCTTGACCAGGGCAATACGCTCTTTTGGCGTGAAAAGCAGTGATTTAAGCGGACGGTTATAGACCGCAACGACAACCTCATCAAACAAATTAGCAGCCCGATGGACAATATCGAGATGGCCCAGATGAATCGGGTCAAATGAACCTGGAAAGATGACTTTAGTCATTAACTCACATCTCCTGTGCCAGCCAAAGATGGCCAAAATTGATAAACCGCTTGACGCAGCAGCTGGTTTTCAGGCAGCCGCAGGTCAGGATCACGTTCATAGATGTTTTCAGCAATTTTACGCGCTTTTGCGATCAGCTTGATATCAGCCAGATTCGCCATGCGCAAGTCCATAAACCCTGCCTGGCGCGTGCCGAGAAAATCCCCGGGACCGCGCTGTTGCAGGTCTTTTTCAGCCAGCAAGAATCCATTATTCGCCTGGGTCATCACGATCAAGCGCTCGTTTTCAGCCGCCTTCTCATTCTCGGGAATTAAAACGCAATACGACTGCGCCTTGCCGCGTCCTACTCTGCCTCTGAATTGGTGAAGTTGTGCCAAACCAAAGCGGTTGGCGCCCTCAATCACCATTATCGTCGCATTGGGAATATCCACACCCACCTCAACTACCGATGTCGAAACCAGGATGTCAAACTCCTTTTCGCGAAAAGCGAGCATTACCGCGTCTTTTTCGGATGGCTTTAATCGGCCATGCACTAATCCTACGCGCAATTCAGGAAATATATCCGCCTGAAGGCGCTGCTGTTCCTCAACCGCCGCCCTGCTTTCTTCATTATCGCCCTGCTCAACAAGCGGATAAATGATAAATGCCTGATGCCCCACGGCGACTTCCCGTCTGATTTTCTCATAGACAGCCGAGCGTTCATGCGGATAGGCGATGATCGTATGAATAGGCAGCCTGCCCAACGGCATTTCGTCCATAACGCTGACATCCAGGTCACCAAACACAGTCAATTGCAGCGACCTCGGGATCGGCGTAGCGGTCATCACCAGAAGATGGGGGTTGAAACCTTTGCTGCGCAAAGCCGCGCGTTGCTCAACGCCAAACCGATGCTGTTCATCCACCACCACCATCTGCAGGTTATAAAATGCGACCGGGTCTTCAATCAGGGCATGCGTACCAATCAAACATTTGATATATCCCGATTGTAATCCCGCCAGGATCTCCTTACGATCTGTCGAGCTGGTATCACCGGTCAACAATCTGACCTGATCAGGCTCAAGCAGCGCTTCCGCGCCATTCTCTGGCGCTGTTAGCAATCGTTTGATCGTCCGATAATGCTGTTCCGCCAATATACCTGTCGGCGCCATCAAGGCAGCCTGCGCCTCATGTTCAATCACCATCGCCATACCCAGAACCGCAACAACTGTTTTACCCGACCCCACATCACCCTGTAACAAACGGTTCATCGGATGATTGCTGGCGATATCCCTGCGCATTTCTTCGACAGCCAACCGCTGCGCGTTGGTTAACATGTAAGGGAGACCCTCCAAACGACTCTGCAACCAATCATCACTGACCGGATACGGCGTGCCTTCCAGCGCCTGCCATTGACGCTTTTGGTTGATAATGCCAAGCTGCAGCATGAACAATTCATCAAAGGCGAAGCGCTCCTGGGCAGCCTTTAGCGCTTCGAAAGATTCCGGAAAATGAACCTGCCGAAGGCCTTCCTGCAAGCCAACCAGGTCTGCTTCATCGAGCACTGATTTGGGTAAAAATTCGGTCACTCGAGGAGCCCAATATTCCAGCGTGTTGAAGATCGTTTTCCTCAGCCAGCGTTGAGTTACCAACGCGGTCAGCGGGTAAACCGGCACGATGCGGTTCGTGTTGAGTTGCTGTTTATCAATCGCCTCATAATCCGGGTGAAACATTACCGGCCGCCCCATGTAACTCTCAATTTTTCCGGAAATTGAAAGCAAGGTATCTTTCTTGAGATAGCGCAATTGAAACACCTGGTTGAACCACAGCAGACGAAGCATGCCTGTCGTGTCCGAAACAATCGCTTCGATCAGTTTACGACCTTTTCGCGTCGGCACCAGGCGGCTCTCGACGATATAAGCGGCCACAGTGACTTCTTCACCAAACCTTAGTGACGAAATTGATTTCAATTTGGAATAATCATCGTAACGGCGCGGAAAATGATAGAGCAGATCCTTGATTTTATAGATACCCAGCTTCTCAAGCATGCGCGCCTGTTTCTCTCCCACGCCCCTGATCACGCCGACCGAAGCATCCAGCCCTTTGCTTTCGTCACTGGCCAGATGCCGCGCGATCGCTTCAGCTGAACTTGGCGATTTCACTTTGCGCGGTTTGGCCAGTTCGGTTACAGAGTCTTTTGTCACGCGCCGTTTCTTCTGCTGATCAGCAATCAGCTTCGGTTGACGGCTATGCGAAACCTCCTCAGTTGTAATTGCAGCATTCACCTGTTTAGGCGCGTCTGGCAGGCGCAATTTCCGGCTCGCGTCAAGCAGAGAAACAACTTGTTGCAGAGCCTCCTGTCGCAGCGACGGATGCAGGTCAGCATAAGACTTCAACAGCGCCACAACTTCAGCCAACTTCTTTTCATCAAATCCGCTCTCGCGCGCGTCAGCGGTGAGAGCGGTGGTCAGCTTCCCCAACCCTCCAAACACAGCCCGATTCTCATAACCCTGGCTGGCTTCCAATTTAATAATGCGGGTGTACTTCTCAGCAAATGAAATCATTCTTTACCTGATTAGTTAATCATACCCGAATTAACCTTCACGCAATGAGCTTCCTTCAATCAGTGTTTTAACTGCTTACATCATTGTTATAGTTATAAGCATCCCGATGCAATAGTATTGGCAATGAGAACCAAATCCATAGGAAAACACAAACAAATGATCGTGTGATCTTAGCTTCAAAACCCCAAGAATTTAGAATTTTTCAATTTGTTGTGCATGTTTTTTAAACATGTAGATAATCTTTAAGCGGAACAGGTTTAAAGCCATCGGCAAGCCTAAATTTAAGCTCAGTTTCGCAACGTTTATCTTACGGGAAGAAGAGCTGCTGTCCCACCGAATTGGATATGATTTGGCTCTAATATTATAGATTCTAGCTAATATAAAAAATTCGACATCAAATTCGAAACCAAGAAAGTTACCTTTCTCTAAAAGGATGTTAGCAAACTTTTTGTTGAACATTTTTAAACCACATTGCGTATCTGTCGCGTCTATAGAAAATAGTTTACGAGTAAGATGGTTAAAAATCCTGGACATTTTTGATCTTTGATCGTTATTTCTGATTAGTCGCTCAGCATATAAATAATCAAAGTCATTTGATGTAATTAAACATATTTACCAAATCCTGCTTTACGCTCGGTATGTCGTGGAAGTTTTTGCTTATATCCTCGTCAATAAAGCAGCAAATGTCGCCTGTAGATTGAAGGATCCCTCTTCTAACCGTTTTGGATTTGCTAGGCCGAGTTAATTCTATTAATTTTACATTCGGGTTTATAGTCTTCGAAAAATTCTTTACCAAGTCAGGTGCATTGTCTTTACACCCATTCACCACAACCAATACCTCATAAGAGTTATCTGATTCAAAACACGAACAAATTAAATTCAACGTTTTTATAATGTGGGAATTGTCACAAACAGGAATTATTATTGATATGGATTTGATATGGATTTATTATGAAGTTCCATACAATCTTCTTGCTTTCAATTCAATCATCTCAGCGAGTCATTTCAGAGTTAAATTGTACAATACCACCAGATGTTTTGACACTGATACTCAATCAGCCATTCATCGCCACATCAAAAAAGCCGGTTTCCCGGCATTTTTGCTAGAATCAGATGCTTACTCGAAAGCGATAATCAGCTGATAATGCGGCTGGCCACCCTCGTGAACCTCGACCTCATGATCAGGGTATTGTTTGCGGATTCCGTCAACAAGTTGATTGACTCGCGCCTGGGTCATGTCAGCGCCATAAAAAATGGTGATGCGCTCGAAGTCATCCATCTGGACTTTTTCCATCAATTGGGTTGCCGCGTCCTCAATTGATCTGGCTGAGACAACCAATTTGCCGTCAAACAAGACAATCACCTCGCCCTTTTTAACCTGCACGCCATCGATCTCGACGCTGCGAATGGCAGTGGTGATCTCACCAGTATGGACTTCCTGGATCGATTCATTCATCGCTTCTTCATTTTCCTGCAGCGTGCCTTCGGGCATCAGGCGCAGCATCGCCGCGAAGCCTTGCGGCGTGTTGCGGGTAGGGATGATCACAATTTTTTTTGTAGTCACCTTTACCGCGTTTTGCGCCGCCAGGAAGATATTTTTATTATTGGGCAGGATAATCACCTTGTCAGTCGGCAGATTTTCGAAAGCCGAAACGAGATCCTTCACGCTCGGGTTCATCGTCTGACCACCTTCGACAATCGCTGCGACGCCCAGACTGGCAAAAATAGACGACAGCCCTTTTCCGGGTGAGACTGCCACCACAGCAATTTCGCCCGGATTGATCGGGTTAAGTTTGAACTTTTCCCCTTCACTCTTTTTGCCGTTTACCTGTTCCTGCAGGTTTTCCATCATAATCTTTTTGACTGTACCGACGCTTTCGGTATATGAAATCGGTTCGTACCGCCTATCCAAAGCGGTGTGGATATGCATGCGATAAATACCGTCGCCTTCGCCAACCTGAATACTGGTGCCTATTTTGCCAAGGTCGTCATAATAAGACTCGAGTGAGAAACTGCCATTGGGCTCAAAGTCAATAACAACTTCATAGTCCTGACCTTCTTCGACAGAATCCATGGCATGAACCAACTTCACTTGATCAAGCGGTTTAATGACCGCGTTCGAGACATCCAAAGGCAGCTTTTGAATTAACCGCAGCATACCCTCAAAAATGTAGAACAAGCCTTTACCGCCCGAATCGACCACCCCCGTTTGCTTGAGGATGGGCAGCAATTCAGGCGTACGCTGCACTGATTCATCTGCCGCTTCAACAATGAGCACCAACATGTCAGAAAGGTTTGTGTCCTTGGTGACTGTCTCCTCCGCGGCGGCTGTAACGTCTTTGATGACGGTCAGAATTGTGCCTTCCACTGGTCTGACGACACCCTTATAGGCCGTGTTGCGTGCTTCCTGTAGTGCTTTGAGGAACAATGGCGGGTCCATGGTTTCGCTGCTGTCCAGCGCGCGTGAAAAACCACGCCAGATCTGTGAAAGAATCACCCCCGAATTCCCTCGAGCGCCCATCAGCGCCCCTTGCGCAAAAGCCCTGCCCATGTCGCCAACGTTCTTCGTTTGGGCATGCTCAGCTTCATTGACCGCGGCCTGCATGGTCAGGACCATATTGGTGCCGGTATCCCCATCAGGGACGGGAAAAACATTAAGCGAATTGACATGTTGCTGATTTGTCATTAACCAGGTCAAACCCGCGTTAAACAGCAAATAGAGGCCTTCACCGTTCAAAGGGGATTTGACCAATTCATGCCGCTGAGCTTCACTTGGCAAAACGTTAGTTTTTACACTCATAAAACTCCTCTATGATGCATTAATCAGCGTTGCTGATGCGCAATCCGCGGACGTGAACATCCACCCGTTGGACAGGAATACCCATGGTTTTTTCAACATTAAATTTAACGCTCTCGGCAACAGAATCTGACACGCTTTTAATTCTGAGCCCATACTCGATAATCAGACTAAGCTCTAAAACCAGCCCTTCCGCAGAAGTAGCCACCTTGATCCCGTAGTCTGAGTCTTTACAAACCAGCCTGTTGACAGCCTCTAAAAAATTACGTGGGGCCAGGTTAATGACACCATAAGATTGCAAAGCAACAGCGCGGGCGACGGTTCTTATCGCCCGGGGCAAAATGTATATCTGACCAATTTTATTTTCCTGACTTGTCATCTTTCTTTGCTCTCTTCTCTGCGTTTTTTACTCTTGATTCGTTGCCAAAGATATGCTATTATAAACGACTGCGTGGGTTGAACTAACCCACACCTCGAAATTATAACTGAAAGGATATCGAGATGGCAAAGTGCAACCAGTGTGGTAAAACGACAACCTTCGGTCACAATCGCAGCCATTCGCTCGTCGCAACCCGCCGCGAGTTCCGCCCTAACCTTCAGCGGATCACCGTGATGGAAAACGGCAGGAAAGTTCGCAAAGTCCTTTGCGCGCGCTGCATCAAGACCCTGACCAAAGCTTACAACTAAATTATTAACCCGATAACCTTCTAAAAGTCGCGTTCAGCGACTTTTTATTTTTAATTTACTGCATTCCGCAGCGCCCCAATCGCGCCCACAATACCAGCTGGACTGCCAAAAATCGCCGAACCGGCCACAAGATTGGTCGCACCCGCATCTACTGCGGCTTTTGCGGTTTCAGTGTTAATGCCTCCATCAATTTGAATGACAGCTTCCGAACCGACTTCTGCCAGAATTCGCTTCACCTCCCGCACTTTATCGATGCTATGCGCAATAAACTTTTGTCCGCCAGCACCGGGGTTCACTGACATGATCAAAACAAGATCTACCAGATCCACCACATTCCAGAGCGCGTCCAACGGAGTGCCCGGGTTAAAAGTAACGCCCGCTTTAATACCCAGACGCTTGATCGCCTGCAACGTGCCATGGATGTGCGCGCAAGCTTCTACGTGCACAGTCAATAGCGCTGCGCCAGCCTCAGCGAACGCCTCAAGGTGCTTCTCAGGCTCAACGATCATTAAATGCACATCCAGAGGCAGTTTCGTCACCCTTTGACATGCCTTCACTATGATTGGTCCAAAGGTGATTGCCGGCACAAAACGACCGTCCATCACGTCAACATGAATCGCGTCCGCGCCTCCCACCTCACAGAGCTCAATCTCACGACCGAGCTGGGCCAAATCAGCGGAAAGGATGGAAGGTGAAATCTCGAGTTTCATTCATACCTCTAAGGTTTGAGCACGGTATAGACATATAACCAGAAAGGAATCAGGCCAAACAGGCTGGCAAACGCCGCGATGCCCAATAGCCAAGTTTTCCAATCCACCTCTTCCTCAGCCTTGGGGGCGCTTGGTCTCGGCTGCGCGCCGCCTTTGCGCAGTTTAACCGCCTTGGGTTGCTTCGCCGCGTCTGGCTGGTAGGCAGTGGCAATTTCTGACTCGGTGACGCCAGGGCGAATAACCCGTTGACTTTCACCGACGGGCACCTGAGGCGGTTGATAAGGTTTGACCACCTGTTGACCAGTCTGGGTTATATGAGGACCGGTAGCGTTTGAGAGCGCCTGAAAAGTGTCGTAAACAAACGGCACTGACCGCTTCAGCGAGGGATTGCTCTGATAGAGACCCTGCAGGAGCCTTCCCAGTTGATCCGCAGTGCGGTAGCGGGCGGCCGGCTCTTTTGAGAGCACCTTGAGGATGATCTCTTCGAGCTGACTGGGAATAGAGGTGTTATAAGTGCGCGGTGAAACGGGCGTCTCTTCGCGGTGCATACGAGCCAATTCGCTCGAACTGGATGACACAAACGGCACCCTGCCAGTCAGCATTTCATACAGGATCACACCCAGCGAATACACGTCTGAAGCAGGCGAAGGTGGCAGACCACTTGCCTGTTCAGGTGAGAAATAATGCGGCGAGCCCCAAACCACATCATTATGCTCCTCGGGCGATATCGTCGATAGTGCCCTGGCGATACCAAAGTCAGTTACTTTCAGCCGGCCCTCAGGAGTGACCAGCATGTTGTGTGGTTTGATATCACAATGCACCAGCCCAGCCCGATGAGCATAGCCGACCCCCTGACAAGCCTGGATCATCAGCTCAAGCGTCTCCGCAACCGAAAAACGTTCCTTCTGCTTGATATATGTTTTGAGATCCTGCCCAGACATATATTCCATAACAATGAACAGATGTCCTTGGTCGAGGCCGAAATCATGCACTGTGACAATATTCGGATGAGAAAGATTTGCTGCCGCCTTAGCTTCCTGTCTGAAGCGTTCTCTAAAAGCGACATCCTGGCTAAAATCTTCGCGCAGGACCTTAACCGCAACGTGCCGCTCAAGCATCAGGTCTTTAGCTTTATAAACCAAAGCCATGCCCCCCGTGCCGAGAGTCTGCTGCAGTTGGTAACGGTCATTTAGTACAGTCGGTGTAGCCATCTCGATGATTATAATGCAATTCCTTTGCCAACTTTTTGCCCTGCCAGCGTTTGCGATTTTCTACCACCCAAACAGTTTGTATCCGCAACTTAATTAATTCCGTAAATTTTTACGCCACGGCTCAGTCGCAAGGCCGAGCCCGATCAAACAGTCGTAAAAGGCTTTTTCTGCATGAGAAAAGAACCTATACAAGCCGATTAATTTCCACTACCTCCCTGCATCCGTAAATCAGGCGCCAGATCGTCTCAACAGACGATTTCAACAAGGAAACGAAGGCAGGCAAAACCTACCAAACCTGCAAATTGTGTGCCAAAACCCTTGCATTTTTAGCTGTTTTAACCTATAATGTGGGAAATAATGTCATAAAGTGTCACAAAGTGTCAAATTGAAGGAGCGCTGGGTCACCGGCGCTTCGCCGATTAAAGGAAAAGTGGAACAAATGTTCTTTGGACAATACGAACACAATCTGGACGCAAAAGGCCGCATCACCATCCCGGCCAACTTCCGCGAGCAAACGCTTGACGGTGTGTTCGTGACCGAAGGCTTTGACCACAACCTTTCTGTTTATTCCAAGCGACATTTTGAGGCGATTGCGGCCAATCTCGCCAAAACCTCAATTACCAATCCGGCCTCCCGCGAACTGCGCCGTAAGATTTTCAGTAATTCAGCCGAGCTCAGTTATGACCCAGCCGGGCGCATTCTTGTGCCAGCCCGCCTGCGCGAGATGGCGCAGATCAAAGGATCCGTTGTAATTGTCGGCATTGGCGACTCGTTCGAGCTTTGGGCAGTCGACGCCTGGAAAGAACAGGAAATGCGCCTCAATGATCCCAACGCCGACGAAAACCGCTGGCAGGCGTTTGATCTGACCACAAGGGGTGAGTAGTGAAGCCCGGTTCTCAAGCCACCTCTCCCCATCGTCCGGTACTTTATCAGGAAATTATCGACTTCATCGCACCCTCCAGTCCAAACTTTTATCTGGACTGCACAGCAGGGGCAGGAGGACATTCAAGAGGCATCCTCGAGGCAAGCTGCCCCAACGGTGAATTGCTCAGCCTTGATCTCGACCCGACAGCAGTTGAGCTGACGAAAGTCAACCTTGTCGAGTTTGGCAATCGAGCGCATGTCTGCCATGGCAGTTATCTTGATGCGCGCAAGTTTCTGGCAGACCTCGGAAGAGACCAGGTCGCCGGCATCGTCATGGATCTCGGCTTGTCCTCAATGCAGCTTGACCAGGCGGAACGAGGTTTCTCCTTCAGATTTGACGCCCCCCTCGATATGCGGTTTGACCCAACCAGCGGCCAAACCGCTGCCGATCTGGTGAACAAGCTGGATGAGCAAGAGCTGGCCGACATCATCTGGCGCTTTGGAGAGGAGCATTTTTCGAAGCGCATTGCCCGTCAGATCGTCACCAACCGTCCTTTCGCCACCACCCTCGAACTTGCCAATGTCGTCAGATCTGCGGTTGGCCGCACCAGGGAACGTCAGGATCAAGCCACACGGACGTTCCAGGCGTTGCGCATCGCGGTGAACCAGGAACTGCAAACCGTCGAACGGGCTATCCCCGAATTGATTGACCTCTTACAACCGAAATCGCGGCTTGCCATTATCAGCTTTCACTCCCTCGAGGATCGCCTGATAAAGCAAGCTTTCAGACTGGCCAGTCGTGACTGCATTTGTCCGCCAGAACAAATGGTGTGCACATGCGATCATCAAGCCAGCGTAAAAGTTCTCACGCCTCATCCGGTCTTACCAACTGAGGGCGAGGTGAACCAAAATCCCAGAGCTCGCAGCGCAAAACTCCGGGTAGTGGAAAAAATATCCTTTGGCATGAAAGCTGCAGGGAGTTGAACTATGAAGACGACATTTTTCCAGGCATATCGACAAGCCCCCTGGCGCATGCAGCTCCAGTGGATTGGCATTTTCCTGGTCGTGTTGGTAATAATCGCTTCTGTGGCTGGAATTTACCTATCCATTTCAGGCCGAACCGCTGCGACTGGGCGGCGCATTCAGAACCTCGAAATGGATATCTCCGCCCTCAAACTCAACATCAATGATCTTAACACGCAACTTGCTCAGGCTTCCTCTGCCAAAACGCTTTATGACCGCCTTGCCAAGCTCGACATGGTTGAAGTGAATCCCCATCAGGCTTTGTATGTAGAAGTACCCGGCTATGAACCGCGCACAACAGTCGTGATGGCTCCCCCGCCGAGCGTTGACGCGGTTACCGCTCAAGTCCTCTTGCCCGAGTTCACCTCATCACTGTGGGATTGGCTTAAAGACAAGGTGTGGCAGGCGCCAGTCGCGTCGCAGGTTGCACCGATCGAGGTAAGCCCATGAAACAAAACCTGATCCGATTTTGGCTGGTGTGCGTCTCATTCACGCTGCTTTTTGTCGCTGTTGGCGTGCAGATGGTGCGCATTCAGCACATTCCTGGCGCTCAGCAGATTCTTGATCAGAGTCAGTTCTATCAGGGAGTCACTCAGACCATTTATCCGGAACGCGGAAACATCTACGATGACCAGGGTCGTTTACTGGCCGGCAATGAAACAATTTATGAAGTCGGAATCGACCTGGCCAGCGTCAAACAGCCTGAAACCATTGCCACGGTAGCCTCTTCAGTGTTAGGGCTCGACTACATGCAAACGCTCACCTACGCCCAGATGACCCCCGGCGGTGACAACCCAGTGTACGTAACCTTAAATGGGTTCGTCTCAAAAGAAAAAGTCGCCCAACTCGAAATTATTCGCGATGAATATGAAAATCGCGTTCTGAAAAACAACGAAACACGTCCCCGTCTGGACGGGCTGATGTGGACCCCTCACGACAAGCGCAGCTATCCGGAAGGCATGCTCGCTTCCAACGTCCTCGGCTTTTACGGCTTCTTAGACCGTGCCCAGGGCATCGGATATTATGGGGTTGAAGAAACCTATAATACCCTTCTCGCCGGCACCCCAAAAAAGGTTTACACCGCTTTTGATCCGCAAAAGATTTCGGATATCGACGAAATCCCGCCAGGCGCCAGCCTGATATTGACCCTCGATAGAGAAATTCAGGCCATGACTGAACACGTACTCGACAAAGCGCTGGAAGACTCTGGCGCCGTGTCTGGCGTGATCGTTATCTCAAACCCCGAAGACGGCAGCATCATAGCCATGACCTCAACCCCACGGCTTGATCCAAACGAATATTGGAAATACCTTGAGACCTTCACCAATACCACCCCGTTCAACAAAGCTGTCAGCGAAACCTACGAACCAGGTTCTGTGTTCAAAATCATCACTCTGGCTGCCGCCTTAGACGCGGGCGCCATCAAGCCCGAAACTACATTCGAAGATACAGGCGCGATTTCCGTCGGTGGGACTACTGTTTACAACTGGGATCGCGGCGCCTGGGGCACTCAGGATATGACCGGATGCATGCAGCATTCTTTGAATGTCTGTCTTGCCTGGATTGCGACACAGCTTGGGCCTGACCGTTTCTACTCCTATGTTAAAGCCTTCGGTTTTGACCGCATTACCGGGATAGATCTCGGCAGCGAGAACAACTGGCCGCTGGCTCTGCCGGGTGACGAAAATTGGTGGGATGCCAATCTGGCGACCAACTCATACGGGCAGGGTATTTCCGTAACCCCCATCCAAATGGTGATGGCATCCGGAGCGCTCGCTAACGATGGTCAGATGATGGCGCCACACGTGGTTAAAGCCATGATCATCGATGGCAAACAGTATGAGGTAAAACCTGTAGTTGTAGGTAACCCGATAACACGTGAAACCGCTCATACAGTAACGGAGATGTTGACCAATTCACTAAAAAACGAAGCTTCCGCCGCATTGGTGGATGGCTATTCAGTAGCAGGCAAAACGGGCACGGCCGAAATCGCTGTTCCCCCCTTCGGGTACAGCAGCTCTGAAACCAACGCCTCCTTCGTTGGCTGGGGACCATCTCAAGACCCAAAGTTCCTGGTTTATATCTGGCTCGAGAAACCAAAATCCTCAATCTGGAGCTCCGAAGTCGTCTCGCCTGTTTTTTCTGAGTTGGTTTCCAATCTGGTTGTACTTATGGAAATCCCCCCCGATGACGTCCGTCTGAACGCTGCCCAACCCATGGAGAAAGCGAGCCAATGATGGCTGTGCGAACACTTACCCTGCGTGATGTGCTGACCGCTCTGGTCGGCGAAACTGAACCTCCCTTCAACTTCAATATTGATGGGGGCTCTATCGATTCTCGCAATGTCAAACCAAACGATCTCTTTATCGCCCTGCCCGGCGAAAATACGGATGGTCATCTCTATGTTGATGATGCCTTGCGAAAAGGCGCGTCACTGGCGCTGATCGATCACGAGATTATCTCTGAATTCCCGATCGTTGATCTCTCCAAAACACCATTGGTCTTGCCCGAAAACAAACCTTTCAGCCTGCTGACTGCCAATTCTCTTGAGGCGCTTCAGCGCATTGCGACCTGGTGGCGCGAGCAGTTTAATCTCAAAGTTGTCGGCATTACCGGCAGCGTCGGCAAGTCTTCTACCAAAGATCTGGTCTGGTCGATCCTCTCCCGCCGCCTCGTCACCCTGCACAGTGAAGGCAATCAAAACAACGAAATCGGCCTCCCACTGACCCTGCTCAAGCTGAATAGCCGGCATGAAGTCGCTGTACTCGAAATGGGCTTTTATGTGCCCGGTGAGATTAAATTGCTATGTGATATCGCCCATCCCCAAATCGGCATTATCACCAACGTCGGCACAGTTCATGCTGAGCGCGCAGGTTCCATCGAGGTGATTGCCAAGGGCAAAGCCGAACTGGTTGAAGCGCTTCCCCCTGCCCCAACGGGTTTTGCCATCCTCAACTATGATGACACCCGGGTCAGAGAGATGGCATCCAAGACCAAAGCGGAGGTCTTTTATTACGGTTTGTCTCCAGAGGCGGACCTATGGGCAGATGAGATCGAAAGTATGGGCCTCGAAGGGGTACGCTGCCGCATGCATTATCGCGGCGAATCAAACTATCTGACCGCGCCCTTAATCGGACGCCACTCGGTTTACACCATGCTGCGCGCTGTTGCCACAGCATTGAAGTTCGGCATCAGTTGGGATTGGATATTTTTTGCGCTCAAAGACATGCCAATTCAGGTTCGCATTGTCACCGTCAACACCAAATCCGGAGCTCGTCTGATCGATGACAGCTACAATGCGTCGCCTGATTCGACCGTTGCCGCGCTCAACCTGCTCAGAGACCTCGGCGGCCGCAAGGTGGCTGTCCTGGGAGACATGCTCGAACTTGGCCAATATGAAGACGAAGGCCATCAAAAGGTCGGCTGGCGTGCGGCGGAGGTGGCTGACGAACTGGTGTTGATCGGCGAACGTTCCACGATTACGCGTCAGGCGGCCATTTCATCCGGTTTCAAACCCGAAAAAATACATTGGTATGCGCAGGCTGCTGAAGCCATTCCGTACCTGATGGATACTTTGCAGTCAGGCGATATCGCGCTGATAAAAGGCTCGCATTGCATGCATCTTGAAACCATCGTAGCTGCGCTTGAGGAGAATCAATAACATGGAAAGCACCTCCCTCCCAATTGCAATCAGCGGTATCGCTTTCTTACTGACTGTGATTTGGGGCGACCCCTTCATCCGCCTGCTGCGTCAATTCAAGATCGGCAAGATCATCCGCGTCGATGTTCCCGAATCTCACCTCGCAAAAATGAACACCCCCACGATGGGCGGGTTTATGTTCCTCCTGCCTGTCACTCTGTTGACCGTCATCTTCAATGCCGTTTCATTATTTGGTTCGCCGCTGCTCGGCAACTCAATCCTCGTTCCCCTTGGCACAATGTGGGGCTTTGCGATAATCGGCGCGATCGATGATTGGGAAGGCATCCGTGGCCCTCGACGTGGTTTGGGGATGCGCTCACGCACCAAGTTCATCCTTCAAGTAGTCATCGCGCTTGTTGTCGCCTATATCTTGCAGTGGGTGCTGGACGTCCCGCAGTTGTTCTGGCCCTCTTCACCCGTACCGCTCGAATTTGGCTGGGGCTATCTCGTTAT
Source organism: Chloroflexota bacterium (assembly GCA_012729755.1). Lineage (GTDB taxonomy): Bacteria > Chloroflexota > Anaerolineae > Anaerolineales > Anaerolineaceae > Mesolinea. Next base: position 43,052 of record JAAYCN010000017.1, on the reverse strand, counting down.
CGCGACTTTTATCATCGTCGCCATGGCCAATGCCGTTAATTTTACTGATGGCATCGATGGTCTGGCTGGCATGATCGCTCTCACCGCCTTCGGTATCTACGGCGTCATTGCGCTCACCCAGGAGCAAATTTACCTGGCGCGTTTCTGCTTCGCGCTTGTTGGGGCTCTCGCCGCGTTTTTGTGGTTCAATGTTAAACCAGCTGGGCTTTATATGGGTGATACAGGTTCTCAGGCGCTTGGCGCTTCACTGGCAGTAGTCGCGCTGATGACCGGTCGCTGGCTCTTTTTGCCGCTGATTGCCATCATCCCGACGGCTGAGATACTCAGCGTTGTCATTCAGGTACTCTACTTTAAAGCCACTCACGGCAAGCGAGTTTTCAAAAAAACCCCCATCCATCATCACTTTGAGATGATCGGCTGGCAGGAAAATCAAATCGTGCTGCGTTTCTGGTTGATCGCGTTGATCAGCGCGATGTTGGGATTCGCGTTGACGTTTTTGGGATAATTATGCAAAACTTTAGTGGAAAACATGTTATCATCATCGGAGCCGGCCGCCAGGGAACCGCCCTAAGCCGCTATTTGGTTGAGCATGGCGCTCAGGTTACTCTGACCGACAACCGTACAGAAGACCAAATTGGCTCCCTGAGTGACTTATGTGCGTCTGGCGTCAAATTGTCGCTGGGCGGCCACGATCCCGCTTTACTGACTGGGGCCGACTTGCTCTGCCTCTCCGGGGGTGTCTCTCTGGCGCTGCCCTTCGTGCGTGAAGCCACCGCCCAGGGCATCAAACTCTCAAACGACTCACAGATTTTTCTTGAAGCCTGTCCGGCAACAGTGATTGGCATAACCGGCTCTGCGGGTAAATCCACCACGACTAGTCTGGTCGGTCTGATGGCTACCCGCTTCAATGAGATGAAGGGGGAACGATTTAAAGTCTGGGTGGGTGGCAACATCGGCAACCCGCTGATTGATCATGTGGATGAAATAGGAGAAGATGACCTCGTCGTTCTGGAGCTTTCCAGCTTCCAGCTCGAGCTGATGACTCGTTCGCCTCAGATTGCTGCGGTAATCAACCTGACCCCCAACCACCTTGACCGTCATCTCACCATGGAAGCCTATGCCGCTGCCAAAGCGAACATTCTGCTCTATCAAAAGCAGGGCGATGTCGCCATTCTCAACCGCGACGATCCGGGTTCATGGGCGTTACAGAACTCAGTTAAATCTGATCTGATCAGTTTTGGCTTCCACAAACCACCTGGCAGTGAGAACGGTAGCTATATCGATCGCGAACATGTTTGCCTGAAAATCGGCAAGGACAACCTGAAAATGTTCCCGCTCGATTGGATTCAGCTGCGGGGCAAGCACAATGTCTACAATGTTTTAGCGGCAAGCGCAATCGCCGCCAGCGCCAGCCTGGCTCTACCCGCCATCCAATCAGCGGTGGAAAATTTTACCGGCGTGCCCCATCGCCTCGAATTCGTCCGCGAATTCAAAGGAGCCAGCTGGTACAACGACTCAATCGCCACCGCCCCGGAAAGAACCCTGGCGGCCATCGAATCCTTTGATGAGCCTATCATTTTGCTGCTGGGTGGGCGCGATAAAAACTTGCCGTGGGAGAAACTGGCTGATGTCATCCGTCGTAAAGTCTTCCGAGTGATCCTGTTTGGCGAAGCGGCAGACCTGATCTCTAACGCCATTGGGCCTAAAAAACGCGGCCAATACCTTCAATCTGTCGTGCGCTGCGCGACCCTTCAGGAGGCTGTTAAGACAGCAGCGAATCAGGTCGCGGAGGGCAATATTGTCCTGCTTTCGCCGGGAGGCACAAGCTATGACGCTTTTAAAGATTTCGAAGAGAGAGGAGAATGTTATCGAAAATGGGTGAACGAACTTATGTAAGTCCTTCCTCTACTTCGATGCCATCCGCGCGCGTCAGCGCGGTTGCGAAGCTTCCATTCGACGTACCATTGTTGTTGATTGTCGTTTGTTTATTGGTTTTTGGTTTATTGATGGTGTATTCCTCCAGTTGGGACGCCTCCATCCTGATCAACAAACCGACAACCTATGTTTTTACCCGTCAATTGCTCTTTGTTCTGGCGGGAATTGCGATTTTCCTGTTTGCCAGCTTTTTCGACTATCACAGGTACAGCAAATTTCTTGTTTACATGATGGGCGTGGTGGTTTTACTGCTCATCGTAGTCCTGCTGCAAGGCGAAGTTCGCTTCAATTCAACTCGCGCCCTGTTTGGAGGTTCCATCCAACCATCTGAGCTCTCCAAACTTGGCATCATCATCTATCTTTCGTTCTGGCTATCGAATAAACAGGAAAATTTGAAATCGGTCACCCTCGGGCTATTGCCTCTGGCGGTCATTCTGGGTTTTATTGCCGGTTTAATCTTCCTTCAACCCGATTATTCAGCTTCTGCGACGATCATGATCCTGGGCATTATGCTGTTTTTTATTGCCGGAGGTGACTGGAAGCAGCTGATTGTAGTTTTTCTGATCGTCATAGTGGTAGGCAGCGCGGTCGTCGCAGCCACATCGACAGGAAAAGCCAGAATCGAACAATATTTCAATGGTCTCCAGGACCCTGTCATGGGCTCTTATCACATCCGCCGCACCTTTGAAGCGGTCATTAAAGGCCGCATGTTCGGCGTGGGCATTGGTCAGGCAACGACCAAGTTCACCGGCTTGCCCCTGCCCCACACCGACAGCATTTTCGCGGTGATCGCTGAAGAGACCGGCATCGTTGGCAGCTTTATCCTTATTCTGCTTTACATTGGCATGTTGTGGCGCGGTCTGGTGATCTCAAAGCGCGCCCCCGACCAGTTAGGTTCGCTTTTGTCGTTTGGTCTGATTGCCTGGATTGTTATGGAAGCGCTGATGAATATTGCCGTGATCGTTGGCCTGATCCCATTCACCGGGAACGCCCTCCCGCTAATCAGCGCGGGTGGGTCGAGCATGGTCACCACTATGGCAGCCTTGGGAATCGTAATGAACATATCCCACAGTGGTTCAATCGTGGGAAATAATGAGAGGAGTTTTGCCGGTGCGTTTGTTGATCTGCGCGGGCGGGACGGGCGGCGGGGTATATCCAGCGCTGACCGTGGCCCAGAGAATGCAAACTGAGTCTAATTCCCTGCTTTGGGTGGGCGCTGAAGGAGGCATGGAAGCCGACCTCATAGGTCGCGCTGATTTGCCGTTTAAAACCATTCCTGCCGCGGGTGTTCACGGCGTCTCGCTCAAGAAACTGCCCGCTAATTTAATTAAACTGTTCAAAGGCTACCAGCGGTCAAAGCAGATCATCAATGAATTCAAACCCGATGCGCTCCTTTTTACTGGCGGCTATGTTGCCATACCGATGGCGCTGGCAGGACGAAAACTGCCCATTTTGTTGTACGTGCCGGATATTGAGCCGGCATTAGCCCTCAAAGGGCTCTCCCACTTCGCTAAAAAGATCGCTGTGAGTGTGGAAGATTCAAGAAAGTTCTTCAGGAAAAAAGAAAGGATTACCGTGACAGGCTACCCTATTCGTGAAAGTCTTAAAAAGTGGAACCGTACTGAAGCTCACGCTTATTTCCAATTTGACCCAACCATTAGAACCCTCCTGTTCACCGGAGGCTCAAGCGGCGCACGCTCCCTTAACAACGCAGTCGTCGCTAACATTGAGTCCCTGGTTGAACATTTTCAGGTCATTCACCTGACCGGTCATCTTGACTGGGAAAGCGTCCAGAAGCGCACCGCGCACCTCGGTCCCCGCTACCAGGCATTTCCCTACCTTCATGAAATGGGCGCGGCTTATACAGCGGCGGATCTGGTGATTTCGCGCTCCGGCGCTTCCACGCTTGGCGAATATCCATATTTCGGCCTGCCAGCAATTTTGGTGCCCTATCCTTATGCCTGGCGCTATCAGAAAGTTAACGCGGATTTTCTTGTCGACCATAAAGCCGCCATCGTTCTTGAAGACTCACGCCTTATGACCGATTTATTGCCAACGATTACTAATCTAATGTCCGACCCTGCCAGACTTGCGGCTATGCGCCATGCCATGAATTCTCTAGCCGAGCCTGACGCTGCCGAGAAAATCACCGCGCTGCTCTATGAGATGGCAGACGCTTAACGAGGAAAAATGATCAGTCTAGACCTTCTTTTCTACTTCTCTATCATGCTGTTCACCATTGTCGGTGCCCTGCGCGGCTGGGGAAAAGAAGTTTTGGTAAGTTTCGCAGGTATTCTCGCTTTGGCTATTATCGAAATTATTCTTCCGAAATTCGCGGGTGATTGGCCGGCGGATAAAACCTTATATGCGAAATGGATCGTTATTTTGCTCTGCATGTTTCTCGGTTACCAAACCCCGGCAATTAATGCTTTTGCCGACTCAATCCGCCTTCAGCGTAATTCAGCGCGAGACGTGGTGATGGGAGCCCTGATGGGTGCCCTGAATGGTTATATTATCTTCGGTTCAATGTGGCATTTCATGGCAGCCGCCAATTATCCGATCGCCGGAATTACCGCTCCAGACACCGCCACCAGCGCGGGTCAGGCAGCGGCACGTATCCTGTCCATCGCCCTCCCCAATTACCTCCACGCGCCGGTCATTTATTACGCGCTAATCATTGGCTGTTTAATCGTCCTCGGAGTGTTCCTGTGAGTCTGAAGAAAATTCACTTCATCGGCATCGGCGGCACTGGCATGTCAGCCATCGCGCTGCTTCTGCTCGATCGAGGTTTGCAGGTCAGCGGAAGCGATCTCAATGATTCACATTATTTCAGAGCCGTTACCGCGCATGGGGCCAACACAGCGCTCGGACACCACCCGGAGCTTGCCGTAGCCGCTGACGTCGTCGTGAGATCTTCGGCAATCAAAGATGGTGACCCCGAAGTTTCAGCGGCCTTGTCCGCTGGTGTTCCAGTGTTGAAGCGCTCAGATTTTCTCCATTTCGTAACCGACAGCAAGACGACATTGGCCGTCGCAGGCTCGCACGGGAAAACCACCACAACAGCCATGCTCATCAGCCTCTTACAGTCGCTTCATCTCGACCCGAGTTTCATCCTTGGCGCAGAGATCAAAGGTCTCAATACCAATGCTCACCATGGGCTGAATGATCTGTTTGTTATCGAAGCCGATGAATACGATTACATGTTTTTAGGTCTCTACCCGAAGTTTAGCGTGATTACCAACCTCGAACATGATCACCCTGATTGCTTCCCTACCATCGAAAACTACCTCGACGCTTTTGGCGCTTTCTTATCCAGAACCGATCGCCAGGGCAAGGCAGTCCTCTGTGGCGATGACCCGGGTGTCATCCGCCTCATGTCCCGCTTTTCGACTGAACTTGATCGTGTGATGACCTATGGTTTTGGATTAAACTGTGATTACCGCATTGTCGGCGCTGGCTGGCGAAGCACTCATAATCTCTTCTCGCTTGAACTTGCCGGGGAACCTTTAGGCAGTTTTGAGGTTGGCGTGCCCGGTAAACATAACCTGCTCAACGCGGCCGCTGCCCTCTCGGTCGTCCATCAATTGGGTCTGGATCTCAGCCTGCTCTCGAGCGCGTTGAGAGATTTTCAGGGAACTGAGCGTCGATTTGATATCGTTTATTCACAAAATGGTCAGGTCATCATCAACGATTATGGCCACCATCCCACTCAAATCAATACAACGATCAGCGCGGTACGCGAACTCTATCCCCACAAACGCCTCTGGGCAGTGTGGGAACCTCACACCTACAGCCGTACCGTTGCCATGAAAGACGAATTCATAAAAGCGCTCAATAAAGCTGACAAAGTCATCATTACACAAATTTATGCCGCGCGCGAAACAGACACCGGGCTGACGCCGCAACCAATCGCCGACGCGCTCCCACATGGACGTTATCTGCCAGAATTCAGCGCTGTTGTAGACACAATCACATCTGAAATCGCAAATGATGATGTGGTGGTTGTCTTCTCCGCTGGCAAGGGCCCTCAACTCAGCGCCGATCTGGTTAAACGGCTTCAAGGTTCAGCCCCGCAAGGAGGCAAACAATGACTCAATCCATCATCCGATTGCTCGAAGAAAGCTTCGGTGACAGGTTGCAGCAAAACGTACGAATGTCAAACTATACCACTTCGCGTGTGGGCGGACTGGCGCTGGGTTTATTGCCCATCAACACTCTGGACGAAATGCGCGAAGCCGCCACAAAACTATGGTCGCATCAGGTGCCCTTTAAAGTTCTCGGAAGTGGGGCCAACGTCCTAATCAGCGACAAAGGATACCCTGGCATAATTCTGCTCAACCGCTGTCATAACATAAAAATCTACTCGCAGGAAGAAAGTCCTTATGTTTATTGCGAAAGCGGAGCGAACTTCGGCGCCATGGCGCGCCAATCAGCTTTGCGCGGGCTTACTGGATTGGAATGGGCGAACAGTATCCCCGGAACCGTTGGCGGCGCCGTCTATGGCAACGCTGGCGCGCATGGTTCGGATGTATCTAAAACCCTGATCAACACCACAGTCCTCTTTCGCGAGGAAGGCGAAAAAGTGCTCAACAGTGAAGGCATGGGCTATGCATACCGCAGCAGTTTCCTCAAACGTGAACGGTTGCCCTCCATTATTCTTTCAGCGACTTTTGCTGTGCTAAAAAGCACCCGTGAAGCTGCCTGGCAGAAATTAACTGAATTCACCAATCATCGTCAAAAAACACAGCCTGGAGGGGCATCCACTGGCTCAACCTTTAAAAATCCGCCCGGCGATTATGCGGGCAGGTTGATCGAAGCAGCCGGCCTCAAAGGTCACGCCGAGGGGAATGCCGCTTTCAGCAGTCAACACGCTAATTTTATAGTGAATGATGGCACGGCAAGTGCACAGGATTACTACAAGCTCATTCGACTCGCCCAAAAAACAGTCAAAGAGAAGTTTGGGGTTGATCTTGAACTCGAAGTAGAGCTTTTAGGTGAATTTTATGAAGCATAAACTCAATCTGTTATTACTCTTCGGCGGCCGCTCCGGCGAGCATGCTGTTTCTTTAATGTCCGCCGCTTCGATTAAGGAAGCCATTGACAAAGAAAAATATGTTGTCCATCAGGTCGGCATCACTCAGGATGGCGCGTGGCTTACCGGCCAATCAACGTTGGAGACGTTCAAAGACGGTTCAATCGCAGGTCTAAGCGAAGTTGTCTTGATCAACGAACAAGGCAAAGTCAATCTCTATACCCGCTCAAACAACCAACTCAGATTATTGACAAGTGTTGATGTTATCTTTCCGGTTCTGCATGGCACATATGGTGAAGATGGCACCATTCAGGGCATGTTTGAGATCCTGGACGCTGCCTATGTCGGCGCCGGCGTTTTGGGTTCATCAACCGCCATGGATAAATCAATTTGCAAGCATATTATCGAAGCCGAAGGCATCCCGGTGCTCGAATACGCGACTTTTTCGCGCAACGACGTCAACAATCAGCTCGAAAAAGTGTTTGAAGACGCCGAAAAAATTGCCCCATACCCACTGTTCATCAAGCCGGCCAACCTTGGATCATCTGTCGGCATCAGCAAAGCCCACAATCGCGCTGAACTCATCCCAGCCCTCAAAAAAGCGGCCAGATATGATCGCCGCATTCTTGTCGAGCGCGGACTGAACGCCCGTGAAATTGAAATCAGTGTGCTGGGCAATGACCAGCCCATTCATTCGGTACCTGGCGAGATCTTCCCAGATGCCGAGTTCTACACTTACAACGACAAATACTTCAATGGTGTGGCTGAACTCTGCATTCCTGCCTCATTGAGCGAAAAACAAACCAATCTTATTTATGACTACGCGATCCGGGCTTTTAAATCGCTGGATTGCGCTGGGCTCGCCCGGGTTGACTTTTTGATGGATAAAGACACAGAAGAGATCTACTTCAGTGAAATCAACACGATGCCCGGTTTCACTCATATCAGCATGTACCCAAAACTATGGAACGCTTGCGGGTTGAGCTATTCAGCGCTTGTCGACCGCTTAATCGAACTGGCTTTCGAGCGCAAAGCTGAACGCGACGCCACAGTCAGGAAATTTGAGGATTAAATGGCGAGAAAAAACGAGAATCTCTCCCGCGCGGATTTGATCCGTGCGCGGCGTCAAATGGAACCGGTTCGCAACAAGCCGGTTTCCAACCCAGCCATACGCGAGAGCCGTAACGCCCAAAACTCCGCTCGTGTCGTCCAACGCCGTACCGGCTACACTCCGACCGATAGCAATCCTTCTTTTCGCCAACAAACCCGCAAGCGCGTTTACATGGCTACCGGTTCAGAAGGTACGGAAGTACGCTTGCCTACCCTGCCAAACATCAGAATCGGCTGGCGGGTTGTCTCAGCAATTATCGCTGTCGTTGCTGCCGGTGCCTTGCTCTATATATCTATGAGCAATGAATTCAAAATTTCAGGTGTCAACCTGAATGGCGCTCAGCGCGTCAGCGCCAATGAGATGATCCAGTCGCTGACTGTCGGCGGAACACCAATTGTTGAAGTGGTTCCACAGGAAGTGGAACAAGTCATATTGGCTACTTTTTCCGAAGTTGCCAGTGCTGACGTGTCGGTTTCTTTACCCAACCTGATTAATATCACCGTCACTGAGCGCGAACCGCTGATTGCCTGGCTTCAGAACGACGAGATCACTCAGTGGATCGACAAAGACGGATACGGTTTCAGCCCACGTGGAGACAGCGGAGGACTGCTCGCCGTCTACTCTACGGGTGAACCCCCTCACCCGCTCGGTTGGGTAGACCCCAAAACCGTCACCTACGTCAACACTGATGAAGTAGACACAGCAATTAAACCGAACGTCGACCCGACTTTCGTCCACGCCGTTGAGAAACTGGCCAAAATCCTGCCAGAAGGCACAAATTTGCTCCACACCCCCGAGACTGGTTTAGGCTGGATGGATCCAAATGGTTGGCAGGTTTATTTCGGCAGTGACTCTGAAAAAATTGATTTGAAATTGGTTGAATATAAAACTATTGTTAACTCCATTCTGGCCCAAAACTTGCATCCAACTATGATCAGTATGGAGTTTCTACACGCACCTTATTACAGACTGGAGCAGTAACCATGGAAGACCCGATCGTAGTTGGAATAGACATTGGAACATCTAAAATTTGCACGCTTGTAGCCCGCGTTGAGAATGGCTACAATCTGCGCATTTTGGGTGTGGGGGTCGAACCCTCCATGGGCATCCGCAAAGGTATCGTTACCGATATCGAATCCGCTTCGCGCGCTATCGAACGCTCCATCGAAAAAGCCGAACGCACCTCTGGTTTCGAAATCAATAGCGCCCTGGTGAGCCTGGCTGGATCCCACGTCTCCTCAGTTAACAGCCGCGGCGTGGTTGGCATTTCAGGTCGTGTGATCGATCAGGAGGATGTTTATCGAGCGCTCGATTCGGCCCAGGCAGTCGCCATCCCTCACAATCGCGAAATTATCCACGTCATTCAACGTGGTTTCATCATTGATGGACAGGACGGAATCCGTCAGCCCATTGGCATGCACGGTTTCAGGCTTGAAGTTGAAGCGCATATCATCACAGCGGCTGCCTCCACAGTCGAAAACTTGCGCCAGTGCGTCTCCGGCGCCAGGATTGAAGTTTCACAATTTGTGCTCAATCCCCTCGCCGCGGGTGAAATGGTGCTCTCTGAGACGGAGCGTTCAATGGGTGTCGCGGTCGTTGACCTCGGCGCGGGCACAACCGATATCGCCATTTACATCAACGGCGATGTCTGGCACACCAGCGTGATCGGCTATGGCGGCAACTCTGTCACCTCCGATATTGCTCAGGGTCTGAGACTGCCTCTTGACGTGGCCGAAGAAGTCAAGCTACAGCATGGCTACGCGAATTTAGACGAGATCGGTGAAGAAGAAACCTTTTCAATCAAATCATTCGGCTCCGAACAGCCCTCAACTGTCAATCGTCGTGAGTTGGTCAACATCATCGAAGCTCGTGTCGAAGAAATCTTCCAGCTCGTTGAACGCGAAATTAAGAATTCCGGATATGACGGCATGCTTCCCGCAGGCCTCGTTCTCACCGGCGGAGCCAGCCAATTGCCTGGCATCCGAAAACTCGCCAGTCGGGTCACCAATCTGCCTTGCCGCATTGGCAAACCGGAAAAGATGGTCGGCCTCACCGATCAGATCGCTTCCCCTGCCTATGCCACCAGCGTAGGGCTTTTGCAGTGGGCGATTCTGATGAGCGAAACAAACCAGGTGCTCACTGAGCGGCCTGGCAAATCCAGAAATCAAACCGGGAAAAAAGCGGACATCCTCGGTTGGTTAAAAGTTTTATTGCCATAATTGAACAAGCAAAATAGGAGAAATATCATGGATGCTGAATCATTTGCAAGAATCAAAGTAGTAGGAGTTGGCGGCGGTGGCTGCAACGCAGTCAACCGCATGATCGCCGAAGGTCTTCAAGGCATCGAATTCATTTCGGTCAACACCGACGCCCAGGCATTGCTTAAATCGAACGCCCCCACCCGAGTACGTATTGGTGACAAATCCACGCGCGGTCTTGGCGCAGGAGGCAATCCCTCCATCGGCCAGGCGGCTGCTGAAGAATCCGCCGAAGATCTCTATGAGGTCCTCAAAGGCAGCGATATGGTCTTTGTCACAGCGGGTTTAGGTGGCGGCACAGGAACCGGTGCTGCACCAGTCGTTGCTCAAATCGCCAAAGAAATTGGCGCGCTGACCATCGGCGTCGTCACCCGTCCTTTCTCTTTTGAAGGCGCGCACCGCAGCAGGAATGCCGAGGAAGGCGCTATGCGTCTCAAACAACACGCAGACACATTGATTGTCATCCCCAACGATCGTCTGCTTCAGATCATCACAAAGAATGTAGGCCTTAATGATGCGTTCCGCATGGCAGACGATGTTTTACGTCAGGGCATTCAGGGCATCTCAGAACTTATCACTATTCCTGGTCTGATCAACCTCGACTTTGCCGACGTGCGCACGATCATGTCTGAAGGGGGCGCCGCCCTTATGGCAGTCGGTCAGGCTTCTGGCGAAGACCGCGCACGCATCGCCGCCGAACAGGCAATCTCAAGTCAGTTGCTCGATGTCACCATCAATGGCGCTCACGGCATTCTGTTTAACGTCACCGGTGGACCAAGCCTCTCACTCTTTGAGGTCAACCAGGCAGCTGCAATCATCAAAGAAACCGCCCACCCCGATGTCAACCTCATCTTCGGTGCCGTCATCGATGAGGCAATGGGCGACAACATCCGCATCACGGTCATTGCGACAGGCTTCGATCACAATATCCCCACTTCTCACGAGGTGGAGCAGCCTTTTTTTCAAGGAGCCGACACCCGGGCGCGAATTCTAACCCCGTCAGACCCGATGCCTAAACCCGAACCGGCGACACAGGCTCAGACCACTGAGCGATACGAATTTGTCGGCAACAATGTCGATCTCGACATACCTGCCTTCATGCGCAATCGCCGCGGATAATCTGTCCAAACCACGAGTCTCCTAATCGTGCTTGTTGGTGCTTTTCCAACCTTCCTTTCACCGCTTGAAAGGAAGGTTGGAGACTCTTAACTAGCTTATTTCAATATAAGCCTGCCTATTTTACATAAAAAAGATGGCCAGCCTGCTGCGGCAGCGGCAAATAAGCGCGCGCAAAACCAGGTTTTGCATATCAATCTTTCGTAAACCCAACACAAATCAGCCTAAGAAGTGTGTCTAAATAACAAAAATAGAACTTGTTAATCAGCAAGTGCATTTACTACACGAAGCATCTTCCAGAACCTATCCGCAAGTGAATCTATATCTCGGAACCAATCTATGCTTCTTAAGCAAGATAAACCAGCATTCTCCACAGTTCATCCACATTTGAATTCAAACCTTAAAAAGTCTGCATTGTTAAGATTAAATTCCTGTAAAAGAGGCCGTTGATGCCACGATCGTGATACACTTTTTCCACCATATATGCGGTGGATTTGCTTATATACCCCCACCCATAGGTATGACTACTGGAGCAGCAAATTGAATTGTCCTTATTGTCAACATAGCGAATCGCGCGTCATCGACACCACGAAAGATGCCCAAAGAGGCATCCGCCGGCGTCGCCAATGCGATTCCTGCGGGCAGCGCTTTAGCACTATCGAACGTCCCATCCTCACCACACCTCTTTTGGTCAAACGCGATGGCACCCGCGAAGAATTCAACCGCGACAAATTAGTTGCAGGTCTGCGCATCGCCTGTGCGAAGCGCCCGGTTCCTGCCGCCGCGATTGAAAGACTGGCTGGCAACATTGAAGCAGAGCTCCAAAAAAAAGGCCGTTCTGAGGTTAACTCCCGCGTTGTAGGAGATCTGGCCGTCAAAGGTCTTAAAGAACTCGACCATATTGCTTATATCCGTTATGCCATCGTCTATCTGCGGATGGACGACCTGCATACCATACGCAATGAGATTGACCATCTCCTGTCAGAAGTAGAAAAATAATTTTCCATTCAAAGGACTCGCTATGTCAGAGAAGCCCATCACCTCATCTGGTTTATTACCCACCCCACCCTTGCCTGAGGATCTGCCCTCCATCGAATTAAGTGATAATTCACGCCAGATCCTCTCCAAGCGTTATCTGCGTCGTGGTATCGATGGTCAGCCAGTTGAAAGCGTCGAAGAAATGTTCTGGCGCATTGCCTGGCACGTGGCTGACACCGTAGATAATGGCATGCCTGTCGAACAGACCGCCAGGGCATACTACGAGATGCTGGTGACCAAGAGCTTCTTCCCCAATTCACCCACCTTCACCGGCGCTGGCACCCCACTTGGCCAACTTGCTGCCTGCTTTGTGCTTCCGATCGCTGATGATATGGGACGCGCCTCGGATGGCATTTTTTCTACCTTGCGCAACGCTGCGCTCATCCAGCAGACTGGCGGCGGCAACGGCTTCAACTTCTCAAGGCTGCGCCCTGCTGGCTCGATGGTGAAGACTTCAGCGGGTGAGGCTACCGGCCCGGTTGGTTTCCTGCGAGTTTATGACCACGCCTTTGGAGAGATCGCCCAGGGTGGAACGCGTCGCGGCGCCAATATGGGAATTCTTCGGGTGGATCATCCGGATGTTGAAGACTTTATTCACTGCAAGACGAATGAAAACGCTATTACCAACTTCAATATTTCGCTCGGCATCACCGACGCTTTTATGCAGGCTGTTGAAAACGACACCGATTGGGACCTGCGCTTTCCCGATGTTCACTCGCCGGAATACAAGAAATTCAGCGGCACCATTGAGGCGGCGGAACGTGCCGGTGTGCCAATTAAAGTTCACAAAACTGTCAAAGCTCGCGAACTGTTTGATAAATTCGTCAGCCAGGCGCACCACAATGGTGAGCCGGGTGCGCTCTTCCTCGATGCTGCCAACCGCGCCAACCCGGTCCCCCATCTGTATGATCTGGAAGCCACCAATCCCTGCGGTGAACAATGGTTAGGCCCCTATGAAAACTGTTGTCTGGGTTCGATCAACCTGGCTGAACATTGTGGCAAAGATGGCAAGGTTGACTGGCTGAAGTTGCAACGCACTACGGAATTGGCTGCTGAATTCCTCGACCATGTGGTCGATAAGAACGCCTATGTGCCTGCGGTGCCTGAGTTGCGTCAGTCAGCGTTAAACGCCCGCCGCATCGGATTAGGCATTATGGGTTTGGCTGACCTCATGTACCACTGCGGCATCCGCTATGGCAGTGAGGAATCGCTTGAGTTCTGCGGCCAGGTGATGGAATTTGTGCGCTATCACGCCATGAAAACCAGTGTCAGGCTCGCCCAGGAAAAGGGGCCGTTCCCAGCCATCGAAGGCAGCATTTATGACCGTCACAATATGCGCTGGACTCCCCCCACGCCACTTGAAGCCTACACCCGCGACTGGCAGCGGCCTGAAATCAACTGGGATGAGATCGTTGAGGACATCCTCAAATACGGCATCCGCAACGCTGCTCAAACCACCGTCGCTCCAACCGGCACGATCGGCACAGTCGCTGGGTGCGAAGGGTACGGCTGTGAACCTGTTTTCGCGCTTGCCTATGTACGCCACGTTAACGACAGAGGCACTGACCTTAAACTGAACTACGTTTCACCTCACTTCAAGAACGCGCTGGACGCCACCAATCTGACCGAAGAAACCAAAAACCAGATTATTGACAAGGTGCTCGAAAACGGTTCCTGTCAGAACATCGAACTACTGCCACAGCATATTCGTCAGGTTTTTGTTGTCTCATCAGATATCACCGCGGATGAACACATCCGCATCCAGGCCGCCCTGCAGCGTTTTGTCGATAATTCGCTTTCCAAGACGATCAACTTCCCAGCCGGCACCACAGAAGAAGAAGTAAAAAACGCCTTCATGTATGCCTGGAAATTAGGCTGCAAGGGCATCACGGTATACATCACTGGCTCCCGCGACAAAGTCGTTCTGGAAACAAAAGCCACCATGCAGGCAAAAGAAAGTGGCGGGGATGCTGTGACGGAATTGGCTGGGCTGTATGGGGAAGATATCGAGTCGCAATTGCGCCTCTGGAAAGATACCAAACGTCCTCGACCTCGCACACTGCATGGCTACACCTACTCAATCGAGACCCCGCTTGGCAAAGCCTTCATCACAATCAATGAGAATGGTGGCAACCAGCCATTTGAGGTCTTCATCAACACCGCCAAGGCCGGCAGCGAAACCGCCGCGCATTCTGAGGCAATGGGGCGTCTTATTTCTTATGTTCTGCGCATCGCCTCTCCCATTGAACCTCGCGAACGCCTCAAGCTCGTCATGGAACAGTTAGCCGGCATCGGCGGCGGTCGCTCGCTTGGTTTCGGCCCCAATCGGGTGAGATCTCTGCCTGACGGCATCGCCAAAGCCCTCGATGATTATCTTTACCAGCAACACTGGCAGAAAGAAATCCCCGCTCCTGAACCGCTGCCCAAAGAACAATTAGCCATTCCAGGCATAACCCCTGAGTCGAGGCCGTTGGGCGAGCTCTGCCCCGAATGCGGTCAGGCTACCCTGATCAACGAAGAAGGCTGCTCCAAGTGCTACACCTGTGGGCACAGCGAGTGCTAAAAACTGTTGGTCGAATCAACGTTCTGAGAGGTCAGCCTGGGCTGACCTCTTTTTATCAACTGAGATTCAAAAGCGCGAATATTCCGATTTCTTAGCAGAATTAATAACAAAACGTTAATCAATTTCTGTGTATTTTTATTATGTTTTCTAATTTAATGGTAAACTACTAAAGTTCGTCGGCTGGGTGCCCCCCTCACCTAGCTGGCGAACATTTTTAAGCGCTAATCCACCCACTCCAAGTCCCATTCACCAATATGAACGGTCTCACCTTCTTGAATTCCAGCTTCACGCAAAGCCTTATCCACTCCCAAACCTTTCATCAGCCGCTGGAAGCGCCGCACTGAGCCAGGTTGTTCCCAGTATGTCATCGCGGCAGCGCGTTCGATCATCTTCCCGGTCACACGCCACCCCTCTTCGTCCTCGTCTTCAAAGACTTGAAACGCTTTTGGATCCTCGAGTGCGCGATAGACCGGCATTTCCTCTTCTGCTTCAGGGATCGGCGCGTCCTGCAGCACTTGCCAGGTTTTCCACATCAACTCTCTCATATTCTGATGAGTCACCGCCGAAGCGGAGAATAATTCAACATTTTCATCGGCAAACACTTGCCGCAAGCGATCATATTTCGCCTGAACTTCCGGCAGGTCGATCTTATTGAGAACGACCACCTGCGGGAGAGTTGCCAGACGATCATCAAACAGCGCCAGCTCATTGTTAATCGTTTCGTAATCACCTGCAGGGTCCTCTGACATGCCATCCAGCACGTGAATTAACACCCGCGTGCGCTGGACATGCCTTAAAAAGTCAAAACCCAGGCCAACCCCTTCTGAGGCGCCTTCAATGAGGCCGGGGATATCCGCCATCACCATGGTATGTTCCGGGTCAAGCTCTACCACACCCAAATTAGGCTCCAAAGTGGTGAAGGGATAGTTCGCCACCTTGGGACGGGCATTGGTTGTGGCAGCTAAAATCGACGATTTTCCCGCGTTTGGCATGCCAACCAACCCGACGTCCGCAATCAGCTTCAATTCAAGCCTGATAGCGAGATCTTCGCCTGGCTCCCCTTTTTCTGCCGTCAGCGGCATCTGATTTCGAGAACTCGCGAAGTGCTGATTCCCCCTGCCGCCTCTGCCGCCTTTGGCTACCACCAGCCGTTGGCCAGACGTTACCAGGTCGCCCAACAGCTCAAGCGTTTCGTTATTGTAGATAATTGTCCCTGGCGGCACTTGGATGATCAGGTCTTTTCCTGCCTTCCCCGAACGGTTCGAGGGGCCGCCATTTTTCCCCGCGGGGGCTTTGTATTCTTCGTTGTAATGAAACTTATTAAGCGTGTTCAGAGTCGCCTGGACCTCGAGGATGACGCTGCCACCCCTGCCGCCATCGCCCCCATCCGGGCCACCGCGCGGGCGGTACTTCTCGCGGTGCATATGCACCATGCCATCCCCGCCTTTGCCCGAATGCACGTTAATGATCACTGAATCCAAAAACATAAAACTCACCTCAAAACTGAAGTGAGTTTATCACGAAAGCGAGGGTCAGATAACTCTGACCCTCGCGTGATTCTCGGTTGTTTTACCGAAACTTAGGCGTGCTTGCCGAATTTCTTGGTCAAAATATCTTCGAGGGTCGGCTTGCCGATCTCTTCGAGGTCATAGCGAACACGCTCGCTGGGGCGATTAATCTTCATCACCCGGGTCAGGTCGATCGGGGTACCGATCACAACCAGATCCACATCCGCGGCCGCGATAGTGGCTTCGAGGTCTCTCACCTGCTGCTCACCATAACCCATGGCGGGCAGAATCGTGCCCGTATTCGGGTATTTCTTGTAGGTTTCTGCGATTGTGCCCACAGCGAAGGGGCGTGGGTCGACAATTTCCCTGGCGCCATAGCGGCGGGCAGCCACATAGCCAGCGCCAAACTTCATTTCGCCATGAGTCAGGGTCGGGCCATCCTCAACCACCAAAACACGCTTGCCGCGAATGGCGTCAGGATTATCCACAAAAATCGGTGAAGCGCCTTCGATAATAATCGCGTTCGGGTTCACCGAATAGACATTATCGCGCACACTGACGACATCTTCTGGTTTGGCCGTGTCAACCTTGTTAATCACCACCACATCCGCGTCGCGGATATTAGTCTCACCCGGATAATATGCCATCTCATGGCCGGGGCGCAGCGGGTCCGCCACTGTAATCAGCAGGTCGGTTTTGTAGAACGAGAAATCGTTGTTGCCGCCATCCCACAGAACGATATCAACTTCCTTCTCAGCCTCGCGGAGGATCGCTTCATAATCAACGCCGGCGTAAACAATCACACCATTGTCAATATGAGGTTCGTATTCTTCGCGCTCTTCGATTGTGCATTCATGCTTGTCAAGATCGCTGTAATCGGCGAAACGCTGCACGCGTTGTTTTGCCAGATCTCCATAAGGCATCGGGTGGCGGATCGCGGCGACCTTATAGCCAAGGTCAATCAGAATCTTTGAAACGCGACGGGTTGTCTGACTCTTGCCTGAACCAGTGCGCACCGCGCAAATTCCAACGACCGGTTTGGTCGATTTGACCTGGGTTGTCTTCATTCCCATTAATTTAAAATCAGCGCCAAGCGCGTTCACCTGGGCGGCTTTGTGCATCACATAGGGATACGGCACATCGCTGTAAGCAAAAACAACTTCATCAACATCGAACTTTTTGATTAATTTGGGCAGTTCAGATTCTGGATAGATATCGATGCCGTTTGGATACAGCTTTCCTGCCAGTACTGTGGGGTACTTACGACCTTCAATATTAGGAATTTGGGTAGCTGTGAAAGCAACCACTTCATACTTTTCGTTGTCGCGATAGAAAGTGTTGAAGTTGTGGAAATCACGCCCCGCGGCTCCCATAATAATTGTTCGTACTCGACTCATACTAAAAACTCTCCTTTGTGAATATATTGATGCAACCTTTTTATTTTACATGATTCGCGGCGCTTTGATACCAATTAGTTTCAAAGCGTTTTTAATTGTAATTCTCGCCGCGTCAACCAAAGCTAACCTAGCGCCACGTATCTCGGCTGACGCGTTGATGACCTGACATTGATTGTAAAAATCACTGAAGCTCTTGGCCAGGTCGTACGCGTAAGTCGCGATCAGTGAGGGCTTCAATTCCTTCGCCGCCCGCTCGACCTCGACAGGGAAATGTGAAATCATCTCGATCAGGTTGATCTCAGATGGCTGCAAGTCATAATCAAAGTCGAACCGCTCGGGCTTTCTTCCGCCGGCTTTGGTCAAGATGCTGTTAGCCCTGACATGAGCGTACTGAATGTATGGCGCGCTTTGCCCGTTGAAATCCAACGCGGTTTCCCAGTCAAAGGTGACAATTTTAGTGTTTTCACGCGAGATCATCGGATATTTAATCGCCCCCAATGCCACTTCCAGAGCCACCTCACGCGTTTCCGCTTCACTCAGGCTGGGATTTTTCTCCCTGACAATCGCCAAAGCCCGCTCAGTCGCCTCTCGGATCAGGTCATCCAATAACACCACCGTTCCATCGCGTGAAGACATGGTAACATTCCCTGGCAGGTTAACAATCTCATAAGCCAGGTGGCGCATGCGCGGCGCCCATTCATACCCCATCAATTCGAGCACTTTCTTCATCTGCTTCATATGCAGCGACTGACGCACGTCAATCACATAGATCGACTCGTCCAACTCATAATCAGAAAATTTCATGATCGCCAGAGGAATTTCCTTGGTGGCGTAAAGCGACGTGCCATCCGAGCGCAGGATAACCGCCACCCGATATTCCTCTTTCGTACCGAGCTTTTTGTCCAGATCAATAATTACTGGGTTCTCAGGCCGGCCATCCTCAGCCAATCCCGATTTAATCAGGTCTTCTACCAGCAGTTTGCCCGGTTCCTCAACTTCGGATTCAAAGTAAATGTGGTCAAAATGCTCACCCAAAAGGTCGTAAACCTGTTCGAATCCTTCCATTGACCACGCGCGGGTCAGCAACCAGAGATCCTTGAGATGCTGCTCGCCACCATCCCAGCGCGCGAAATATGCCCTCACGGCGTGTTCAAACGCCGGGTCTTCAGAAAAACGCTTGTCTGCCTCAGCGTACAAGTCCGCCATCCAACGCATTTTGTCCGCTGCGGGCTCTTCGCCGGCGTGGTACATCTCATAATTGCACATCCACTTGATGACATGCAGACCAATATCGCCGATGTAATTGACCCGAACAACCGGTTTACCGCTGGCTTCGAGCAAGTTACTCACCGCCCCGCCCAGGATCACGTTGCGCAGGTGGCCAACGTGCAGAGGTTTATGGGTATTGGGGTTTGAGTATTCGATCATAGTTGGTTTGCCGCTGCCTGGGCGGCTGCCATACCTGTTACTCTCATTTAAGACACTGGTGACCACCTCTTTGGCATATTCAGAGGTCGAAAAATAAAGATTAAGGTAGCCATTGACCGCTTCAAGACGGCTAAAACCCTCCGGAATTCCAAGCTCCGCTTTCAGAGCTTCCGCCAAAGCCTGGGCGTGCTGCGGAACCGACCCGGAGCGATCGCGGTCAGCCGCTGCCAGGGGAAAGAAAGGCAGTGCCACCCCCCACTCGCCACTGAATGGAATATTGCGCAATTCGGCCTTTTGGATCGGCAAACCTTTTGCTTCGCAGAAAGATTGAATTTTGGCAATTAATTGTTCTTTTCGTCGGTCAAACATCATCAGTCCTTGGCTAATTTCGAATGGATTATAACATCGTGAGGCGCTCGCACACCGTCCCTGATTAGTCCATAATCACATCACCAAACTCAAAATTCCTCGCTTATCAACATTTGTTAGCTTTGTGTCATCAACAATTCACAAAAATATTTTGACAGCCTTCAGCGCGAGTGTCACGGATAAGTCCGCTCGTTCGCCTGAGATCAAAAAGCGCTCTGCATTAAACACACAAAAGCGAGGCATACGCCTCGCTCATGGTATCAAGGTTGCTAAAAACTACTTTGCTTCGATAGCGTTTGCTTTGGCCATCAAACGGGCTTTTCGGCGGGCAGCATTATTCTTATGAATAACGCCCTTCGACGCGGCCTTATCAAGCGCCTTGATCGCGGCGGTCATTTCTGCCTGAGCGCTTTCGCTGGTCTCAGCCGTCTTCAGAGCAGCCTGAGCTTTGCGCACCATGGTGCGGGCTGTGCCGCGATAGACCCGGTTGCGCAAACGCGCTGCCTGGTTTTGTTTATTCCGTTTGATTTGAGATTTAATATTTGCCAACTTCTTCCTCCGTACTGGACGTTCAATTTCACGATCTTTCATTTTACAGGATATTCCAAAATTGTCCAGTCCGATTTTTTGAAAATCGGTAAATACTTGTCAAAAATTATCAACTCATCCATCAGCATCCATCACTTTCAGCCCATGATACCTGCTGAAACCAACGTCGGGCCAAATATCTTTTCCAGCTCAAAGAGTGTCCCCTCATCCCACCTGGGCTCTAACCGCTTCAGCCCTGCTACGCCAAGTGACGAAATCATTTGCTTCATGATCTTCACCAGATATCCAAAATTCTATTTTTTCGTTAGATCGACAGTGTATCGCTCTACCCCCTCGATGGATAATTGACTTTTACACCTCCTTCCGCTATGCTTAAATCACTCAGGTCAGTCAGGTGCGCGCGCTTAACAGTGAGGAAAGTCCGTACACCGCAGAGCAGGATGCCAGGTAACCCCTGGATGGTCGTAAGATCATGGATCGGGCCACAGAAACATACCGCTCGCAAGAGTAAGGGTGAAAAGGTGTGTGTAAGAGACCACCGGCGCTTTGGCAACAAACGCGTCCAGGCAACCCCCACCCGGTGCAAGGTCAAACAGGAGAAAGAGCTTGCTCGGCTCACTCGATCTCCGGGTAGACCGCATGAGCAGGCTGGTGACAGTTTGCCTAGATAGATGCGCATCCAAGACAGAATACGGCTTACCGGCTGACCTGAGCCGCCGACCCCATCGGCAGGAACCTTGCGCCCGGAAAAACGTCTTTAATTTGGGAGAAAACCAATGGAAGACACACGCCTTAAAAAATCACTGTTGGTAGTCATACCATTATTTCTGCTGGCCATGATCTCGGTCATTCTTCTGGTGTACTTTTTTGGCAAGCCCAAACCCTCGCCCATGGCAATCATTATCGTTAAACCAACCTCCGGCCAGGTGCTCCCAATGCTTCAGGAAGTTGAGATTATCTCGCAATTTCAGACCAGCGATGGCTGGTCAAAAGTTGAATTGCGCGTGAATGGGAACCTCGTCAAACTTGACCAGGCCACGCTGACATCGCCGTACAATTCCGAAATTACCCAAACGTGGTTACCACTCAATGAGGGACCGGTAATGCTGACGGTGGAATTATTCGATCGTTCCGGCCACAGCTCAGTGATCGCCGAGCGTGCGGTGATGGTCTCTGCTTCCGCGGAGATCACTCCCATCATTCCCGAACTGCCCTCGCCTGCCCCAAGCAGCACGCCCACGGTCAGCGAATCCCCAACCGTCACCCCCTCCCCGACAGAATGTTCAATGGGCGCGACCTTCTTGGCAGATGTCAACTATCCCGATGGGTCGATCCTGAAAGACGCCCAGGCTTTCACCAAATCCTGGCAGGTGCGCAATAGCGGCTCATGCGCATGGAATAACTATCGCCTCGTATTTATCAAAGGCTATCAATTAGGCGGAAGATCACCCGCTGCGCTTCCCTACCTGAGGGCGGGCGAAGCGACAACTATTTCAGTAAACCTCATCGCCCCTTCAATACCGGGCACCTTTGAAGGCACATGGCGCGTCCAGGCCCCCAACGGCAGTTTGATTGGCGCTGAGCTCTCCTATCGAATCGTCATCCCCATTCCTACGGCTACGCGCAAGCCCGAGGCAACCAAAACCCACACACCAACCTTTACTTCCACGCCCACTAAAACCTATACCCCGACGCCAACTCTTACCCAAACAACTGCGCCCACCCAGACACTAACGGCTTCGCAGACTGATCTGCCTGCCTCAACGGCGACCCTCATCGCTGCCGAAACACAAACGCCAACCTTAACCACTACACCCGTCATCACAGACACTCCGGCCGCGACCCGAACTACTGCGCCCGCGCTCACTTCCACCCCCGAAGATACCGCAACGCCAGAACCGCCCACCGAAACCAGCCTGCCTGACACACCAGCCCCAACAGCCACACCCACCATTGACGTTTCAGAGACGCCAACTCAATCACTTACCGGCACGTTGACAATAACGCCTGCAAGCACCTCAACGCCAAACCCGACGCTGACCCTCTCCGCCACTCCCTTGCCTGGTCTGTCGTTCATCACCAAATCATTTGATCTGGCTGGCGACCACACCGAGACTTTCCAGCTCAACTGTCCCTCAGCTGCGTTAGTCGTCAGCGGAGGAGCTGAACCGGCTGACAGCCTGGCGATCACCGCTTCTTTGCTATCCAAAGACAAGCTGACAGTCACTGCGACCAACCAGTCTGATCAGAGCGTCAAAATTACTTTGTATATCATCTATGGCCAGTTAAAACCCAAAGAATTGATGGTTGAACAAAACAAAGAGAATGTGCCGGCGGCGGTGAGTTTTTTCAGTAAAGTTCTCTGCCCCTCCGGCACGCTCGCGGTCGGCACGGGTTTCGAACTGCCCGCTGACGGAAGTTTGAATATCACCAATGTAGCCCGAGAAAAGGATAGCTATACTTACACGGTGCTCAACACCACGCAGGAACAACAGAAGCTGACCATTCAAGCCAACTGTATCTCGGAAGAATCGGCTTATCTGATTAAGTCAAATGACACCATCAGCCTCAAGCCAAAATCTGAAACGACCATTGAGCTTCGCTGTGAAACAGCGACGTCACAGCCCGTCCAACTTGATTTTGAACTGCCAGCAGATGTCACATTGCGCCAGAACCTGAGAGTTTCCAATGGATGGAAACTTATTTTCGCGAATTCAACCGAATCGGCAATCGACCTTAAAACTGCTCTGACCTGCCTTGATCTGAAATAAAACTGAATTGCCTTAGATAATCAGCTCATCCAACGCGCGTTTTGGTACGTGGTGAACGTTTTGCTCATCACGATAATACTTGACCGAGCCACCTGGGGTCATCTCATCAATAACGATTTGTTCTGCGGGTTTGCCAATCGCCAAAACAAGCGTAATCACCAGATCTTCGCTTAGATCCAACAGGCGCTTCAGCGCATCGTGGTCGAAGGACCCCACCATGCAACCGCCCAAACCCAGGTCCGTCAGACCCAACATCATACTTTGCGCTGCGATTCCCGCGTCCAGATCAAACTGCCGTTTAATGTTCAGATCGCCGAGGATCACAATATAAGCCGCGGGTCTTTCACCGGGTTGAGGCCCTCCCCAATCCTTAAAATACCCTCCGAAACGGACGGTCCTGAAAACTTCCATCACCAACTCAGCGTTAAACACCAGCTTAAACTTAAGCGCCTGAAGGTTAGCTGGGCTGGGTGAAAGGCGTGCCAGATCAACCAGGCTTCTCAAGGTTTCTTCACTGACTTTGAATGATTCATCATACCGGCGAACACTACGTGTTTTGGCCACTAAATTCTTAAACATGCCTCACTCCCAATTCTGTTAATCTAACCCGATAAACAATTAACCAGGCAGCGACCAACAATGCCAGCCCCGCTGCGTCAAAAACGATAAATCGATTGACGCCACTTCTCAACACAACGTGCTGATTCGGGATGGTCGATTTCAATACGCTTTCGCCAACCACGCCGATAGCCTGCATGATTACTGCTGAAATTAGTGAAATCGTATACTCAAGTGGATCTGCCAGAGCAAAAAAATACGGCACTTGCCACATTAAAAACAAGATGCCGAAGCCCGCGACAGCTGCCTTCCCCGGAACGCCGCTCAACTCGAAACCGCCCATATACAGTTCCGGGTGCAGCATGAACGTTATCGCTGCCAGCAAATTTGACGCGATCACCAACCCGATCAGCAGCCGGCAAGTGTGGACGAGCCATTTTCGATTTCTCATGTTACTCCAAACTTGGTTCAGATTGCGTCTGTTTGAATACCATGCCGTCCTTAACCTGCCAGATCTCATGCCGTTGCGTAAAATCGCTGGTGAACATTTCAGGATCCGTCGCTGTTAGCAACGCCTGTTCCACCTCGTCAAGCACCCCGATCAGATCGCCGCGGCGCTTAGGGTCGAGTTCGGCCATTATTTCATCTAATAATAAAACCGGCCATTCACCTGTTCTCGCGTGCATCCACTCCACCTCAGCGAATTTAAGCGAGAGCAAGACAGTGCGCGACTGACCCCGAGAACCAAAGTCGCCGAGGTCAATCTTGTTAATGAAAAATCTAAATTCGTCCCGATGCGGCCCGAGGCTGGTCAGCCCGCGGTTGATATCCTCCCGATAATTAGCCCTAAGCGCCACCTTATAGCCGTTTTCAAGCTCTTCAACTTTCAAACCGCTGCGATCCAATTGTGAATCCAGCAACAGCATTTGACCTTTTGGCGCGGGCAGCGGCTCATAAGAAGGCTGATACACCAGTCTTAAAACTTCCGCTCCATCGGTCAGTTTCGAGTGAATTGGTCGAGCCGCATATTCCAATTCATGCAGGACATTAATACGAGCTTGCATCAATTCCGCGGCGTGTCGGGCGATCACTTCGTCCCAGATTTCCAGCTGACGTGCGTCCCCGCCTTGTTCACCGAGCATTTTCAGCAACGCATTGCGCTGCTGCAGCGCTTTATTAAAATTTGAAAGATGCCGGGCATATCCCGGTTCAGCCTGGCACAAAAGCTGATCCAGATACAGACGCCGTTCGGCGGGGCCATCTTCCACGATTTTAGACATTTGTGGTAGAAAACTGACAGCGTTGAACTGACCAAAGAGATCGCTTATGCGTCGTTTTACCCCATCCAACAGCACTTCCTTGCGAAATTTTGGAGCGTTCGGATTACCGTTGTATTCCTTAACCAGCCGCACTTCCATCGTGTGCGCCCGTTCCCCTTTTACAAAATCCGCAACAATCCGACCAACCTGTATCGGTTCGGGGGTCAGGTTGTAATTCAGCAATTGGCGATCGTTGCTGGCATGAAATGAACTAAAAGTCGCTAAAAAGCTGATCGCCTCCAAAACGCTTGTTTTACCTTGCGCGTTCGAGCCGCTCAGCAGAATAACACGTCTGGGAATCTCAAGATCAAGGCGTGAAAAAATGCGAAAGTTGGTGAGCGAGAGACGTGTGAGAAACATCAGTCCCTGATATTTTCCAGGTCTTCCTCAGAAGGTTGAAAAACACGTGTTGCCCGATCCGGATAAAGCACGCCATCGAGGTGGTCAATTTCGTGCTGAAAGATGCGCGCCAGCCAGCCTTCAGCTTTGACCCTGATAGGTTTGCCAAAGCGGTTTTGGGCTTTCAGCTTCACCGCGTAGTGGCGTTCCACCTCTCCTGCCAGAGCAGGCACCGACAGGCAGCCTTCAATATCCACAACGGTCTCTTCAGATTTATCGGTAAATTCAGGGTTCACCAATACAAATCTTTTAGGTTTGGCGTTTTCGTTCTCCTCATCCTTATATTCCACGACCACCAATCTCAGCGACTCACCGATCTGTGGCGCGGCCAGGCCCACTCCCGGCGCATCTCGCATGGTTTCAAACATATTCTCAACCAAAGTTTGAAAGTCCTTGCCAAAATCGGTGACCGTTTTCGCTTTCAACCGCAAAAATGGATCAGGAAATGTGATGATCTTTAATAGCGCCATTTTTTACCTCTATCGAGGCATTGTACCTTAATCAGACGGGTGGATTCAACACGCGAGTTGGATTATCAGCTTCCAGTTCCTCGTGATAAACCTTGAACCACTGTGCCACACGTTCTCTTTCTTCATCAGTAATGCGCTGACGCTTCTCTTCTTCATGCGTACCCATGCGGGTGAAGATATCCTGCTGCACTGCTGAAGGGTTATAAACATCATTGAAAGTCAACTGCGTATTGCCGATGGTGATATAGACTGTGCCAAAGTTGAAAATCATCGGCAGCAAGCCTTTGCGTTCATATTCGATGCTCAGGATATTATCGAGCGGCGCTGACCTTTTGGATTCCTTGCCGAGTGGTTTACGATCAATATCAATCACCTGGTTTGGGGTTAATTGGAAGATATCATTCTTCCAGTCAACATACACATACCAGAGCCATAAAATCGCTGCAATCAAGACAAAGAACCCAAGTACCACGGTCATTTCAGGGTCAAGGTTGCGAAAATTGCGCGTTATCACCGCCGACACCAACAGAGCGGTCGCGATCAGGATCAAAACCGGCCAAAAAGCATTCCTGAACAGCACAAACCAATGTTTACGATAGGTGGTCGTGCCGCCAGCTTCATATCTCACTTTTAGAAAATCGGCGAAAAGCCATTCCCAAAAGTTCATTTCTTTAACCCTTGGGGCAGCTACCAAACCAGCTGCTTCCTCAGACATTTCTTTCTGACTCAACTCTTCGACATTTCGACCAAATTTGCGTCTGAGGGCCAGACGGATTTCTTTTGCGTCCAAATCCAGATTGACTTGCTTCCCGCGCGTCCAATAAGCTTCAATCAATTTGCCAATCTGATTGGCGTGCTCAACACGCTCAAAGCGAATATCCCCGATATAAGTGCGCACGATCACATCCGAAAAACCAATTAACGCCCCAATTCGAGTGGTCTTAATTCCTACAGATATCAACGTACCCAATGGAGCTTCCTGACGGCTGTCATACAGACCCGACACACGTTCCACCCATACCATGCGTTTATTGGTGATCAGGTAGAAATCGTTCGACCAGTTATGAATATTCCAGGCCAGAGCCAATCCGCATAACACGAAGCTTGCTAACAACAATAAGGCGGTTGCCAACGGATAGCCCGCCCCGAGCCAGCTCGATACCAAAACCAGGACCGCGAAAGCCACAATTGGCAGCGCTGCGTTCCAAAACAGAAAAAACGGGTGCTTGCGGGTCATCAGGTTGACCTGCTCGCCGGCTTGCAGCCACGGCATCGGCACCCTCGTCGCCAAATCACGGCTCTCGGTCAAAACTTTCAAGGTTTCCGCAAAATCAGGATTGGCTAACAGATAGGCCTGCACCCTGCTGTTCTCGAGAAACAGCAAACGGCAAGGTGTAACAACGCTGACATCATTTTCCCGTTCAGGGATATTGAACAGTGATTCGTACCCGACGATATCGCCGCGTTTAAGCGTTCTGGATGGTTCGACTCCATCTGCTGGGGTCTGCCGCAGGGTTCCCTGCGAGACAATATACAGGCCATCCGTCGGGTCACCGACGGCATACACCATCGACTCCGCATCGTAATCAAACGGGATAAAAATCTCAGGCAGAGCTTCCAGGTCGACCTGTTCAAGCCCGCTGAAAATCGGAACTGATCTGAACAAGTTAATCAGGTTTTCATTCGCTTCGTTCATAGCTCAGTTCCGCTTCGTGTTTACTCTGCTTCTTTAGTCGATTGCGTTTACTTATCTTCAACCGCTTCACCGCGTTCGAAGACTAATTCGTTATCGCCATCCAGTTTCACCAGAATGCGGTCTCCGTTCTTAAACTTTCCTGCCAATAGCTGTTCTGCCAGCGGGCTTTCCAGATATTTCTGTAACGCCCGCTTGAGCGGTCTCGCGCCCATCACCGGATCGTAACCATGATCACTCAACCATTGTCTGGCTTCAGAAGTCACATCGAGGGTCACGCCATAGGTTTCCAGGCGCTCTTCAATTTCTTTGACCTGCAGGTTGACAATTTCAGCGATTTCCGCGGTTGAAAGGGGTGAGAAAATGATCACATCATCAATGCGGTTCAGAAATTCAGGCCTGAAAGCGGTCTTGAGCGCTTTATCGATGTTCTCATGCGAACTCTTAATATCCTCGCCATCGCCAGAGTCTAAAAAGCCCAGCGTGCCGCCCTTGCGCACGAACTCAGTACCCAGGTTGCTGGTCATGATTAAAACCGTATTACGGAAGTCAACCTGCCTGCCCTGACCATCCGTGAGCCGGCCATCATCCAAGATCTGCAGCAACGCATTCCAGACCTCCGGGTGAGCTTTTTCGATCTCGTCGAACAGCACCACCCGATATGGCCTGCGCCGCACTGCCTCAGTCAGCTGTCCGCCCTCTTCATAGCCGACATATCCAGGGGGCGCGCCAAACAAACGTGAGACCGTATGCTGCTCGCGATATTCGCTCATGTCAATTCTCACCAGCGCGTCTTCATCATCAAACAAAAACTCCGCCAGCGCTTTGGCCAGATAGGTCTTGCCAACACCCGAAGGACCCACAAAAATGAACGAGCCGCTGGGCCGGCGCGGGTCTTTCAGTCCAGACCGCGCCCTGCGGATGGCGTCAGAAATCGCCTTGATCGCTTCATCCTGCCCAATCACCTTCTCGTGCAGCCGATCTTCCATGTGCAGCAATTTTTGAGCTTCGCTCTCCATCAGTTGCGTCATCGGGATGCCTGTCCACTGGTTGATCACTTCGCCGATATCATGCTCATCCACGACATCGTCCAGCTTATGGTCGGCTTCCCACTTTTCGCGTTGGGCGTTGAAATCCTGCTCAAGGCGCAAGCGTTCGGCTTTCATTTTGACGGCGCGTTCATAGTCCCGTTCAATGCCAGCCTGCTCTTCTTCGGCGCCAAGCCGATCCATTTCGCGTTTCATTTCTTTGAGATTATCGGGCAGCGAATACAGCGCCACTCTTAGCTTTGCCGCTGCTTCATCCATCAGGTCTATTGCCTTATCCGGCAGCTTGCGATCGGTCATATAGCGCGAAGACAGTTTTGCCGCGGCGGCAATTGCTTCATCAGAGATGGTCACCTTATGGTGAGCCTCATAACGATCGCGCAGGCTTTTCAGCATGGCAATCGTGTCATCAATGCTCGGTTCCTCGACAAAAATCGGCGCGAAACGCCGTTCAAGCGCGGCGTCTTTCTCAATGTATTTGTGATATTCATCCAATGTCGTCGCGCCAATGCACTGCAGATCGCCTCGCGCCAGCGCAGGCTTGAGCATATTCGAGGCGTCCATCGCCCCCTGGGCAGCGCCAGCGCCAACCACAGTATGCAGCTCATCAATGAACAAAATCACTTCCCCATCAGAAGCCTGAATTTCATCGATCGTCGCTTTCAGTCGTTCTTCAAACTCACCTCTGAAACGTGTCCCTGCCAGCATCGCGCCAAGATCCAGCGCAACCACGCGCTTGCCGGACAAAATTTCAGGCACTTCGTTATTCGCTATCTTCTGCGCCAGTCCCTCCACAATCGCGGTCTTGCCAACGCCAGCTTCACCGATCAGAATTGGGTTGTTCTTGGTGCGACGGGAAAGAATCGTAATCAGGCGCAAAATCTCCACTTCGCGGCCAAAAACCGGGTCAAGCTTGCCTTCCCGTGCCGCCGTGGTCAGATTGCGTGAATATTTCTCAAGCGTGCGATATCGCGCCTCAGACTTAGCGTCAGAAGATTTCTTGCCACCGCGCAAGTCTACAATCGCTTCCATCACACTCTGCCGAGTTAGGCCGAACTCTTCCAGCATCCGTGACAGTTGAGTGTTTTTCTCATTTAAAATTGCCAGAAAGAGATGCTCGGTTGAAATGTATTCATCTCCCAGCCGGTTGGCTTCGGTTTTTGCCAGATCAACCACCATTTTGACCCTTGGAGTGAGGAATATTTGACCGCTCGGGCCGCCAAAGATATTCGCTTTGGGGGTCGTGCGCAAGATCTGGTCAAGCCTTTCGACAACTTCACCCGGTTCAACCTTGTTAGCCTCGAGCAACTGCCCCACCATACCTTCCGGCTGCTCAATCAGCGCCAACAAAATGTGCTCTAAGTCAATCTGATTATGACCATATCGCTGGATAATTTCAGCGGCGCGCGTAGCCGCATCTTGGGCTCTCTCTGAAAACTTATCAAATCGCATCATCGGGATAAACCTCGTAATTATTATCTATGAGTGGGTTGCAATAGCTGTACCAAAAAATCTTACTGATTACGTATAAGAATTACATAAAGATTAGAACAAAAAGGTCGCGTCGCCAAATGAAAAGAATCGATAGCCTTTTTGTTTGGCTATCTCATATGCGCCTAAAATACGCTCCCTGCCCGCGAAAGCGGACACTAACATGATCAGCGTCGATTCAGGCAGGTGAAAATTGGTAATCATCGCATCGACCAATCTGAACTTGTAACCAGGCAAAATAAACAGCGCTGTTTCACCAGACCAGGCTTGCACAGGTCCTCTTGTTACGTTGGCTGCCGCGGATTCGAGCGTGCGTACGCTGGTGGTGCCCACAGCGACTATCCGCCGTCCTTTCTCTCGTGTCTCATCAATCAAGCTGGCTGTTTCCGCGCTCAACTCGCACCATTCCCGATGAATATGATGTTCCTCCGGGTTATCTTCGGTAACTGGAGCGAAAGTGTCTAAGCCCACATGCAAATCTACCGTCGCGAATTTGACACCTTTTGCCCGGACTTTGTCAATCAGTTCCCTGGTGAAATGCAAGCCCGCTGTGGGCGCTGCGGCAGACCCCGGCTGACTGTTATACACAGTCTGATAGCGCTCTGGGTCGCCCTGATAATCTCTGATATACGGCGGCAGTGGAACATGCCCAATCTGGCTAAGATAAGGTTCAATTGGTTCGTCAAATCGGATCATCCTTTTTGACCCGCCCAATTCACCCGTGATTTCAGCGATCAATCCATTAACCAGCGCGATTCTGACCCCTTCACGAAGCTTCGTGCCGCCAACCAGACATTCCCAACACAAGTCATTATCTTTCCGCAGCAGCAAAAGTTCTGCCTTACCGCCTCCTGGCAGCTTTTTACCGAAAAGACGCGCCGGAATGACACGCGTGTTATTCGCGATCAACAGATCACCCGGAATCAAATAATCGATAATGTCATAGAAATGACGATGTTGGATCTCACCGGTTTTCCGATTAAGCGTCAACAATCTGGCATGATCGCGGGGTTCAACCGGCGTCTGCGCAATATAACACTCGGGCAGGTCGTAATCAAAATCTTCAGTTCGCATCGAAGAAGAATTATTCCTGGTTGAATAAGGTTGGCTGATCTTTTGGAGCGGTATATGGCCGGTTGAGATGCTCATAAGCCAATGCCGTCGCCAGACGCCCCTGCGCAGTGCGATCGAGATAGCCGAGCTGCAGCAAATACGGCTCCACAACATCCATAATCGTGTCGGCTTCTTCACTTACCGAAGCGGCGATAGTGTTCAACCCGACAGGGCCGCCATTGTACTTATCGATAATGGTGAGCAAAACTCGCCTGTCAAGCTCATCCAGACCCATGCGGTCGATATGCAGCATGTCCAGAGCCGCGTTCGCCACTTCGGAGGATATACGCCCGTTGGCCTTAACCTCTGCGTAATCCCTGACCCGTCTCAGCATCCGCAAAGCGATGCGTGGCGTGCCTCTCGCGCGCCTTCCAATCTCATGAACGCCGTCTTCGTCATAAGGCACGCTCAATAAACCTGCGCCACGCCGGATGATGTCGCATAAGGCTTCTTCATCGTAGTATTCCAGCCGATAAGTCGCCCCAAACCTTGCCCTCAGCGGCGCGGTGAGTAAGGCCAATCGCGTGGTTGCGCCTACCACCGTGAATCTTGGCAGTTTAAGCCGGATGGATTTCGCGGCCGGCCCTTTGCCGACCACGATATCCAGCGCGTAATCTTCCATTGCCGGGTAGAGGATCTCCTCAACCTGCCGCCCCAGGCGGTGCACTTCATCAATAAACAGGATATCGCCGGCCCTCAGGTTGGTCAAAATAGCCGCCAGATCGCCCGCCCTTTCGATCGCCGGCCCTGAGGTTACCTTGATATTGACCCCCATCTCGACCGCCAGAATATGCGCCAAAGTGGTTTTACCCAGACCCGGCGGCCCATAGAACAGCACATGCTCCAATGCTTCCTTGCGATTTTTGGCGGCGTGAATCTGGATTTGCAGATTTTCTTTTACCTGACTTTGTCCGATCAGCTCTTTAAGGCTGGTCGGGCGCAGCGCGTTATCAACCGGGTCATCAGATTGTCGCTGTCCGGACAGAATGTTCTCTTTCTCTTTGTCAACCATTCCTCGAATTATACCCGCGTTATTGCCCATCCTTCCCCGTCCAGTTATAATTCTGTCATCAAAAGCGGAGTTATTATGAAACTTTCCCTCGTCATTCCTGTTTACAACGAAGAAAAAAACTTGCCGGAATTATGGCGCCAAATCACGACAGCAGTCACACCTTTAAACCTCAGCTGGGACGTAACTTTCGTTGATGACGGCAGCCACGATAATTCTGTCGCTGAACTCAAACGCATTCAGCTCGAAGATCCAAGACATATCCAGGTTGTCGAGCTCAATCGGAATTATGGCCAGACAGCGGCCATCTCAGCCGGCATTGATCATAGCGATGGCGATGTGGTCATTCTGCTCGATTCCGACCTTCAAAACGATCCGGCGGATATTCCCCTGCTCCTGACCGAGCTCGAAAAGGGTTATGACGTGGTCAGCGGTTGGCGTAAAGACCGCCATGACAACAAACTCACCCGCAACTTGCCCTCTCATGTAGCCAACAGTCTGATCTCTAAAGTGACCGGGGTGCGCCTTCACGATTACGGCTGTACGTTAAAAGCTTATCGAAGAGAGATTCTCAACAAGATCAGGCTCTACGGTGAAATGCACCGCTTCATCCCGGTCTACGCTTATGACGCAGGCGCCAGGGTCACCGAGGTTGTTGTCCGGCATCACGCCCGCGTGCATGGCAAGGCCAATTATGGCCTCGAGCGCGTTTTTAAAGTTATTTTGGATTTGATTACGGTTAAATTCCTGATGAGCTATTCTAAAAAACCCATCTACATTTTCGGCGGGGTCGGCCTCAGCCTGATGTTCGTTAGCGCCTTCGTATTCTTATGGCTGGCTTTCCGCCGCGTCCTGGCGGGGGTATCAGTGCTCGGCTCACCCTGGTTTCAGATCAGCGTAATGGTTTTTATTTTGGGATTCATCGCCATCCTGCTCGGTTTAATTGCCGAACTGCTCATGCGCACTTATTATGAGTCACAGGCTAAGCCCACTTATCACATCCGCAAGGTTACCCCAACAACAGATTAATCAGCCAGCGTCTTGATCTGTTCCAACAAAGTCTCATTCCCTTTTGGAATGAGCAAATATGCTCCCCCGTTCCGCAATTGTAGCGCGGGTTCATACTTTTCCAGCATCGGTTCAAGCACCAGTTGCACCCAAACATTATTTTCTTCTGAGAAGGACCGGTTGCGCTCCTGTAAGTTCGTGTTGATCGTATCAGTCACGATCGCTTTGAACTCACCCGAAGCAAGATCAGCATAAAACTGTTCCAAATAAGGCTGATTTCCTCCCATCGCCATCTCCATCAGGAATACTTTCTCATAAGGCGAGACAACCTCGCGATAGTCAAGGGAGTCAAACGTCAACAGTTGTCGCTCCGAGATGAAAAGCACTTTACCCAGCTCGTTAGCAGTCAGATTGATAGCCTGATTAAGTTTCTGAAGGTCGCTATCGTCAGTTTTGACCCAGGCGATTCGCCCCGCTCCAACCTTTATCATCGTGAAAAAGACGGGAATGATCAGCGTCAGCATCAGCCAAATCGGTCTCCAATCCCGAACCCCCGTGTCAACAACCTCGCCCTTGTCTAACGCCAGCTTACCTGCCAACACATTGAGCGCGATAACGAGAAAGAAGACCAGAAAAGCGTCCAGATTGTGCAAGTCCCCGCCTCCGCCAATCTTGAGGCTGACTAATACTCCTCCCAGGAAGAAGGCAGCCAGAATGCCTCCCAATAAGAAGCAGCGCGGCCAGGCGACCTGCTGATAGAGTCCCCCCTTCATTTTTTTGACAACCAAGACAGTCAAAGGCAGGCAAACCAGCCCGATTGCCAACAGAATGCCCATGAAGAAAGTCGCGTTTGGAAACAATCTGTACCATAACAGCGCCGATGAAAACGCTGAGTCAAAAAGCGCCGGGTCTTCTCCCGAAATTCGCGTATAAACTTGCTTCGACAGCAGGCCAACCCCCAGGCTGAACAGCGTCCAGATTGCCGGCCAGCTCAGATACTTAAACCAATGCTTCAAATCCATCGGTTTGTCAAACAGATAGAGGGTCATCGCCAACAGCCCCGGCACCGGAATCCAATTGATGCGGCTGATTCCAGCCCAAAGCGCCGCCAAAATCACGAACAAGAGCGTTCGAAATGGCTTCTCGGCGTTATACCCAGCCAGAACGAAAATCGCCACCACCATCAGATGATAATAAACTGCGCCTTGAAAAAAGAATAACCAGCAAAACGCCGTGAGCAGCCACAGGGGGAAATGAAGCCCCCCGCTGACTCGCCTGGCAACCAGCCAACTCCCCAACAATGTCATCCCTAACCATAAGATCACCTGCCAGACACGGTGAGCGAAAATGGAGTTGATGCCAACGAAGAAGGGCAGCGCCTGCAGCAGATAACGCGTGGGATGCAGCACAGGCAGCGGAAGAGACGCCCCATATAACTGTCTCGCCGCGAAGGTGGAGGCATTATAAAAGCGGCTACCCTCTGACCATCCCAAAGCGAACGCCCCGTTCTGAATCTCCGGCAGGAAACCGACCACTCGGTAAACCAGCCCATAGCCAAGCAGCAAAATAGCAAAATCAAAATAAATTGACCGCGTGCTGCCCTTCAGAAAAACAACAACAGCCCCCACACCGGCAAACAGCAACGCGGCGAGCAACCGACCCACTACATTGTTAAAAACCTGCACCGGCAGTTGAAAGCTCAACACCAAGACCGCTAAACCAGCTGTCGCCAATATCGCCCATGTCCAGTATGAAGCTTTCCCTGCGCCTCGCTCTGGCAAGTTCACCCATTTATTTCTGAACAACCAAACCACCGCGAAGAACGCTGCCGCTCCAAGCGCCATAATCGCGAAAAAGAATACACCTCGATGGTGTATCTGGTCGAATACATACCACACGCAGACCGCCCAGACCATCATCAGAAACATCTTTAAAAAAGTTTTAAGCTCATCCGACTTCAAGTTCATCTTTACCTTTCACGCTTTGACCGGCGATCACGCTGGAAAGAAAGAAAGCGC
Source organism: Chloroflexota bacterium (assembly GCA_012729755.1). Taxonomy (GTDB): domain Bacteria; phylum Chloroflexota; class Anaerolineae; order Anaerolineales; family Anaerolineaceae; genus Mesolinea. The sequence continues at coordinate 7,853 of JAAYCN010000017.1, read as the reverse complement.
CAGGCAGGCTGCCGATAATCCACAGAGCGCGCAGGATCACCGCCAGGCTTAATGTCGTTGCCTGCGTTAAGCCGCCCAGTACTGAAAAAAGATTCGTGATCGTCACTTCCTGCAAGCCCAGCCCATTGATCGAAACCGGCAGCAGGCTGATGAAATAAGTCAGGCTCCAGATTCCCGCGATCAGATGAATCGGCAGCTTCTCGCCCATTCCTTCAATCAACAGCGACACGATACCATAGATCGCCGCCATATGAATGAAAGTGAAGCCGAGCGCTTTCAGCAGAATAACTGGATGTTTCAACCAGAAATTGAAACTGCCAAAAACCTTCTCAATACCCCTTTTTATTTTTTTCCACCATTTGTTTTCATAAGACGCCGCAAACGCCAAACCGATCACCATGGACATCTGATTTTTACGGTACCGCTGAAGAAGAGCCGGAATGGCAAAAGGCGCCATCAAGAACATGCCTGTCATGCCCACCAGCCGATCTGCCATCAGGGACGCCGCAGCCACCGCGGGATCGACCCCAATACGCACCGCCCCAGCCAGTCTGGCCACATCACCGCCGATAGTAGTCGGCAGGACATTTGAGGCAAACAATCCCGCGAAGGTCAACCTCAGGCTGTCTTGCCACTTAACCTTCACTTCCTGCACTTGCAGCAAGGTATGCCACCTCCCCCAGGTCGCCAGGCGAGAAACAAAAACCAACACCAGACAGCCGACAATCCGCCACCAGGCCAGTTGTTTAACCTGCTCCCAGACCTGCTGCCAGCCGGTCTGGTACAACAGCCAAATCAAAATCCCGATCGACAGAGCAGTGCCGACCCAACGGATGATCACCTGCCAGTCAGGTTTATGCGCTTTCCTATCGAATGTTTCGGTCATGATTGCAGATTATACATCAGCACTGCCCCGCCAAATTGAGTACAATTCAGACCAGACCATCTCATTTGCGTACAGAAAGGAACGAAATGAACCTGCAACCTATTGATCCCTATGAATTGACCATCCGACCGCATTATCTTTTTGACCGCCAAACCCTCCTCTTGACCGCTGGCGACTTCACAACAGGCGATTTCAATTGCATGACGATCGGTTGGGGCGCCCTCGGAACAATGTGGAACCTTCCCTTCGTCCAGATTGTGGTACGCCCGCATCGTCATACCTTTCTGTTCACCGAAAAATACCCCGATTTTACGGTAACCGTCTTCCCGAAAGAATACAAAAAAGACCTCGCTTATCTCGGAACCCGTTCGGGCCGTGACGAAAACAAGCTGGTGAAGACCAGTTTGACGCCAGTTGCCTCTCATGCGGTTGCTTCACCAACCTATGCCCAGGCAGAATTGTCAATTGAGTGCCGCAAGATCTACTCTCAGGATTTTGACCCAACTCAGTTCATAGATCCCACCATCCATGAGCGATATCCGCTCAAGGACTATCATCGGGTCTATTACGGCGAAATCGTTGCCGTCTACGGAACCGCTGAATATGCGAGCAAAGGTTGAAATATGCGCTTATTCAGTCTGGATTTGGTATAATTTTCTAAGACTAAGGAGCGAATATGCCCAATAAAAAAATACGTGTTCTGATTGCCAAACCTGGACTGGACGGTCATGATCGCGGCGCCAAGGTAATCGCCCGTGCCCTGCGTGATGCGGGCATGGAAGTCATCTATACCGGCCTGCGCCAGACCCCCGAAATGATTGCTGAAGCCGCTCTTCAGGAAGACGTGGACGTGGTTGGACTCTCGATTCTTTCCGGCGCCCACAACGCGCTTGTTCCCCAAGTGATTAATAAATTAAAAGCCAATGGTCAAGACAATGTGTTTGTCTTCCTGGGAGGCATCATTCCCGAAACTGACATCCCCCAACTGCTTGAACAGGGCGTTCGCAAGGTGTACGGACCTGGCACGTCCACTGTCCAGGTCAGTGAAGATATCTGCGCTGCAGTGGCGGAGCGTTAACCGGCGTGGTTCAGAACATGATTGAAGACATCAGAAAGGGCAATCGTTTAGCCCTTTCTCGTGTTTTAAGTCAGGTTGAGTCCGGTTCAACGGCAGGTTCCGACCTGCTCGAACAGCTCTTCCCATTGACCGGCCACGCCCACAAGATTGGCATTACCGGCCCTCCCGGAGCAGGCAAAAGCACGCTCGTCAACGCGCTGATCACTTCTCTGCGTCAGCTGCCGGCAGACCCCCAGGTGGCGGTGATTGCCGTTGACCCAACCAGCCCCTATAGCGGTGGCGCGATTCTTGGCGACCGCGTGCGCATGCTCGACCTGCAGAGCGACCCCAAAGTTTTCATCCGCTCCATGGCTTCCCGTGGCGCTTTGGGCGGTCTTGCCCTGCAGACCGAAGCTTTTTCACAGGTTTTCGACGCGGCAGGGTATGATTTTGTGCTTATCGAAACCGTCGGAGCCGGTCAAAGTGAGGTGGATATCGTCAACCTGGCTCATACCACCATCGTCGTGGACGTGCCGGGGTTGGGCGACGATATCCAATCGATCAAAGCCGGCATCCTGGAGATCGCTGACATTCTCATCATTAACAAAGCCGACCATCCCGGGGCAGACCAAACCCTGCGCAATCTGCGCACAATGGTCGAAATGGGCTATCAGTTCTCTCAGTCAGCCAAACATCGCCTGCAATCGCCACCTTCGCAGCCAGCTTCACAGCCAGCCCCAACAACCGCCTGGAAACCGCCCATCCTCAAAACCATTGCCGTTGATTCGAGCGGCATCGAAGCCCTGAGAAGCGCCATCCTCAAACATGCCAAATGGTTGAAACAGACCGGCGAGTGGGAACGCAAAGATGAACGCAACATTCGCGCGACCCTCGCCAGACAAATCAGCAATTTATTATTCTCCAATTGGCAATCACAGGTCGATCCCGCTCTAATGGAAACAACGATCCAGACGGTAATCGATCGAAAAAAATCACCTCAGGATGCGATTCGCAGTTTATTGGCGTTATAATCTCAAGCGTTTATTCTTAAAATTGGAGTTGGAAATATGAAAAGAACCTTCATCAAAGATCTGAAGGAAAAATTAGATCAGACTGTCACCGTTCAAGGCTGGCTGCAGACGCTTCGCGACCAAAAAAGCATGCAGTTTCTGATCATTCGCGATCACACCGGCCTCGTCCAGGCAGCGCATTGGAAGAAAGGCAACCCGGAGCTGGCTGAGTTAATCTCGACCATCGGCACCGAATCATCCTTAACCCTGACCGGTAAGGTCGTCGCTAACGAAGTCGTCAAGCTCGGCGGCTTAGAGTTGCAGCTTGAGAGTGTCAAGATTGAAAACAATGCCCCGATGCCCCTTCCCTTTGAGCCAAACTCTGACAATCTGCCCGAGCAGGATTTTCGATTGGACTGGCGTTATCTTGACCTTCGCCGTGAACGCAATCGCAAAATCTTTGAAATTCAGACAACCGCCGAACAGGCTATGCGCGAGTGGTGGCTGGCCAACGGCTATATCGAAATGCACTCCCCCAAGATCGTTGGCGCGCCAAGCGAAGGCGGCGCTGAGCTTTTCACCCTCCCTTATTTTGAAACCACCGCTTACCTTGCCCAATCGCCCCAGTTCTACAAACAGATGGCGATGGCGGCAGGTTTTGAAAAAGTTTTTGAAATCGGTCCGGTCTTCCGCGCCGATCCATCCTTCACCTCCCGTCACATGACCGAATTCACCGGCGTTGATATGGAAATCTCCTGGATCAACAGCCACGAAGACGTGATGGTCGCCATGGAACACTGGCTCGCTCACGTCTACCAAAAGGTACACGACAAACACGCTGACGAAATCAAAGACCTTTTTGACGTCGACTTCACCGTTCCTGCCCTGCCCTTCCCTCGGCTGACCATGGCGGAAGCCTATCAGATTCTTAAAACCCAGGGCTACAAACTCCCACCCGAACGCAAAGGCGACCTCGACCCCGGCGCGGAGCGCGCTTTGGGGGCTTATGTCAAACAAACCTGCGGCAGTGACTTCGTTTTCGTCAAAGATTGGCCGGTCGCCGTGCGAGCCTTCTATCACATGCGCCATGCTGACAACCCCGGGTTGACGATGAGCTTTGACCTGTTGGGCAAAGGCCTCGAAATCACTACCGGCGCCCAGCGTGAACACCGCGTGGAAGTCTTAACGGCACAGGCCTTGGATAAGGGCTTGTCTCTCGAACCGCTCAAAGATTATTTTGATTTCTTCCGTTATGGCTGTCCACCCCACGGCGGGTTAGGGCTTGGTTTGAGCCGCCTGTTGATGATTATGCTTGACTTACCCAACATCCGCGAAGCAGTTTATCTCTTCCGCGGGCCTAACCGCTTGACCCCGTAGGAGCCAGGATGCCCAAACTTTTTGGCAACGGGGTGCGTTTGAGAGCCGCAGAGCGCGCGGATCTTCCGACGTTCGTGCGCTGGTTTGGCGACCCTGAGGTGACAGAATACCTCAACATGCATTCAATAATGAGCCTCGCCAGCGAAGAAATCTGGTTTGAGGGCATGCTTAAAAAGCCTTTCTCTGAGCAGGTACTGGTTATTGAAGTCGCTGATTGCCAAGATATTCCACAACCAGAGTGGCAGCCAATCGGTACGATCAGTTTTAATCAGGTAGATACTGTCAACCGCAATGGCGAGCTCGGTATAGTCATCGGTGAAAAAGCCTATTGGAACCGCAGTTTTGGCTCCGAAGCGATCCGCACATTGCTTGATTACGGCTTTTTTGAGCTAAATTTGCACCGTATCTTCTTGCGGGTTAATGCCAGCAATCAACGCGGCCTCAAAGCTTATACGAAAGTTGGCTTTATTCACGAAGGCACTCTGAGAGAAGCCTCGTTTGGGAAAGGCCACTATCAAGATGTGCACATTATGAGCATTCTGCGTCCCGAATGGGATAAACTATCTAAAAAGAAAGGGTAAACGCACCAATGGTATCCAGAAAGTCACAGACCCAATCAATCTACGGGAATATCCATCTTTTTGCAGGCTCAGCCTCTCCGGAACTTTCTCAGGAAATTTCAGACATTCTCGGGATTCCGCTTTGTGGCCGCGATATCATTGAGTTCACCAATGAAAACCTCTTCGTAAAACTGCACTCTTCCGTGCGCGGGCAGGATTGCTACATTATCCAAACCACCTCCATGCCGGTTCATCGCAACCTGATGGAGCTGCTCATTCTCATTCAGACGCTCAAACTTGACTCAGCCGGCCGCATCACGGTTGTCGTGCCATATATGTGCTACGGGCGCTCCGACCGCAAAGATCAGCCACGCGTGCCGATCACAGCTCGTCTCGTCGCTGACATGATCGAAGTCGCCGGAGCCGATCGCTATATGACTATGGACCTGCACGCCGGCCAGATCCAGGGATTCTTCTCTATCCCGGGGGATGTACTGACTGGTTATCACATTCTCAGACCATTCTTGCTGAGTAAGATGTCTGAAATGGTCAATCCGGTGCTGCTCACCGCGGATCTTGGCTTTGCCAAAACCGGCCGTCGATATGCTCAGGCTCTCAACATCCCCTTGGCATTTATCGAAAAACGCCGCATCGACAATAAAGAACATGCCGAAGCCCTCACCATCATCGGCGACGTCCGCGACAGGGACGTTCTGCTTGTGGATGATGAGATCGACACCGGCGGTTCGATGTGTCAGGCTATCCAGATCGCCAAACTCAACGGCGCGCGGAATATTTATGTCGTCTTCATTCATCCCGTGCTTTCGGCCAACGCCACGGAACGTCTCGCTGAACAACCCGTCAAAGAGTTCATCACAACCAACACCATCCCCCTGGACGCGCGCCAAAAAGCACTCTTTGGTGAGCGCCTCACTGTGCTCAGCATCGGCCCATTGCTTGCTGAAGTGATCAGGCGCGCCAACGAGGGCACCAGTGTTGGCGCCATGTTCAATGAGTAAGGCCACAAAAACGCCTCTAAGTCGTGCCAGAATTACCCGAAGTTGAAACCATCCGACAGGTGCTCATCGGCAAGCGCGCTGGTGAACCTTCCTTGCTTGGCCAAACCATCATCGGCAGTTCACTTTTCTGGTCTCGGACACTCGCCACGCCTTCCCCCGACGTCTTTAAATCGTTTGTCAAAGGCCGTACCATCGTTGATGTCAATCGACGAGGGAAGTTTCTTATCTTCATTCTGGATGAAGGCTACCTGATCGTTCACCTGCGCATGAGCGGTGATCTGCGCAAAGCCTCAAATCTTGGCTCTCCCAGAACCGTCGAGCCTGTTCTTCCGCATGATCGTGCCTATTTACATTTCGCGACAGGCTGGGGGTTGGCGTTTAATGACCCGCGCAAATTCGGCCGCCTCTGGCTGACACCTGATCCACAGCAGGTTCTGAAACATCTCGGAATTGAACCCACAGACCCTCAACTGACTCCGGAAGAATTCCACCAGATGCTTCACACCGCCAGGCGCCAGCTAAAACCGCTCCTGCTTGACCAAAGCTTTTTAGCCGGCATCGGTAACATCTATTCCGATGAAGCGCTCTTCCAGGCTCGTCTCCATCCCCGCCGAACAAGCGACACACTAAGTGAAACAGATTCAGCCGAATTGCTTATCGCTATCCGTCACGTCCTTGAGCTTGGCATCCAGCATAATGGCGCCAGCATCGACTGGGTCTATCGCGGCGGCGCTTTTCAAAACTACTTTCAGGTCTATCAACAGACTGGCAACCCCTGCCCCAACTGCGGCACCCCCATTGAGCGCATTGTAATCAGCCAGCGCGGGACCCACATTTGCCCCCATTGTCAGACCCTTCAACCAGAAAAGAATTAATCATGTACGATCAACTCGTGCCAGTCTATGACCACTTCGTCAACTGGAAAAGCCGTCTGGCATATGAAATGCCGCTGATTTATCAGCTTTTGTCTTAAATCGGCAAACCTGTTCATGAGACCAGAGTGATCAACGCAGCTGGGGGAGGATATCATAATAATGACAAGGGGAAAAACGCAGTAACGAATAGGGTTTCAGAACTTCCAAAAAAGGAAAATATAGCTGGTTATCATAATTGAAAACTATGATTAAGCACTATAATTAAGCAGGTTAAAATAAACTGACATGTTATTGTCTGTTCAGGTGTCAAAATGAAAAAGAGTGTAATTCGATCATTGATTGAGTGCAAATAAGATGATTGTTAACGATAAAACGACCGTTTATTGTGTTTGGGAACATAATAAAAATGACAGCTTGATTTATTCAAGCAATATTATTGGCGCTTTTACCCGTGGTGCCTCAAAAGAAGAGGCTTTACAAAAGATGTCGCTTGAAATTGAATCATATTTTCTTTGGGCAGGAAAGCTCCCGCCATTTTCCATTGAAACGATAATCACTCAGGAAAAGGCATCGGATATATGCATTAGCGATGCAGACTCAGAGGTCTTATTTGAGACGGAAAGAATGGATTTATCAATTGAAGAGTATAAACGATTAAAAGTTCTCGTACTCAAATCAGCAAACGATTTTTTAAAGCTGTATGATTCTTTCCCTGACAAGGATCAAAGCGTGCTCCCCACAGGAAAAACTTTTTACGGAACAAAGCCTCGTACTGCTTCGGAAATGTACTTACACACTAAAAATGTCAATGCGTATTATTGGGGAGAAATCGGTTTGGAGGTCTCCAATGACGGAACAATTGTAGAAAATCGTTTGCGTGGCTTTGAGAAGTTGGAGTCGAGAGAGAATTATTTGTCAGGAAAAGTCTACGATGGGAGCTATGGGGAAGAGTGGTCCATCCCAAAAGTTCTAAGAAGGTTTCTCTGGCATGACAGAATTCACGCAAAAGCGATGTATAGAATGGGCATAGCGACATTTGGAGCAGGAGTTATTCCTAATATATTTAAGT
>JAAYCN010000016.1 GCA_012729755.1 Chloroflexota bacterium | reverse complement strand
TCATTATTAGAGGCAGGCCCATCCGTGCCGATGCCAACCATACAGCCGAGCTCAAGCATGCGCTTGATTGGGGCAAAACCTGAAGCCAGCTTCATGTTTGAAGATGGATTATGGGCTATGCCTGTATTGTTGTTCTTCATGCTGCGGATTTCACCCTCATCGACCCAAACACAATGAGCGCCGATCAGTTTTGTGTCCATTAAACCAGCTTTTTTAGCGAGTGGAACGACTGGCATGCCATATTGATTGCGGGCGTTTTCAACTTCTGACGATGTCTCAGCGATGTGATACTGAACTGGCACGTCCTCACGTATAGCCAATTCGGCTACCGCCGTCAAAATTTCTGGCGTACAGGTATAAATCGCATGAGGAGCGATCGATGGAATGATTGTCGGGTGGTTTTTCCATTTATGAATCAGTTCTTCGCTCAAACGCAAGCCATCTTCATAGGAATCACAGTCTGGGGAGGGGAATTTCATTACGGACTGACCAGCCAGAGCGCGCATCCCAATTTCGGCAGTGGTTTCAGCGATCGTATCTTCGAAATAATACATATCGGCAAAGGTGGTGACGCCACTGCGGATCATTTCCGCACAACCAATTTTCGTTCCGAGTCTGACAAATTCGGGTGTGACAAATTCGCGCTCGACAGGCATCATATAGCCCATCAGCCAGACATCCAGCCGCAAGTCGTCTGCCAACCCTCTCAGCAGGGTCATGGGAACGTGAGTATGGGTATTGATTAACCCAGGCATGATGACATTAAGCTCGCAGTCGACAACTTCCCGGGCTGTATAATCCGCGAGGATATCCTTCTCCTCGCCAACTGCGACGATCAAATTATCTTTGACTGCTATCGCGCCAGGCTCATAGATCTGATATGTCTGGTTGAAGGTAATCAAAATTCCGTTGTGAAGGATTCGGTCGACAGTCTGCATTATGACTCCTTTTTCTCATTGTTGATCAAGAGGCTGCGCACGTACCCAAGTGCAGAATTAAAAGCCCATAGCTGGCCATCTCCTGGAGGACCACCATATGAGCGCTCGTCTTCGTGCCACTGGCCCGCATAATATAGAATAACTAATAAATCCTGTTTTTCGTGGTTCTTTGTCAACCTAACGCCCAATGTCAGATCTGTTTTCTTTTGCGTCTGGAATTCAGACATCATCGATTTGAGCGTATCTTCTGACAAGGGGATCTCAACATTTTCACCGTTAATGCGGTCTGGAGCCGAGGCGGTCAGACGCGCTGAAATCTCCCCATGGGTTCCACATTCGACTACCGTAAGCTTCAAGTCCCGTCTTTTCAACAGATCGACAACAGACTGATCAATGGTGGTTTCATTCTCTCCATAAATGTAAGGTCCCAATTTTTCATAGATTTCGGCTAAAACAGGCTCAATCATGCGGACTGCTTCAACCTCAGAATGAGCTTTGGCAGTGATGCGCACATCTGTTTGACCGGGGTGAGCTAGAAGGCCGACGGTTGGGTTGCTGAGCGTTTCGAGTTCGCCGATTAATTCATCGATGCTTGATTCACCAAGTGAAACTGTGTGAACGACATGCGCTTTAATAATTTCATCCTGGAGAGCGTATCGTTTTTTCAGGTAATCCAGAACGAAAGTTTGTATAAGGTGTTCCATTTCTCGTGGTACACCGGGCAGAGAGATAATGGTTTTCGTGCCCCACTCAAAAGCGAAAGCAGGGGCAGTGCCCACCTCATTGGTGATAATGCGTGAGTTCTGTGGCACGTATGCCTGGCGGCGGTTGTTCTCCGTCGGCTTTCGATTGTTGCGTGTGAAACGCTCGAGGATTTGTTCCCACAATTCTTCGTGATAGACAAGCGGCAGGTTGAAAACGTTAGCAACTGCCTGTCGGGTGGGGTCATCAACGGTGGGGCCAAGCCCTCCTGTGGTAATGACAATATCTGCACGCATCAATGCCTCTTGCAAAGTGGCTGTGATGCGTTGGATGTTATCGCCAACAGTCGTAAGGCGATATAAATCAACACCTATGTCTCTCAAAACACGAGCGATATATTTTGAATTGGTATCCTGGATTTCCCCAAGCAATAATTCAGTACCAATTGTGACGATTTCAGCAACTGCCATTTAAGCCTCTTCTATAATTTTGTCTATTTTAACGCAAATTCATTTCGTTAACACCTCAACTTTATTTTTGCATATGGCGTGCTCTCACAAGTTATACTTAACACATTGAGGATGCATGTCACAGCATAATCGTGAGATCGGCAAAATAGGCGAAGATCTCGCCGTCCAATATCTGTTTTCACAAGGCTATGAAATTGTTGACCGCAATTTCAGAACTGAGCATGGGGAACTTGATCTGGTTGCCAAAGACTGTGGGCAATTTGTTTTTGTTGAAGTTAAAACCCGCACCAGTCAAAGATTTGGGTATGGGGAATACGCGGTCAACAAGAAAAAATTGAAGGCCATGATCTTCGCGGCGGAAACGTATCTCGCGGAACAGCAAGCGGCAGCGGACAATTGGCGTTTGGATGTGATCGTCATCGAATGTTCTTCACCAAACGCGGTCCCAGACGTGCGCCATTTTATTAACGTTGGGCTCGAGGTCGGTGATGAATGAAAAAACGCCCAGACTGCTGGTTTTGGTTGGACCTACTGGAAGCGGTAAAACAGAAACTGCGATACGCCTGGCGGAGAGCTTAAACGGCGAGATCATATCTGCGGATTCGCGATATTTTTTCAAGGAATTAAAAATCGGCACCGCCAAACCGGGCCTTGATGAGCGTGGCGACATTCCTCATCATCTTATCGATGTGACAGATCTCGATCATCCGTGGTCGTTAGGTGAATTTATTATTGAAGCGAAAAAATTTGTGATCGACATAAACGAGCGAGGGAGGTTTCCGATACTGGTTGGTGGGAGTGGACAATACATTCACGCCATCACCGAAAATTGGAGCGTTCCCGCCCAGGAGCCAGACCATCGTTTGAGAGATCAAATTGAGCTGATCGGCAGTCAGATCGGGTTTGAAAAGCTCCACATGATGCTCTCATGGGTTGACCCCCAGGCTTCCAGGATCATTGACGCGCGCAATCATCGACGAACGATCCGCGCGCTTGAGGTTATGATGCTTTCCGGATATCGTTTTTCTGACTTGAGACAAACAAAAGAGCCCATCTATGACCAGTTGATTATTGGCATTAACTGGTCTCGCGAAGAGCTTTATGTGCGGATTGATAAGCGGATAAATCAGATGATTTCAGGCGGATTAATTGAGGAAACAAAAAGCGTTATCAACGCCGGAAAAACCGATCAGTTAAGTAAAACCGGCATCATCGGCTACACTGAGATGCTTTATTACTTAGCGGGCAAGACAACGCTTGAAGAAACAATCAGGCTGATCCGACGAAATACACGGCGCTTTATTCGCCATCAGGCCAATTGGTTTAAACCTGACGACGCTGCTATCAATTGGTTTAACGCACAAGACCCAGCGATGCTTGAGAACATGCTGGGTCTCGTCAGAAACAGATTTCAGATTAAGCCTCAAGTTTCGAGGGAATCCCCTGATTCTTGACCACAGGTGGTGGAAAAATCGCTTCGAACTCTTCTCTGCTGATCGTTTCGACTTCCAACAGGCGTTCAGCGACGGCAATCAGTTTATCTTTATGTTCCACCAGAATTGATTTCGCTTGATCGTACGCATCGTTGACAATCTTTTGAACCTCAGCGTCAATGCGTTGAGCGACCGCTTCAGAGTAATCACGCTGCTCTGAAATTTCACGGCCTAAAAAGATCATTTCTTCCTTTTGACCATAGACCATCGGGCCAAGGCCATCACTCATTCCCAAGCGGGTGACCATCTTGCGCGCCAGTTTGGTGACATTTTCAATATCATTTGAGGCGCCTGAAGTTATGTCACTAAAAATCAACTCTTCGGCAGCCCGACCGCCCAGCAGACCGATCATCGTAGCGATAATCTTTTTGCGGGAGTCGAGCGTTCTGTCCTCAACTGGCAGCGCCAGTGTATATCCGCCAGCCATGCCACGCGCGATAATTGAAACCTTATGCACCGGGTCACCTTCTGGCAGCGTATTGATGACAACCGCGTGTCCGGCTTCATGATAGGCGATAATTTTCTTTTCATCAGGGTTAATTAAGCGGCTTTTGCGCTCCGGGCCGGCAATCACGCGTTCAACCGCTTCTTCAAATTCAGGTCGGCCAATCATTTTTTTGTTGCGCCGAGCGGTAAGGATGGCTGCCTCGTTAACGAGGTTCTCAAGGTCAGCGCCAACAAATCCGGGCGTTCCGCGAGCAATATCCTCTAGATTAACCTCCGGATCTATCGGTTTGCCGCGGGCGTGGACTTTGAGAATTTCAAACCTGCCGCGCATGTCAGGGCGATCCAGCATCACCCGCCGATCAAAACGGCCTGGGCGGAGCAAGGCTGGGTCAAGGATGTCAGGTCGGTTCGTCGCCGCAATGACAATTACATTGGTATCAGTATCGAAGCCATCCATCTCGACCAGCATCTGATTGAGCGTTTGCTCTCGTTCATCATGGCTGCCGCCAAGACCTGCGCCGCGGTGGCGTCCGACCGCGTCAATTTCATCCACGAAAATGATACAGGGGGAGTGCTTTTTTGCCTGTTCGAACAAGTCACGAACACGGCTCGCGCCAACACCCACAAACATTTCCACAAACTCAGAACCAGAAATGGAAAAGAAAGGCACTCCGGCTTCACCGCTCACCGCTTTTGCCATTAAGGTTTTACCTGTGCCTGGTGAACCGACCAGTAAAACGCCTTTAGGAATGCGTGCGCCGAGTGAAGTAAACTTCTGCGGTTCTTTGAGAAATTCGACAATTTCTTGAAGCTCTTCTTTGGCTTCTTCAACACCAGCAACATCAGCAAAAGTTACTGTTGGATGCTCACCAGTCAGCATTCTTGCCTTCGATTTGCTGAAGGCCATCGCTGCCGAATTTGAGCCCTGTGCCTGGCGGATAAAGAAGAGAATCAATCCACCCATGAAGAGGAATGGCAAAATATAGCCTAGAGTATTGAGAAGACCTACCCACATGCCTGGTAATTTAATTTCAAGTGTCAGGTCTTTGCTTTGCAGGCGGTCGGGCTTTACCCCCAGTTGGGTCAGCTGCTCGACCAATCCCATTTTTGGATCCATCGCCGATTGGCGTTTGGTGCCATCTGACATGGTGACTTCAAGTTGATCATCGCTGGCTAAAATGCGCGAGACATTGCCGCTGTTGATTTCGACGGCCAATTGATTGATCGGAATTTCTGCGGAAGTCTGGTTGGTGTAATTAAAAAAGACCATAGCGATAATTGCTATCAGCAACATCGCATAGATCGCATAAGATTGTGTGCGTGGGTTCACTAAAATCCTCCAAAGGATACCTGGTATCCTGTTCAAAATTATACCAATAACGAGCGGCTCTCAAACTGAAAGCCGCTCTGGACAAGGTTTTCTTATGTATTTTTAACCAGAAGCTCAGACAATCAGTTTTCGTGGCAATGCCCACAGCCGATATTGGGATCCTTGACTGGTTTGTGAGAGACAGTGCAATAAGCAAAAACCTTCATTCGTATTCTCGACAACAATCTTCGAGACGTTACACTCAAGATCAGGTTTGGGCAGGCATTGTTGCGCAGAATATCGGGAACTGCGCATGTTTTGCACAGCCTGCTGTTCCACAATTTCGCCTCCCCTTGAGCTGGAATTGCGCGGCATTCTTCAAAATCGCGACCACGATAATAGTCGCCGTAGAAAAACTTGCAATTTTTGCCGTCTGGAGTTTTCACAGATGTGGTTAAACCCTGGTTACGTATGCGCCAGTGCGG
>JAAYCN010000015.1 GCA_012729755.1 Chloroflexota bacterium | reverse complement strand
CTGAAGGTGTACAGCTTCCCCAACGTTTGTTCATTCTGCGGTATTTGATTTCAGGTTTTCTTGCACCAAGCTCAATGAGTCGATCAACAAACAGCTCTGATCGATTTTGTATGAATACTTTGGCATGCCTGGTATACCAGTCCTGTAAGATTTGCTGTTTTCTTTCCAGGTTTTCTGGTTGGGTTGTAGTTAACACAAAATATTTACCGATCAGTTTTACATCATTTTCGCTGCCAGCCATCACTTTTAGCCGATACTGCCGGCCCAAATAATAGTGCGTTTCACCGCTTACATATTGGCGTTCAGGTAGAATGGGGTGGTACTGATCAAAGTACTCCAATTGTTGAGCCATCCATGAGGCGCGTTTTTCGAGTTTCGCTTGCACTTCATCTAAAGAGTGATCCAGAGGGGCTTTTGCGACAATGCTTTTATCTGGTTGAACTGTGATTCTTAAACGATTCCGCTCTTCAAACCATACTGTGACAGGGATTTGAAGGTTGGAATAGGATACGGTTATCATTTTTTGACTCTCAATAATCACCATTAATTGCCTCTGACTTAGGGACATCTGACGCGGGCAACATCAATAGACTGATCTAAAATTCGATCGATTTCCTCAAAGGTAAGTTTAATCCCTTCCTGTTCTTTCCAGTCAAATAACATGTCTTCAATTTCGATCCGCATCCTGTTCTGGACGTCGATATTGTCCACCCAGTTGACAATGCGATTTCGTTCAACAATATTTTCCACTTCCAGGGCAGCCCGGGCAAAGGCTTCACTGCGATCTTCACCAGACTCGCCTGGTTGAATCGTTTCTTTCACAATCCCATAATAGGCTTTGGCAACCTCATGCCCATTCAACCGCACGGGAACATTATCTCCCGTTCGATTAAGGACGGCTTGCATGATTTCAGTGACCTGTGCCAGGTAATCCTTTTCTCGGAGACGTTCGTCCCGATAAGCTTTGATTGCATCTTTTAATATCTCAGAGAATCGTTTGTAAAATACAGGGTCCTGCTCCATACGTTCATAGATGGTCTTCTGAGTACGGTGGGCAATCGTATCGGCTTTGGCAGCATCCGAATGCAGCTTTTCTACTTCATCAGCGAAAGCTTTCTGATCAAAAATGTTCACCATCGATGTAATTTGCTCCACATCACCCGTGCCAACATGGGTGTCCAGCAGTTTCTGGATGCGCGGTTCATATTGCGAAAAATCAACCACCTCAGCGTAACGCCGCTGAACAGAGGCCTTAAATTTGGAGAAGAATTTTAGATCGCTCCGGTATTGTTCAACCTTTTCAGGAGGGGTTTCTTCCAGGAACTTAACACTCGATAAGGCTATCGATAATGTCTTAGCGTATTTTGAAAGCCTTTCATAAAACTTCTCGCGCAAGGCTTCTTCCGTCAGCAAAATTTCATACGCTTCCGCGTCACGGCGATTCTTGACCTCTTTGAAGGTGTCCCACAGCACGGAATGGGCCTGTGCCAACTGAGAGACGGGTTCGCTGATATCAGTCAGAATGCCAACCAGGTCTTCCTTGTCAAATTCCGGCAGAGAATTATACAGGTCGAGCGCATGGCTCAAATTTTCCAGGACACCATAATAGTCCAGGATATAGCCGAAATCTTTGCCCTCGTACAAGCGATTGACGCGCGCGATGGCCTGCAGAAGGGTATGATCCTTGAGTTTGCGTGTCAGATAAAGCACCGTGTCGCGAGGCGCGTCAAATCCAGTCAGCAGCTTATCCACGACGATGATAATTTCGGGGGTTTCTCCGTTCTTGAAGGCGTTGATGATTTGCTTGTTGTATTCGCGCTCGCTGCCATACTTTTCCATCATCCCTTTCCAGAATCGCTGGACAGCCAGAACGTTTTCCTGATACAGGTCTTCCTCGCCTTCGCGCTCGTCTGGAGGTGAAATCAATACTTCTGAGGTCACCATACCAAACTCATCCAAGAACTGCTTATATAAAAGGGCGGTGGCTTTATCGGTAACAACCAACTGACCCTTGAATCCTGTGCCCTGCCAGTTGTCGCGATAATGAACACTGATATCCCAGGCGATTCGCTGGACTTTTTGAGCAGCCTTGTTGAGCTGGTCGGTGGTGGAATATTTGCCTTTCAAATCTGCTATTTGCGGCTGAGATAGATCCTGAGTGATGCGCTCAAACCAGGTATCAATTGCTTTCGAATCCACTTTTTGATCGACATGCCGGCCTTCATATAGTAAGGGAACGACGTTTTTATCTTCTACTGCGCGAGTGATGGTATAGGTGTCAATCAATCCACCGAATTGCCGGACGGTATCATGGTCTTTCTTCATCACAGGCGTTCCGGTAAAACCAATGTAACAGGCTTCGGGGAGCGCCTGGCGCATGCGGGCATGCATGGAGCCGTATTGGGTACGGTGGCCTTCATCCACCAGCACGAAGATGTTGGGGTTGTCGTTACGCGCGTTTTGGCGCCCGACTGCGGCGTCGAATTTGTCAATCACGGTGGTAATGATGCGCTGCTTGTTCTCGCGCAGCATTTCCGCCAGGTCTTTACCGGTGCGGGCCTGTTCTACCTCTTTACCGCAGGCGTGGAACGTTTTGTAGATCTGATCGTCCAGGTCGACCCGGTCGGTGACCAGCACGATTTTATGATCCGGGATATCGGGCCGCAGCGCAATGGCTTTTGCCAGGAAGACCATGGTAAGCGATTTGCCACTACCCTGGGTATGCCAGACTACACCACCGGATCGTCTGCCTTCTGAATCGCGCTCATAGATGCGGCGCATGATCTTCTTCACGCAGAAGTATTGCTGGTAGCGGGCGATTTTCTTTTCGCCGGCATCAAAGAGGGTAAAGCCATACGCCAGTTCAAGCAGCCGTTTTGGCTGGCAAAGCGAGTATATGGCTCGATCTTGCGCGGTGACAACGCGCGGAAGGTTCAAGCTGTTGACTGCTTCCATGCGGTGCTTACCCGGGAAGGCGTCGTACAGCGACTGAATCTGGCTGCGGCTCAACGGCTGATCCACAACTGCTTTAACGTTCTTTTCGAACGCGTCGCATTCCTCTTTCCAGACGCTCCAGAACTTGGCCGGGGTACCGACCGTGCCGTATTTAGCTTCATTGCCGGAGACTGCCAGCAACAACTGGGCATATTGAAACAGGGCAGGGATTTCATCCTCTTTCTGATTGCGGATCTGTTGTGAGATCGCCTGAGCAATGGGATCTTTTAGGTCGGGCGATTTGCACTCGATCACGCCAAAGGGAATACCGTTGACGAACAGCACCAGGTCCGGTCGGCGCGTTTCGTGACTGCCGCGGCGTTCGACAGCAAATTCCTCCGACACATGGTAAACATTCTTCTCGGGATGTTCCCAATCGATATAGCGCAAGCTGAAGCTCTTGAGATTGCCGTTCACGGATTGCGGCAGGCTCTTTCCCAAGCTGAGCAGATCGAAAATGCTTTCGTTGGTGCGCAGCAAACCGATGGAGAGAGTCTCTTTGAGCACCTGCACAGCGGTGTGAATGTTGGCCTCGGAAAACGGGTAGCGTTGACCGTGGTATTGGATTTCATTGTTCCTGGCCAGCCAGTCGAGCAAAACACTTTCCAGCAAGACGGCGTCTGCCCGCCCGCCACGCAGCGCTTGCGCCTCGCGCGGGGGTAGGTAGGTGTAGCCCAGGTTTTGCAACAGGTGCAGCGCCGGAAGCTGAGAGCGGGTGAGTTCTGAGAATTCTATAGAAGCTTGATCCATCACGAATTCCTTCATTCTTTTTCTGTGACATACAAATTAAATAGAAATACGTGGACAATAACCATTCGATCAGGATCTTCCGAGAATCGAAATGTCATCTGCCATTCACCGGAATATTTCCCTTTCTCGTCCCTCACAAAGTTAGGGTGTTGTTTCAGCACTTCAGGTATTTTTTCCTGGATTTTCGTAAACCCAGCCACATCTTTATCGAAAACAATCAAAGATGTTTTACTATCCCTCCAAGTCAAATAACCAAGCAATTGGTTAACTGCTTCTAAGAGTTTTTGGTCACCTTTCCACAATTTGCATTCCGCGACAAATGCCGCTCGATTCTCGAATTCAATGCAGATATCAGTTTTACCCTTTTTCCTGAACACCTCGCCATTTGCTAATCCGTGGTAGTGGCCGTTCAAATGCGCCATAAGAATGTCGCGTAATTCTTCTTCATCATGTTTTGAAAATGGTTCTGGCGTGCGCTCATAAGAACAACCTTCATGCCGAATTATTTTGAGGATATTTTCATAATCTTCGTTCGATATCGTATATTCTGGCGGGTGATTGGTTTGTGAAGGTAACGGTTTAATGATTTTTCGCTGTAGGGGTAATTGGGAAAGCCCTGGAGCTCCTTCTCGTGTCTGAATCGGGATATTTAAGGTTTTTAACGCGCTTTGGATTGTTCCTAGCCTTTCCCTGCGTTGAGCAACCTGACGCCTGATTTCATTTTTAAGTTGGGGATTATGCGATTCGATATCATGCTTAATCCATCCAAGATAATCATCAATGGATTTTAGATTCCGCTCAACCTCATGATTTATTGCATCACTCGTATATTCCCCTTGAGTAAATTCCATCTTGAACCGCAATGTGCCAGTCTGATCATTACCTCGTTGTGAAGAATAATCACCTCTCGGCGGATTGAATGTAAACGTCGATGGTTGCAACTTCCATAAATCAGATTCACCTGTGTATGGAATCGTCAAGTCTGTTCTAATGACCGGTAACCTAATTAGATCTCCGAAGGGATCACGCCGTTCCGTCCTATTCTCTTGAGGTTCGGTGAGACTCATCTGATCGCGATAAATAACCAAAGGCGCAATCACCATTTTAGAATATACATGCTCAATAATCTGCTCGTCTGAATTGACGAGAAATTGATCTTTGGATAGTCCATCAACCTCTTTTGTAACAGACACAAGCTGCGCTCTCAAAGCATCACTTAAAGTAGCTTGATTGAATAATAAATTATCGGATACGATCATAATCTCCCTCCTAATCCACTTTCACCCGAATTTCACCTTTAAGCAGCTTCTGCATCAGACCTTTTTTCTGCTGATTAAGCCGCACGATATATCTTTCAAGTAATTCAATGTTTTGTTCAACTTGATCCAATAATGCAGTAATTCGTTCTTGCTCATTAAGAGTGGGCAGAGCGAATTTTGCCTTTCTTACAACATTCCAATCAGATCTGGGCATTTTGGTGCCTGTTGTCTGAATCGAAGCTGATAAAAATGTATCCTTTTGAACCAAATAGAATAAATACCTAGAAGTGCAGTTACTTTTATTCTGCAACACCCAGATTTCAGAAGAACAAACCCCTTCAAATTCACAAAATGCAAATTTATGAAGGTATGGACGAAGCTTCCCAAACAGCACGTTTCCAGGACGAAAATAGTTTTTTGAACTCGTTTGTTGTTTGCTTTCCGTTTCTCCGATGATTTTCCCAGATTCCTGAGATATATGCTCTAGTTCAACGCATCTGAAATTAAAATCATTCGTTGCTGGATCGATTTTTTTATTTGAGCGTGTAGCACATTCATGGAATTCGACGGCTTTCCATCCATCTGGGAGATTGCCAAATTCTTCAATAGGTTCACCAAATTCAGGGAAACGGAGCCTGCCTGTCAGCAGCCCTTGCATCAATCCTTTCTTTTGCCGCTGATTGGACTCGATCAGCTGTTGTACCCGTTCAATGGCGCGGTCCCATGTAGAGAGGATTTGTGAGATTTCTGCTTGCTCAATTAAAGGTGGAACTGGAATTGTGGCGTTATTGATCACCGATAAGGTCAAACCATAACGTGTAACACCATTTGCTTTTGTAACAAATTGATTGTGAACTTGATCATGCTGCAATGTTTTCGCAAGGAAAAAACTATCCATGCGTTCTTTGTCAGGTCGCAATATTGCCAGATGATAACCGCAGATCAGATTTTGTATT
>JAAYCN010000014.1 GCA_012729755.1 Chloroflexota bacterium | reverse complement strand
ATGCATCTTGTCACTGCTTCTCCTGATTTAGATGCTAAAATCAGGTTCGTACCCCCTATCCTTCTGGATAATATCGCTGTCCAGCTCGGTGATTGGAGTGGTTACCATCTGCTGGCTCAGCACCTTTTTCAAAAACGATTCAAAAACGATTCAAAAACGATTCCAAAAACGATAGCGAAATCCCTTTCAGCACAAAGATTTCAGGATTGTGGATATGCGGGTATCAACTGCGCTGAGTTCCACTTTTCCCAGAAAATCGTTTGGATAGTGAACGTC
Organism: Chloroflexota bacterium; assembly: GCA_012729755.1. Classification (GTDB taxonomy): domain Bacteria; phylum Chloroflexota; class Anaerolineae; order Anaerolineales; family Anaerolineaceae; genus Mesolinea. The sequence continues at coordinate 3,919 of JAAYCN010000014.1, read as the reverse complement.
TCCGCCTTGAATGAGGCGATAGTCTGAAAGTTCGGGATAGCTGGAAATCATTTTCTCTGGGGAGGTATAACGGGAGTATTCCAATGTTTTCAACTGTAATTCCGCGGGAACGGTTCCCAATCGGGCGAGGATGCCGTTTTCTTCACGATCGATATGGGCTGGAATTACGATGCCGCCCAGTTTGTGAACAAGCGTGATAGCCGCTTCAATTGAGAGATAAGTGGCATTGGAAAGCAGCCGTTCATCTTTGCGGATAAAGTCACCGTCGGCGTCGACAATTAATTGGCTGCCGAAAAAATCTTCGTTATTTTGAATGGGTGGAAGATTGCGATCAACCACATCCTGGAATTTTTCTAATTCGAGAAGAGTAGAGAAAAGGCAAAGCAGATGAATTTCTTCGGCGGTCTCAAGCTCGATTCCCGGAATGACGATCAGATCTGTGTTTTGGGCGGCCTGCACCACCGCGCCGACATTCGCGCTGGCATTGTGGTCGGTTATGGCGATCAGGTTCAGTTGTCTGGAAAGCGCTTCCTCGACAATCGCCGTAGGAATCATTTCAATTCCGGCGCAGGGCGATAAGACGGTATGCACATGAAGTTCTGCTTTAAAGTGTGCCACTCTGACCGAAGTCCCTTATTCTGTGATGCCAAGTTCCCATAATTCGCCCGCAATCTGGTAATTGCCCTTGGGCGATGAATAAACGCTGATGCCCTCGAGGCGCGCTCGGTCAATTGTTGCTTCGTCAGGCAAGGCGCCTTCTGTAATAATAATGACCGGAATATCGAGCAGTTTGGCGACAGCCACGATGTTGATGTTGTTAATCAGTGTGACCCAAATCGATTTATCACCAGCGGCGCAAATCACACAGCTCAGCAAATCTGATTGATAGGCAGACTGGATGTCGTGAGTGTCGACATCTTCATTGACGGTCAGCGGGATTAATTTCAGTTTGTCAGCAATTTCAGTCATTTTCATGTGATGTTTGCCTTGCCTTCGTGCCCCTGATGTGGAAGGTGCATGACCATGAGCAGATTGGTGCCGCTTTCTTCCGAGGAGACGAGTTTCATCTCATTCACGCACGAGCGGATGTTGGTCAGCCCCATGCCGGCGCCAAAGCCTTTTGAACGAACCTCTTCGGTCGCCGTTGAGAAGCCTGGCTGCATCGCTTGTCCGATGTCTGGGATGCCCGGACCGTCATCAGAAGTTTCCATGGTGATTTTGTGGGGTTCAATCTCGACCATGATCTCACCGCCGTGCAAAGTATGAATGATCAGGTTCATCTCAGCTTCATATACAGCTATTCCACATTGGCGCGCGATTTGCGGGGTGGCACCTAACCTTAAAAGCGCCTTTTTAATATGATTTGAAGCTTTGCCGCCGTGGAGAAAATCGTCTTTTTTAACGTTGTAGCGCAGGATCAGGCTGGTGCGGTCAGAGTTGATATCTTCGAACAGATGAGACGCGCGATAGCGAATGACCTCCTCGGCTTCGTAATCCTGCTGTAGCGCGGCAAGAAGCCCATCTGAGATATCGCCCTTAGTGAGCATGCCGACAAGGTTTCCGGAAGGGTCGAGAACTGGCAGCCTGCCCACCTGATATTGGCGAAAAGTTTTCAGCGCTTCGACCACCTGGTCGGTGTTGCGGACTGTGATGACACTGGTGGTCATATATTCGTCGACCCTTCGATCGACACGGCCATCGCGCAAAGCTTTGATGAGATCTTCAATTGATAAAATGCCGATCAGATCGCGATCCTTGGCCACCGGCGCGCCGGAGATGTGGTTAACCCTGAATTTTTCAAGGGCTGCATGCATGGTTTCTTTAGGGTCGAGCGTGATGAGCTGTTTGGTCATCACCTGATCGATGACCAGTTCATAGGCGAGTTCTTCAACCCGCGTGATTTTGGCGGCTTCTGCGTCTGTAAATACTGGGCTTTCCGTCATGGGTCCCTCAGAGGGTGGTGTCGAAGGAGCGATCTAAGGGCATCTCGAAGCTCGGCAAGCCTAAGGCTGACAGCCTGGCCGCGATTTCATAAAGGCCAAGTTTGGAGATCGCGACAGGCATTTTTTCGTCGGCCGCTAACTTGATCGTATCCTGACTGGGCTGTTTACCGCGTGCGAAAACGATTAGCCTGACATCCGCAATCAGCGCTGTACGTATCACCTGGGGGTTGGAAAGGCCGGTTATCAATACGGAATCGGGGCGAATGGAAGCTAAGACGTCGCTCATCAGATCGCCGGAGAATCCGCCCAAGATTTCTGTGTCTGGATTGGCGCAGGGGGTTAAAAGGGATCCTTCAACGGTGGTGATAATATCTGCGAGCTTCATACTTGCCTACCTCATTTTTATTACGCCTTCGCCTAATTTTATCCTATAACAGGCATGTTATACTAACCTATCAATTTGTTTAGTGAGGCATCAATGGCTCAAATTGTTCACAGCATCAAAGGCACCAGAGATTTCTATCCGAACGAAATGGTTCGTCGCCAATGGCTGATCGGAAAAGCCCGTCAGGCTTCTCAATTGTTTGGCTATGAACATTATGATGGGCCATGTCTTGAGACTTTGGAGCTTTATGCTGCTAAATCGGGCGAAGAACTGGTTAAGGAACAGGCTTTTGTCTTCCCTGATCGCGGAGGCGACCCAGTCACGCTGCGGCCGGAACTGACGCCAACTTTAGCCCGAATGGTCGCCCAAAAACAGAACGAACTGGTTTACCCTCTGCGCTGGTGGTCGTTTGGGCCATTTTGGCGTTATGAGAGGCCGCAAAAAGGGCGCACGCGGGAGTTCTTCCAATGGAATATCGATTTGATCGGCGACAACAGCCTGATGGCTGACGCTGAATTGATCGCGGTCGCCGCGAACTTTTTCAGATTAGTTGGTCTGGGCTCAGAGGTGGTGAAAGTGAAGGTGAATAACCGCCATCTGATGGAGGATGTTTTTGAGCAATTAGCGATCTCGAAAGATATTTCCCCCGCGGTTCTAAAATTAATTGATCGTCTTGATAAGCTGCCCCTGCCTATCTGGGAAGAAAAAGCGCTCGAACTGGGGATCAGCCAAAGCCAATTGAGACAAATCAAGTCAGTGCTGGAAGACGAAGCGCTCTGGAAGCAGTCCGGTGAATTGACTGAGCTTTTTAGGTTGCTTGAGAGTTTGGGCGTGTCAGACTATGTGGTTTATGATCCGAAGATTATTCGTGGCCTTGATTATTACACCGGCACAGTTTTCGAAGCTCACGATGTAAAAGGTGAGTTCAGAGCCATTCTCGGCGGGGGGCATTACGCGAATTTGGTTGCGGATGTCGGCGGCAATCCTTTGCCAGGGGTTGGTTTTGCGATGGGTGATGTGGTGATTAATCTGGTTCTGGAAGCTTATGGACTTTATCCTTCTCAGTTAAGCCAAAAAGAAGCTGTTTTTGTGACCGTTTTTAATGAAGACCTGAAGGCGAAATCGCTTGAGGTGGCCAGCCAGTTGCGCCAGGCTGGAATAAACGTGGTCTTGAGTCTGACTGAGGACAAATTGGCTAAACAGCTTAAATACGCGGATAGGCTTAATCTGACAAAAGCTTTGGTAATCGGGCCAGATGAAGAAGCCTCCGGAAAGGTCATTGTCAAAGACCTTCTGACAAGGGACCAACAATCAATTGATCAGGCTGAACTGATTGCTTTCTTCAAGTGTTAGCTCGCCGCTGTTCCATGGAGGGCATAAGCGCGTTCACCACAACAATCACCCTACACTGAAAATATGATACGATCGCCCTGGGCCTAATGCGCTTTCATAATGCGCTTTTCTGTGTAGGATTGTCAAACATATTGGACAGTCTGAGATAAAAATTGAACAGGTGATAAGAACTTCAATGGACGCATCGGTATATGATTAGAGCGCTGATTGTGTCTTCTCAGTTGTCTTCTAAAATCCT
>JAAYCN010000125.1 GCA_012729755.1 Chloroflexota bacterium | reverse complement strand
TCACTCTCATTTTGCAATCTTGGCGTGTTGGCCTCGCTCCAGCTTTTTAAAGCTTCCAAAGAGCGCGCGTAAGTTGCGAAAAGATCATCAATGACCTCGAGGTATTCACCTAAGAATTCAGATCCTTCCAACTCGGGCGGAACCACATAAGCCTTGGGGTCCCATTCCTGATATCGGGTTGATTTTTCGGTATATGAGGCCAGACGGTTGCCTTCGATAGTTTCAATCGCCAGGCGCGAGACATTTTCAAGCGCCAGGTGCAAGACAGCGTGCTCAGCCACACTCGAATGGCCATAACCAACAATCCACTTTTCGCTGAATTTCGACGATGCCTCCTCATTCAGTTCAGAAGCAATTACGTCAAAGGGCTCAGGTGAACGTGAGGTCTTGGCGAAAGTGACCGCGATCGTCTCGGCGCTAAACTGGCTGGGGGATAATCGATAAATTCTACGGAGATGGCTCATTAGTTAGCAGCTTTCTGGCCTGTTTGGCGTCCAATTGGATCTGCCTGATCAGGTCCTCAGTGGTGTCAAATTTTTTCTCTGCGCGCAGGTAGCGCTTGAAGGCTACTTTCAATTCTTCATTGTAGATATTACCATCAAAATCGAGCAATAAGGTCTCGATATTTGGAATCTTAGTATCCTCAAAGGTGGGCCTCACTCCCACACTGGTTGCCCCAATGCGCGTTTTGCCATCAAAACTCGCCAGGGTCGCGTAGACCCCCCATTTCGGGAGCAGCTTCATCGGGTCAGGCATTTGATTCGCCGTAGGGAAACCCAGTTTTGAACCGCGGTGCATGCCCTGGGTGATCCTGCCGGTCAGTGAATAGGGCCTGCCCAGAAATTTTTCCGCGGTTTCTACATCCCCCGCTCCCAAAGCTTTGCGGATGCGCCCCGATGAAATCGGCAATCCATCGCTTAGCTCAGACTCGACGATTTTTAATTCGATTTTTTTGCGGTCGCAAATGCGTTTAATCACATCCATCGAACCGCTGCGATCTTTGCCCAAGGCGAAATTCTCGCCCACCACCAGGCCTTTCAAATCGATATGTCGGGAAAGTTCCGCGAAAAAGCCTTCCGCGTATAAAGATGCCAGGTCATCATCGAATTTCAAAATCGCAACCTGATCCACTCTGGTATTGGTCAGTTCAGCCTTTTTTTCAGCCAGCGTCGAAAGATAAAAAGGGGTAATGATATTTTGCAGGTAAACCTGAGGATGTGGCCAAAAAGTAAGAATAACTGAGGCGACTCCGGCTTCCTTTGCGTCATGTTTCAGCTGTTCTACCGATTTTCTATGACCACGATGAAAGCCATCAAAGTTGCCAACGGTCATCCAAACTGGCTTATCGCTCAGAGGCCATCCTTCACGATAAAATGTCAAATTCGCCTCAGGTTATTGAAAGAAAACTTTGCGTGGCTGCCACTCATGAGTATCATCATCATATTGCATCAAAGCCACCAGCTCTGAATCCTGGCTGATAGCACGCGCCCATTTACCACTTTCAACGACTTCAGCGGCTGGAATGCGGTGGCCATGTCTGACTTCGTCAAGCGCTTCTTCGTCAAGTTCGATGGTATACCAGTCGCTCAAAGCTTCAGCAGCTGGAATCAAATATTTGTACCAGTCGCCGTTGACAAAGGCTTCCTGCAATTTTCGCAGCGGGATTGCCTCACGCATGGTGAATTGGCCGTTGCGGGTGCGTCTGAGCGCGGTCAATGTCGCGCCGCATCCTAATTTTTCGCCCAAATCATATACCAGCGACCGGATGTAAGTGCCGGAAGAGCACTCTACGTCAATCATCGCTTCTGGCGGGTTCCAATCCAGCAGGTCAATGCTGGTGACACTAATCATCCGAGGATCAAGGTCAACTTCTTCGCCTTTCCGCGCCAGATCATAAGCTTTCTTGCCGCCGATTTTGATAGCCGAATAGGCGGGAGGTTTTTGTTCAAATTCACCGACGAAATCCTTCAGCGCCTCTTCAAATTCTTCATAAGTGATATTCACCGGTGAACGCCCCATTACTTCACCTTCAAGGTCATAAGTCGCGGTTGTAAACCCAAGCTGCAGGGTTGCCTGGTATCGCTTCGTTGACGTCGAAACATATTCGCTCAATCTTACCGCGGGCCCGAGCAACAGAACCAACACACCGGAAGCACGCGGGTCAAGCGTGCCCGTATGACCGGCACGGCGCAGGTGTGTACCATTGCGCACAGCCTGTACGACATCATGAGAAGTCATTCCAACTGGTTTATCGATGACCAGTATGCCTGACACGGAATTATTAACTTCCGCACGATCATGGGGGATAAAGTTTGACATGTTAACTCCACTAAATTAATGTTGGACGTTTTTCGTTTAGATAAGCTTTCGTTCGATTTAAAACCAACTCACGAACAGCATCCATACTACCTGAGACGTCCGCGCCAGCCGCTGCGGCATGGCCTCCACCCCCGAACTGAAAAGCCAACACAGAAACATCAATGCCAGCAACCGATCGCCAGCTAATTTTAACACGCTCATCGTTTTGCTGCACGAACAACACACATATTAGCACATCTGAGATTGAGGATAAGGTGTTCACCAAGTCAGCGTCATCATTTTCGAAGTAGCCCGCCCTGGCCCGATCTTCAAGAGTCAGTTCTGACCACAACAAGCCCTCTTCAAAGCGCATTTTGCCCAGACCTTGAGCCCAATATCTCGTTTCAGCGATTGACCGCGTCACGAGGGTCTGATAATACACCTGATGCAGGTTTGCGCCTTTGTCCATCAATTCAGCGCTCACGCGCAGCGCCTCTGCGGTAACGTTGCTGGTACGAAAGCCGATCGTATCCGCCAGAATACCGGTCAACAAAGCGCTGGCTGCCTCCTTATCGATCGTCAATCCCCACAACGGCATGTGTTGGGCGAGCACCAGCGCGGTTGCTTCTGTTTCGCTCTCGACCAAGTTGAGTTTGCCAAAGTTCAGGTTGGTTTTATGGTGGTCAATCACCAGGTCTGGCGTTGCCCCTCTCAGCGCGTTGCCCGTGCGCATTGCGTCGCTGCAGTCAACAACGATCAAATAATCATAATCAGATTCGATTTTCCTTCCAACCGAATCCGCGCCAGTCAGACTCATGTATTTTTCAGCTACGCCATCTTCCAGCACGACCTCTGCCGTCTTGCCCGCCAGGCGCAGGCTGTGCGCCAGGCCAAGCGCTGAACCAATCGCGTCGCCATCAGGCCGGATGTGCGAAACAATTACAAAGCTGTTGTTTGTGTTTATCGCATGCAGGACCTGCTCATCAAGCGTTGTCATCAACCGCTCCTTGATAATCATTTTTAGACTGATCGTCCCCTCTTTCATTCATTGAGGCGTCTCCCCGAATCTGCGCCAACAAAGTGTCGATTCGGTCGGCCCGTTCTGGGGTTGGGTCCCAGAAGAAGCGCAATTTAGGCATCACCCTCAGGTCAATTTCGTTTGCTAATTCATATTTCAAAAAGCCCCGCGCGTGATTTAACGCTTCGATTACTTCGCGGGAACGTTCCGCCCCGCCCAAAGCCGAGACATAGATGTTTGCGTAATCCAATTCACGATCCACTTTCACATCGGTTACGCTCACATCCGCCAGGCGCGGGTCTTCCATTTTTGTTAAAAAGACCAAAGACAGCACTTCTTTGAAGCGGTCATTGATCCGTTTCATTCTCAACGGTGAAGGCATGTTTACCTCCTCTATTAGCTGCGTTAACTACCCGCCAAACTTCTCCATTACGAAGCTTTCGATCACGTCTCCAATCTCAAAAGCTTCGTAATTCCGAACCGTGATGCCGCATTCCATACCCTCGCGAACATCGCGTACTTCATCTTTTTCGCGTTTAATCGAAAGAATATCACCGCTAAACACAACCTCGCCGGCACGGACCACCTTCACTTGGGCATTGCGGCGAATTTCGCCTGAAACAACCCGGCATCCAGCGGCAATGCCGCCTTTTGAGACCTTGAAAGTCGCTAGAACGTTTGCCTTGCCGATAACTTTCTCGACCAATTCAGGTTCAAGCATGCCTTTAAGCGCCTTTTCAACATCTTCGAGCAGACGATAAATAATGTTGTAGATGCGGATGGACACGCCTTCGGCTTCAGCTGCTCGCCGACCTCCCTGGTCTATATCAACATCAAAACCCATCACAATCGCGTTTGAAGCCGCCGCCAACATCACATCGCTCTCGGTGATGCTGCCTGGTTCAGCATGCAAAACTTTGATGGTGATGTCTTTTTCCTTCTTGCCAAGTTCTTCCAGCGAATTGACAATTGGCTCAAGCGAGCCCTGCACATCCGCTTTCAAGATCAGGCGCAGTTCCTTCGCTTCGCCAGCCTTGACACGGCTGAAGAGTTCTTCAAGCGTAGCGCGCTTGTTGCTGCGTTTGGCTTCCCGTTCCGCTTTTCGTTCCGCGACAATTGACCGGGCTTCCTTCTCGTTTGCCGCCACCTGGAACAGGTCGCCCGCTTCAGGCAGAGCGTTCAGGCCCATAATCCTCACTGGTGTCGAGGGCAGCGCTTTCGAAACACGCTTGCGCCGTTGGTCAAACATGGCTTTGATCCTGCCATAACCTTCGCCGGCGATCACAATATCGCCTACTTTAAGCGTGCCATTCTGCACCAATAAGGTGGCCATGGGCCCAGTGGTCTTATCCAGGCTGGCTTCCACCACAGTGCCAATGCATTTTCCCTTCGGGTTGGCTTTAATGGTCAGGTTGTCAGCCACAAGAATAACGGTTTCGAGCAGGTCGTCCAAACCTTTTTTTGCCTTGGCGCTGACTGGCACGACGAAGGTGTTTCCCTCCCATTCGTCAGGCTGCAAGCCGATATCCGCCAACTGGCGTTTGACACGGTCAAGGTTGGCATCCGTTTTATCAATCTTATTTAAAGCCACCACAATCGGCACCTGTGCCGCCTTGGCGTGGTTGGCTGCTTCGCGGGTCTGAGGCTGCACGCCGTCGTCCGCCGCGACAACCAAAATCACAATATCTGCGCCTTGTGCGCCGCGCGCGCGCATCGATGAAAACGCCGCATGACCGGGGGTATCCAAAAAGGTGATTAACTTTTCCTTATGGGTCACCTGATAAGCGCCAATATGCTGTGTGATCCCGCCCACCTCGCCTCCGGCGACATCCGTATGCCGGATTGCGTCCAACAGGGTAGTCTTGCCGTGGTCGACATGGCCCAAGATGGTGACGATGGGGGGCCGATTCTCGAGCGATGCTTCACTCTCGCCGGCGATTAATTGGCGCCATAAAGGCAGTTCACCGACTTCTTCAACCACTTCTTCTTCCTGCTCAAGCTGCGGCTCAAAACCGAGCTCAGCTGCGACCACCGAAGCAGTATCGAAGTCAACGGTTTGGTTGATGCTGGCCATCACACCATTCGCCATCAATATTTTGATTACCTGCACTGCGCTTGTGCCCAACTTAGCCGCTAAATCTCTTACGGTTAAGCTGTATGGGAATTGGATCGTTTTCTTTGTCTCTGTACCCATTTTCTACCTCCAAAACTTCACTTTGTCTTTGACCGGCAGATTCCCCCGCCCTTTCGGACGGTTTCTTTTTTCCTGCAGAGCTAGTCCGAAAACGATTAGTTCATCGGTCCCTCTGTCAGATCAGCGCCGGCTGAACCGCTGACCTTTTCGGGTTGAGGGTCAGCCAGGCTGTCCATAAAAGCTGTCAAAGTTTTTCTATCTTCTTCATTTATCGTCGTTCTCAGGGCGCTTGCCAGTGGCCCTTTCAGCGCTTTCACCCAGCATTCGCGCACATCATGCAGATATGCTCCCCGCCCGGCTGCTTTTCGGGTAGGGTCTATTGCTACACCCTGCTCACCTCGTACGATGCGGATTAGGTTGCGTTTCGGCAACACTTCCCGACAGCCTACGCAAGTGCGTTGAGGGATATGCTTGGGTTTCATTTTCCGCTTGCCGGTCACCTTTGCCCTTTGTTAGCGACTATCTTACCAATCTTCCCAATCATCTTCGCCCTTATGCTTGCGGCGAACAATATCAGTATCACGGTCAGGGTCGTATTCAACCGTGTAACCCTTCTTTTTCTTTCCCTTGCCTTGTTTGCCCTTCCTGCTGGGCAGACCCATTGCCATTTCTTCTTCCTCAGTCATCATTGGCTGCGGCTCACTCGATCGCTGCAAGGATTCCATATTAAAGAGTTCTTCAAAACTCTTTTCTTCTTCCGCTTCGAGATCAGTGACTTCTTCGACCTCAGGTTCAGCCATCACAGATTCTTCTTCAGCAACCTCTTCAATCACTTCAGGTTCTTCAACACCCACCGGTTCTTCAATCTCGGGTTCAGCTTCTTCCACCGCCTCAGCGATTGGCGCTTCAGGCTCAGGGAATTTGTAATTCTCGACCAAAGCCATCAGGTCGTGATGGATCTTCGGGCCGATCCCTTCATAAGAAAGGATTTTATCCGCGTCCACTTTCGATTGCAGGATGAGCTCGCCAAAATTGGTTATGCCAGCAGCAGCCACCAAACCCTGAACGTGCTCGCTGAGCTCAGGCATTTCTGACAGGGGGAGTTCGAAAGCTCGGGGATCAATGCTTTCGCGGATCGCCTTAATGCGCGCCTGAGCTGCATCTTCAACGGCCTTACGATCTGCCTCACCGCGTTTTTCTACTCGATCCACAAAACGCGCCAACAAAGTCGTGTCATCAATTGAAAGCACCCGCCCTTCTTCTTTCTTCGCTAACAGTTCCTGAACCGTCTGTATGGTTTCTGCTTCCTGTTCGGCCAGCTCGGTCAACTTGGGGTCTTCCTTTAGACTGACCAATGCTTTGGCGGCCGCTTCAGTCACGCTCATAATATCAATTCTCCAACCGGTCAGCTTCGCTGCCAACCGCGCGTTTTGCCCTTCACGGCCGATCGCTAAACTGAGCTGGTCTTCCGGCACGACCACCATAGCGGTTTTATTATCACCGCTGCCGTGATTCAAATAAACGCCTGAAACCCGCGCCGGGCTGATTGCCTTGCTGATATAAACAGCGGCGTCCTGGCTCCATTCGATTACATCAATTTTCTCATCATGCAATTCGCGGACGATCGCTTGAATGCGCACGCCGCGCTGACCCACACATGCCCCAACCGGGTCAATGCCCATTTGGGTAGCCGACACAGCCACTTTAGCGCGTTGGCCTGGCTCGCGGGCGATAGAACGGATTTCAACAATGCCGTGAAAAATTTCAGGCACTTCATTTTCAAGAAGTCGGCGCAGGAAGTTGCGATGGCCGCGCGAGAGCATGATCTGCAGGCCTTTTGGGCTGTCTTTCACTTCACTGACATACGCGCGGATGCGATCATGCAGTCTGAAGCGTTCCCCCGGGATCATTTCTTTGCGCAGCATGGTACCTTCGGCTTTGAGATCAAGGCCAATCGTTGCCTGGCGTGAGTTCACCGCTTGAACCACGCCGGAAATAATTTCGCCGACCTGGCGGCCGAAGAACTCAAATTGCGCGGCTTTTTCAGCGTCGCGGATCTTTTGTTGGATGCCCTGGCGAGCGGTCTGCGCGGCTAACCTGCCGAAGTTCTCCGGCGTTGAATCGACCATAATCAGGTCGCCAACCTGCGCTTCCGGATTTACCAGACGGGCTTGGCTGAGTTCGACCTCAGTGCGATTGTCAAATACTTCACCCTCGACCACCTCTTTTTCGGCGAATACTGTGACCATTCCTCTGTCGAGATCAATCTTCACCTGCACGTCCTGAGCGGCAGACGCGCCAATTGATTTGCGGTAAGCCGAGACCATTGCCGCTTCAATCGCGGCTATGATCGTATCACGCGGAAGGCCTTTCTCTTCGAGCACCTCATTGAACGCTAACGCGAACTCACTTTTCATCTTTCCTTCTACTCCAACAAAACTAAAAAAACATGCCTTTCAACAAAAAAAGTGGGGTCCTGCCCACTTTTCGCATTGAAAAGTATTCCATTCACAACTTGTTATAGTTTAGCAGATTTTAGAAGGATTGCAAGTCTTTTGCCTCAACGTTCCAGGACAATTGCGTCTAAACGAAGGACTTAGCCTAAATAAAAGCGATTATTTCAGTTTAGTATAGTGATGGGCACCCTGCTTCATCGGTCAGTTCGCGCGAACAAAATGTTTTGGCCGTTCTATTTCTTTTACCATTCAAAACCAATATTCATTTTCGCCAGGCGTGAGGAAGCTAAACAAAAAGAGATTTTTTAATTATTTGTGCAGGTTCTCCTGAAAACATGCGATTGCCCTGGAGTAAAGAGAACTCAATGAGGAGGCTGACCCAAAAGCCTGGAATTAGAAAAAATTCGCTGAAAGTGGGGGCAATGTCTTGTTTTACCCTGTAAAAAGCAGTGCACTCCCAAAATAATGGCAAAAAAGACCTGAAAGTGGGGATGCAAAATCCTGACTTTGACTTTTG
>JAAYCN010000013.1 GCA_012729755.1 Chloroflexota bacterium | reverse complement strand
TGGATGCATCTTGTCACTGCTTCTCCTGATTTAGATGCTAAAATCAGGTTCGTACCCCCTATCCTTCTGGATAATATCGCTGTCCAGCTCGGTGATTGGAGTGGTTACCATCTGCTGGCTCAGCACCGTGGTAGGACATCTTGTGAGGAGGCCAGCTTGTGAGTAGGACATCTCTATCTTGCCTTGACAAACCGGGCGGCAGGCAGGGCAATCGCATCTAAATGAGTGACTTAGCTAAATAAAATGCAAGATTTTCAATTTTGTCTGATTTTTTACTCAAAAATTTTGATTTGATAGTCATTTTTGGCAGCGCATTACACCTCTAAAAGCTTTTACCACTTCAAGGCGAGGGCTCAACGAGGCTTCTCCATGAGAGAAGCTGACGAGCCAGCGAGACTGAAGAGGGTGGTTTGTTGAGTCTGCGAAGTCTATGTCAACCATCAAATGTGTTGGGTTGCGCTCCGAGAATTCGATAGTCGGTGAAGGCGCTGGGGCGCCCTACCCAACCTAAATCTGACCGTTGGGCAGGGGGCGTTTGGTTAAGCGTGCCAAATCATGAAGAAGGCTGGTTGTGTTAGAATAGGAAGACTTCTTAATCAAACATTAACCTTCAAATTTGAGGAATGGGACATACCGTGATAGCTGAGAAAGACATCATCATCAGATTAGCAGTCTCGTTAGTGCTTGGCGCACTGGTTGGCTATGAACGCGAACGGGACTCGCAACCGGCAGGTCTGCGCACGCATATGATCCTGACATTGGGGGCTTGTCTGGCAATGGTGCTGTCGGTTAATATTTCTGCGATTCATAATACTGACCCAACCAGGTTAGCCGCTCAGGTAATCTCAGGCATTGGCTTCTTGGGCGCTGGGGCGATCTTAAGATATGGCTTGAACATCAAGGGCCTGACAACTGCCACCAGCTTGTGGACGATGGCTGTGGTTGGCCTGGCGGTTGGTTATGGCTATTATCTGATCGGCATTGTCACAACGGTGATGATGCTGGTGACGCTGACGGTAGTCAATATCATCGAAAATCGGTTTATCCGAAGTGTCAGCATGCACAGTATCGTGATCGAGATCAGGGATTCCGGGTCAACCTTGCGGCAGGTTCGCAAAGCGATAGCGGAATCGGCGGAACAAATCAGAACCTTTGGTATCAGACACAGCCTGAAGAACGACCAGTTGAGGCTTGAGAGCATCGCCAAAATCCCGAAGGGTGAAAGACTTGAAAAACTGGTTGAGACAATTTCGCACATAGAGGGAGTGCGCTCGATAAAAATCGAGTAAGCACGGTTTGAGGGGGAAATGTTGTATACTTTTCTCGATCATGGCTGACTTAAACGCGTGCCTTTACAACCGAGATATGGCGTTCCTGCGTGGAGTAGCCTCACACTGGGGGTTGGAAATCAGCGGCAAGGACGCGCGGTCGTACTCGTTAAAACTTGAAGACGCCATCCTTACCTCCGGTATCATTCGAGAAGTCATCGAGAGCCTGCCGAAAGCAGCGCATAAGGCGCTGCAGGCTTTGAGAGTGGCAGAGGGGGTTTTGCCGTGGACGACTTTCACGCGCCAGTTTGGCGAACTGAGGCCAATGGGGCCGGCGAAGCAGGAACGTGAAAAGCCGGGAATTTTTCCTGCGTCGATTACGGAGCTGCTCTGGTACCGCGGGTTGATCGGCCGAATCTTCTATCAAACCGCTGACGGACACCTGGAAATGGCGTTTTTGCCGGAAGAATTTATGCACGCGGTGAAGGTTGACCCGGATGACACGAAGGAAACTCAAAATTCTTTGCCTACCGCATTGAACCAGATGGTGGTGCTGGTTGAGGCGGGTTCGGACAAGGTGCTGGATGAATTATGTGTGTTGCTTTCAGCTTTGCGGCGGCCAGACAGAGGGGGATTGTTAAAACGCATGCCATTTGAGCATGCGGAGTTGTTGGTGAAGCTGGCTGAAGCGATCGGGCTGATTGACCCCAAGACCAGTCAGCCTGCCGTGCTTGCCAAGGGGTTTTTGGAACAACCAAGAGCTCAGGCTCTGCCATGGCTGGTGGAAAATTGGCGAAAAAGCACGAAATTTAATGAGTTGAGGTTGATCCCTGAATTCAGATGCGAAGGAACCTGGACGAATAACTCCTTAAAACCCCGTCGATTCGTGTTGGAGCTGATCAACCAGATTAAGGCTAATGAATGGTTCAGCCTGGACGTTTTTATTGAGCATATTGCCAGCGCTCACCCTGATTTTCTGAGGCAGGGCGCAGCGTATGACAATTGGATTATCGCCTCTAACAGCCCTGATGGCGGCCTGTTGAGAGGGACAGCCAGCTGGCCGGCGGTGGAAGGTGTTTACCTGCGCTTTTTGCTGCTCGGACCAATGCGCTGGCTGGGGCTGTTGGATGAGGGACGAGCGGCACATGGTGGCGAGACTGTGTTTCTGCGCCCATCGCATTTGTTTGACGCATTGATTAATCAATTCGCGCTCCCTGAGCTCGAAGAAGAAAAGGAAAAGATTGCTGTCTCATCGAGTGGGGTGCTTGAAATGAGCCATCGCGCGCCACGCATAGCACGCTATCAATTATCAAGATTTGGAGAATGGCTCGATTTCAGCATGAAACGCTATAGCTACCGGCTGACGCCGGCTTCTCTCAAAGAGGCGCGGTCTCAAGGACTGTTGACACGTCATTTATTGGCTTTATTGCGGAAGTATGGCAAGTCAAACCCCGCGCTGACGCAGGCGATTTCGCGCTGGGAGGAGAAGGGGCAGGAGGCATGGTTGGACAGGCCATTGGTGCTGCACCTTGGCGATGCGGAACTGCTTAAGTCGCTGAGGGATTCGCCGGCCAATAAGTTCTTAGGTGCGGCGCTTGGGCCGGCGACGGTCGTTGTCAAGCCGGGCGGTGAGAAGCGCGTGCAGGATGAGCTGGGCAGGCTGGGCATTCTGACCGATGGGGTGGGGAGCAAAGATGCGTAAAGCTTATCCCCGACGCCCGCAGGACTCGGTTTGGGCGGGTCTGGCAGGTGTGGTTTTGTTGTTCAGTATGGCCGCGGGAGTCCTGCGAGTGTATGGGACGATGGTTAATTGGCAAGTTTTTCTGGACGGCGGGTTGACACAGGCAAGCTTAAATCTTTTGGTGGGATTGGGAACGTTTCAGGCGCTAATCAGCCTGATGGGGCTGGCGGGCATGCGGATGAGTACCGCCGCGGGGAAGCTCTTACCGTGGGCGGCAGTGATTTTGAATATTCTCGCTTATTGGATTGAGCGGCTGGGCTTGTGGGCGAAGGAACAGCGGGGCGGAAATATTTTGTTTATGATCGGAGCGCACCTGTTATGGGTGGCGCTGATGGTGGCGTTCACAATCAAACCCACTGTGAAGGAGGAGCATGGACAAGGAGATTGAGATCAAATTCTTGTTGGGTGATCCGATCGGTTATCGTCAAAGGCTGATTAAACAGGCTGCGGAACTGGTGGATAAGCGGGTGTTCGAACTGAACCTGCGTTTTGACACTGCCGGAAAAACGTTGACGCAAAGTGGGCAGGTGTTGCGACTGCGCAAGGACAGGCGCGCACGAATCACTTATAAGCGGGATGGGCACCTTGAAAATGACGTGCTCGTGCGCACCGAATTGGAAACAGAAGTGGCGGACTTTGAGGTGATGCGGCGCGTTTTGGAGGCGCTGGGCTATGAAGTTTTCACGGTTTATGAGAAATATCGCGAGACCTTCACGCTGGATGGAGTGACGGTCTCAATTGATGAAATGCCTTATGGCGCTTTTACTGAATTGGAGGGGCCTTCGGCCAGCCAGATCCATGACGTGGCAAAGAAATTGGGATTGCGCTGGGAGAAAGGGATCCCGAGTTCGTACATAGTGATGTTTGAGCAGCTGAAAGAAAGGCTGGGATTGAAGATGAGCGACCTCAGCTTTGAGGCGTTTGAAGGAATAGCTGTTAGCCCTGAGGATTTTGGGGTAGAGACAGCGGATTGAGGAAAAGGGCGATGAAAACGTGGAAAACGCTGGCGCGCAGAGTGTTATTGGATCGATCGCCGTTTCTGGTGGTCGAGGAGCACACTGTGGAGACGCCAAAAGGGGTGGTGATTGGGGACTGGACCTGGGTTGACACACCGGATTACGCGATCATCGTGGCAATTGACGCGGAGGGATGTTATCTGGCGCTGAATGAGACACATTACGGGACGGACGGCGAAGCTTTTTCTCCGCCGGGTGGCCACATTGACCCGGGAGAAGAGCCGCTGACGACAGCGAAACGCGAGCTCTTGGAAGAAACGGGATATGAGGCTGAAGAATGGCAATTTTTAGGAAGCTTCAGAACTGACCTCAATCGGGGTAATGGCGTGGGTTGGTACTACCTGGCGAGAGGGGCGAGGAAGGTGCGCGCGGCAGATGAAAATGACCTCGAGGAGCATAAGCTGGTTTTATTGAGCCGTGAGAGGCTGGAGGAGATGCTGCGCACGAATCAGATGAAGGAAATCACCAGCCAGGCGGCTTTTTTGATGGCTTTAGCTCATCAGGGATGAAGCTGCCCAAAACGGTTCCGGTTTAATGCCCTGATGAATTGGCGATTACCACTTTTCGTAGCGCACGAGCTCGTTGAGCGGCCTGCGACTGCGCGGCTCGGGGTTCTCGGCGGGATAGCCGATGGGAATGATGCCGACTACAAATTTGTCCTCAGGCAAGCCTAAAATTGGACGGACATCTGATTGGGTGTAAAACCCCGTCCAACACGTGCCGAGGCCCTGGTTGACGGCTTCGAGGAGGAGGTAGCCAATGGCAACAGCCGTGTCACGAATGACGCGTTTCAATTCCCAATCGGGGCTTTGTTCATCGATTGGGTGGCTTTTATCGGCGCTGACTCTCGCCGTCATGTCAGCGACGGCTACGATGAAAACTGGCGCGGTCATCATCCATGTCTGATTATGATCTGCCTGACAGAGGGCATGACGAATTTCCTCTGATTTGACGACGATGAAACGGGCGGGCTGTTTATTGTTTCCGGAAGGCGCCCAGCGAGCGGCTTCAAGTACAGCGTGGAGTTTTTCATCCTCGATGGGGGTGTTCTGAAATTTTCGAATACTGCGACGATTGATAATCGATGGAATGTTCATCTGAGAGTCCTTTCAATCTGTTTCAAATCTTGCTCAACCCAGCGCACCTGATTGGGGATGACATCTATTCTAATCAATTGCGCGATGCGTTGGGCAAATTTATGAGAATCGCCACTGGTGTAGAAGGTAAGATTCCCGGCCTTGACCTCCGGATTGAGCAGGTCCGCTTGTTCGAGAACGCGTTTTAACTGTCGGGCAACCGCGGGGGCAGGGTCGATGACTCGCGCCAGGCGATGAGTGATCTTTTCGATAGTTGGAATGACAAAAGGATAATGGGTGCATCCCATGACGAGGGTATCTACGCCCGACTCGAGCATCGGCTGAATAGCTGTTTCGAGAATTTGGCGGGTTTTAGGCGTGTCGAGGTATCCTCTTTCAATCTGGGAAACCAAGCCAGGGCAGGTATGCTGAAAAACCTCGACGTCGTGGGCAAAGCGCTCAACGACAGAAGCGTAAAGCGTGCCCGCGAAGGTGGAAGGAGTGGCTAACACGCCAACTTTGCCCGATCTGGTCAACTCAGCGGCGGGTTTGACCGCTGGTTCCATGCCGACAAAAGGAAGCCCGGGATAGAGCGCGCGAAGATATTTGAGCGCGGCAGCAGAGGCGGTGTTGCAGGCGATGACAATCGACTTGCAGTTCTGTTTAAGCAGGAAACGCGTGACGCCCTCAGCGAGGGATCTGAGTTCGTCAATTGGTCGGCCGCCATAGGGCACCTTGGCCTGATCGCCGAAATAAATTAAGTTCTCGTTTGGCAAGAGCCGGTTGATCTCACGCAGGACGGATAAACCACCTACACCAGAGTCATAGACGCCAACAGGGTTTTTCTTCGCTGACATGAAATAGATTTTAACATGCTTAAACCATTGAAAGATGGGAAAGGCTCACCAAAAGTCAGGGCAATCGCAGGTGAACTTTGGTAAAAAGCATAGGAACATCCTCCAGAGTAGTGCTGCCCCCTGCCGAACGGCAGGGGGTAAATTCACTGCGAAAAAATCGAGCTTATGAAAGACTGGGCATGTCCTGTTTCGCGGCGCAGATCACGCCCACGAGGCCCCTGCCAGTGTGAGCGCCAAGCGCTGTGCCCAGCTTGACTGTTGGCAGCCACTCACATTTAAAAACTTCTTCCATGGCTTGCTTTAACAATTGAGCGCCCTTCGGATTATCCGCCGAACAGATCTGTGCCTTGATAACCGTACCTGCGGGAATACGTTTCAGAATTTGTTGCGGAATATCATAGATGGCCTTCAAGAACGAACGCTTCTTGCCTCTGTCATAATACTTGCCATCAATTTTATCGACCTCAATCACAGGCTTGATGCCCAACAAAGAAGCCAACAGCCCTTTCAAGTGGCTGATGCGTCCACCCGCGATCAAATACTTCAAATCAGGCAAAGTGAAATGCGTCATTACTGCGTCCTGAATCTGCTGCAATCTTTCCACAATGACCGCTTTGGACAAACCCGCTTTGATCATCTCCACCGCCGCTCTCACCTGCCAGGCAATCCCAGCCGACAGCGTTTTCGTGTCAATCAAAGTCACATCTGCCTCCTTGACAATTTTGGAAGCATTCAGCGCGGCATTATATGTACCACTCAATCCAGTCGAAATATGAATGGAAAGAATCTCAGCGTCTTCCTTAGCCAGGCGGGTATATACCTCAACAAATTCTCCCACCGAGGGCGTCGACGTCTTCGGCATGCTCTGTGCGGCATCCATCAGATCATAGAATCGCTCGGGAGTTATATCCACGCCGCTTTGATACGAGACGCCATCCACCTCAACCTTCAGAGGCAGCATGGTCACTCCAAGCTCTTCACATTCTTCCAACGAAAGGTCAGCGCCACTATCAGTAACAATCTTCATCTTCAAGTTCCTCAACTGTTCATTTATATAGATAATTCATAATGACAAGCCGGCAAACCAGTCAAGTCACTTGTTAATGCAATGCATTTTAACCGATTTTTGCCTGAAATACATAAATTTAAAACCCGATTCAAAATAGACTTTTATCTTATTAAGCCAGCGCTTTCAGCCAGGCGGCAGCGACTTTGCGGTTGCGTTTCTCGAGAACGAACATTAGTTTCTCAAGACTTTCGCTCAGCCCTTCCACCTGCCAACCCTTCTCAACCAACAGTGTTCTGACCACGTTCAACAGCTGGGGTGAAAGCGTTGTCTGCGTCAGCATGTCTGCCAGATGCCAGGTCGAATGTGCCCGTTTCAAGCTCTCAATCGTCAGTCGTTCCAATTGCCCAAGCGCTTCCTTCATCATCCGTTGGCCAGTTTCGAGGTTGCTCGACTCAATGTAAATCCGATTGATCGGTTCAGTGCCGGAGGCTCGCGTGCGCAGGTAATGATGATTGTCGCCTTCCTCATCCACCAGTTGCATCTCCACCAGTTCATACCTGATGCCGCCCAGATATTCCACTTTCAATCCAGCGACTCTAATCTCTTCATCAGGATAATTTAACGCTAGGTCAAGGTAATGATCAATAAACCCTTCTTTCGCGTCCAGGGGCGCGTCAACGTCCGCCCGTCCCGCCCGTGAAGATGGGTCAGTCGACGTGCCAAAACTCTCCCACAATCCGGGCAGCTTCACCGTATCATCCCAAATCTCCTGCAGCGTAGTCAGCGGATTTTCGGCGCGGGTGCCATAATATGCCAACATGTCCATCACCAGCAGGTTCGCCCAGGGGCCATCCTTGTCAGTGACATGACCGCGTGTGGTCAACCCTGACGATTCTTCTCCACCGATCAAAATTTGATCTCGCCAATTCTCCGGCAGCGCCTTCAGGCTGCGATATGACGCGTCCATGCGCCGAATCTCTTCGATATATTTAATCCCCACCGGCACCATAAAAGCGTTCTCGAGCGAACGGGTTTGAATATCCCCCACACGCGGCTTGTAAATGCGCTGCCCAATATACCCCGGCAAGACCCCCGGGGCCGGTTTGTTCTCATCATTGTCCCGAATCATTCCCGCCAACACTTCCAACAAGGGTGACCCCGTTTGTGTGGCGATCACCCGGCCGGTCAGGCCACGATCCACCCCCAGATACCGCGTCAGCATCGGCAAAAGCTGATTAGGCCTGAAATAAACGCCCCCCTTATCAATCACGCCATAGCGGTCCGCGTCAGTATCCATGCCCATGCCCAAATGTGCGCCGGTTTTAGCCACCATCTCCTTCAAAGGCTCATTAAACGGCTCTTCCGGGTTAGCGTAATCCTGCCCGCCCAGATCAGGGTCCACTTCAGCGTGCAAAACAGTATGCCTCACCCCGGCTTCGCCCAACAGTCGCGTCAGATACCCGCGGCCCGCCCCATGCATCTCATCCACAACCACATGTTTATCAGCGAAAAAGCGGCGAATACGATCGAAATCAATTGGGATGCGCGCGTTGCCATTCCCATTATTCTTGATCCAGGTTATGTAATCGTTCAACGGGTCAAAGCCATTCACCAATCCGCGGCTTCGTGCCGCTTCAATATTTGAGCTGCCGCCCGCCTCATCAGCCAATTGCAATTCATTAATCCGAAAAGCGATGTAATCAGTCACATTCGTCGGCGCCGGGTAGCCCAGCCGCGGATTAAATTTAATCCCCTGCCATTCCGGCGGGTTATGGCTCGCCGTGGCGATGATCAGACCCGCCACCTCATCTACCGGCAAAACATCCGTTTCATAAAACACCAATGCCGGGGTAGGCACGTCACGATCCGCCAGCTCCACGCTGAACCCGTTAGCCAGCACGGTTTCAGCCACCCAGCCTGTCACCACGTCCGAATTGCGGCGCGTGTCATGTCCCAGAACCACCTTTCGGCCAGCCAGATTCTCAGCGCCAACAAAAGCTGGCACGTCCTTGCTGTTCATGAAATCACAGATCGCCTGCACTACCTGCCTCGCGCGCGTTTCCGTAAAGTCATTTCCCCAGCGCCCTCGCACGCCTGAAGTACCGAAACGCAGGTACTTGCGATCATAGATTTCTCTCAACAAACCTTTCCGCCCTGCCAATCCCAATAGAATCGGGGCATTCGTGCGTAGTCTCAGTGCATAAAGTCGTTCATAAATATTGCCGATCTGAATCACCCGATACGCCATAAAACGGTCAGGGTCCACATGATCATCCAGCGACTCCACCAGCGGTAAGATCTCATAACTGATCGCCTCCCTCAGGCTGTCAAAAACGGGGTTGCTTAAGTAAAGATGAGCCAGTTCGATCGCCTTTCTGCGCATGTTCCCAGAACTCGGCAGGTAATCCTGATCAATCTGTTCCCTGAAAGCCTTTTCCGCCTCGTCCTTCGGCTGATAAAGCTCCAGCCTTCCCTGCGTACCCGTCGCCGCCGTGGTTAATAACAGGCTGATTACCCTCGATGAAGTCACCGTATCGCTGCCGATCTGGTCACTGTTCTCCATCATCCAGGTTTCCACATCCTTCAAAAATGCGCTCATCGCCGTGATCGCCGGTTGCCAGGTGTCTGGCCGATCAGCGCTGAAAACAGCCCGGTTCAAACGATTATAGGTCAGTGGTAACTGAGCGACAAAGGTTGCGTTAAAGTTTGCTTTAGTCATAACACTCCCGCTTATTTAGTTTCTGGTCTTGGCATCAGGCCGCCACCTGCCACATTCAAGACTTCAATTTTTGCGCCCTCCGTGGCATGAGTTTCGCGTTGAATAACGTCACAAACTTCCCAGGCAACTGCGGCGACTTCCGCCGGCTGATGGCGCGTATCTGTTTCGATCATCAGTCTAAACTTGTTCTCTGTGCCCGAATAACGTGCGTTTTTGCGCACCAAACCAGGCAGCTTCTCTTCCAACTTTGCCAGCGCCTTCGAAAGCTCTGGCAAGCTCTCCAGAGGTGGCTTGCCGCCCACATAACACGAAGCAATTAGTTGTGGAAACTTCTGAATGTGATCAAACAACTCCGAGAAAGGTCGCTTTGCCTGAGTAATGATCCGCAGCATCTCCAGCGCCGTACGCAAGCCGTCCCCCGTGCGATGATGCTCATCCAACAAAACAATGTGGCCGCTTTGCTCACCGCCCACGCCGGTTTTTCCGGACTCGCTTTCCTGAGCGCTCAGCGTCAACAGCGCCTCGGTCACATATTTATCGCCCACAGGTGTTTCAACCATCTTAAAACCGCGTTGCTGGGCATATGCGGTCAACGCCCCATTCGCCATCGTCGTCGTAACCAGCGCATTCCCCAACAGCCGCCCGTGACGGTGATAATCGTCAGCCAAAATCGCTAACATGTGATCGCCATCGGTCAGTCGGCCTTTATCATCAAACAGAATCACCCGATCAGCGTCCCCATCAAAGGCGATGCCCACATCCGCGTGATGCTGCCTGATCAGTCCCGCAAACGCTTCAGGAGCCGAACGCGTATATTCCGAGCCTGCTTCCTCGTTAATGTTCAGCCCATCTGGTTCCACATTCAACGGGATAACAGTTGCTCCCAATTGCCTGAAAACGCGCGGGGCTACCGAATAAGAAGCTCCATTAGCGCAATCAACCAGCAGTTTTAATCCTTTCAAATCTAAATTCGGCTGGGCGTCCAACAGGTCATCCACATATCGGTCTTCAGCGTCCGCCAGCGTCTGCGTCTGACGCTCCCCGGCGTCTCCCACTTCGCTGGCTGAATCAATCAAAGCCTCAATCGCTGCTTCCTCATCCTCACTGAGCTTCATTCCCAATACGCTGAAGAATTTAATTCCATTTTCAGCCGCCGGATTATGCGATGCCGAGATCACTGCGCCAGCCGTTGCCTTCATTCGATGGGTCAGTGTCGCGATTCCCGGGGTCGGAAGCACGCCAAGATCAATCACTGCCGCGCCAGCGGCGTTCAAACCGCTTGTCAGCGCATCCTTGAGCATCGGCCCCGACTCTCGAGTATCACGCCCAATCAGAAAGATTGGTTTTTCGGCTGCCTCTCGGCTCAACACGCTGCCCGCTGCCCAACCAAGACGTTTAACAAAATCCGCCGACATCGGCGTGACACCTGCGGTGCCGCGGATGCCATCAGTTCCAAAATATTTTACTTTTGACATATAAGATGACCTGCCATGGGCAATTTATTCAATCTCAAGATCGGCGACAACTGGCAAGTGATCAGAAAGACTGCGAGTGAGTTTGTTGTCGACCACTTGGGCTTTATAACTGATTAGACGCTCTCTCGGGGAGAAGAAAATATGATCTAACTGTCCCGCGCTGCCATGTGTTTCGAGGTCAGGAACAGGCTTCAGGCGCACAAAACTTTTTTCCTCCTCCAACATACCCTTGAGGCAATATTCATCAGGTTGGGCGTTGAAGTCGCCAAGCATGATCACGGGCTTTTTCTCCTGCAACACCGCCTCTTCGATAAGCCCCAATATTCTGGCCATCTGCTGTTGCCGCGTGGACTGCGCCGCGTCAATCGCGTCCTGCCAGGCGTTTTCGCCTCTCTCGCCGGTGAGCGTGCTCAAATGAAGGTTCAACACATACGGGTACGGGGCGGTTTTGAGACGGCTCAATATCACGTAACGTGGGTCCGTATTGCGCGACCCCTCGTAAACAATCGGTTGAAAAATAGGTACGTTGCGCGGAACTCCCCCTTTTGTCGGATCACTTAATCGACAAAAAGGAACACGTGTAAACAACGCGTTTCCCTTCGACCAGTCCCACCAGTCGTTAAAAATCGCTCTGATCATCACATCTTTCTTAATCTGCATGTGCTTTTTAATCGAGAGTGTTTCCCCATAATAAGCTTGGTCAAATCCGCTGCCATCGCGAATCTGATCCACCATGCTGTGCATGTTTCCATCAGCGTCAATATACTGAGCGATTTCCTGACACGCCAACAAATCCGGCTTGACCTGATTAATCAGCGTGTTGATTGCCTCAATCTTTGCCGCCGACTGCTCAGGTGACCCCATAAAGTTTTTGACCCCTCCCCCCAGGTTCAAAGTTATCAAACGTAACATTAAAGATGACATGGCTTGAATTATACCAACCGTGCTCATGAATAGCACGCTTTAAGAGTCTATGGTTTTTATCCTTAGACAGGCCATTCTGCTCTCCGAACATAAGGAACTGTAGGCCAGGTAAAGCCCTGCCAGATAAATATGGAAGTGATTTGAATCAGACTCGATAAGGCTTCCCCATAGTAGAAGCTGGCGAGCAATGCGAGGCTGAAGAGGGCGTTTCCAGTGTCTGCTAAACTCGCACCAACCACCGGCGTCAACACCTCACCCCGTTGCGCCCTGCGGGGCTTTTCCAGCCCCTGTAAAGATTTGGATCTGCGCGAGACTTACTGATCAATTCTTTGGTGGCGGCACCGGGCAACCCATTGCTTCAACCTCAGCGGTTGGTACCAACGTGTCATTCTCAAACTGATCAATAAAAGCTTTCACCGCTTCAGAGTCATACGTATAAACATATGACGGCCCACCAAGCCGCGCGATTTCCGCCATATCCGGCACGAGAAGACCTTCAGGATTGTTCTTATTTCTGACTGTCATCGAGATGAACTGCAGGTTTTCAGATTTTAGCTTAGGCAGCAAACAAGCCAGATCTGATATCTGAGCGGGTGAGAGATCAGTCACTGTATGTTCGATCAGGGAACTCACTAACTTGGGAATTGTCCCTGCCACCGATGGTTGACTCAGTTGATCTTTGAGCGCGCAAATGAGTATAGTTTGATTGCTTCGTCGGGCTTCCACGCCAATGCGGTCACGAATACGCACAAAACTCAGCGCGTCCTTACCGCTCATATGGTTCCAGCCAGCCTCAAAAAACCCTTGGCTTTTGTCCAGATCAAAGCTTTCTTCACCTTGCGGTCGTCCATCCACGAATTCAGGCAGATACACATCCACCCCGCCCATGGCGTTGATCATATCAATAAAAACTTGCATATTGACCACACCATAATGATCCACATACAGATCAAAATTGGTCGCGATGGTTTCCGCCAGAGAGCCCGGACCATTCCCCGGACCCTTGTAATAATTCATGTTCGGACTGCCAAAAAAATACGCCTGATTCAGTTTTCCCTGAATTAGCTGCTGGCCGTTCGAATCAAAAGTATTCGGGAAGTTAACCAGCATGTCGCGCGGCAGCGTCAGAATGCTAACCTTCGGCGTCATGAAGTCCACGCGAACAATGCGGATCACGTCGGTCACACCATAGCTGTAAGTCTCATCCTTATCCCCCACGCCCGCCACAAGATAATACAGCAACGCTTGATCACCGCAAACCGGCGCCTTTGTCGGAGTCAATGTCGGCGCGAGCGTTTCAGTCGGCGCCTGAAGAGTGACAACTTCAGTTCCAGCATGGACAGCTGCCGTCCCAATTGGCGGCGTCTGAGTTGGGATTGGCGTGCGTGTGGCCAGGCTTAACCCAACGCCCAGCGGTTTGTTCCAGTTTTTCGCCAACACCCCTGCCACGGCAATCACCGCCAGGATAATCACAGCCAGAATAATTAAAATAGTTCTTTTCTTTTTCATATTAACTCAACACCGGGCTTCCCCGTCCAAACCTGCATTATATCCCAATTCCTTCCGCTCATTTTTACGCTGTCGCACGATTTTATCCCTAACCCGGCAGACTCGCTCAAGGGCGCGTCACCTTTTGCCCAGCTCATCTCACACTGCCCAACTCCAAAATGCTTAAGTATTGACTGATTTTCTTTATCCTCTCGCGTTGTTCAGGGAGGGGAAAAGATCCTTAGGCTAATCACCGCTTGCCTATGGATCCCTGATACCAAATCACCTTTTCACCTCACACCCAAAGCGAAGCGCTGCGTAGGTGAAAAATGTTGCGCATAATCCTCAATAAAATAAGCCTTTTTCGAATACTTGCCCCCGACATCAACTTGCCTCTGAATCTCGCCCTGATACTCTGCAGAGTCCTGATTCAGTGGGATCCAGGCAATCAGACGATAGTTATCAGTTTTCGGTATGGCCGAACTAACTTCCAACATCCACAACAATGCGCCATCCGACCTGAAAAACGGAACCGGTAGGCCAAACGATTGTTGATGCAGATCAATCTGGCTGACACCCGCCTTATATACTTCCGCGAAGCGATCAGTGGAATTCAACAATTCCATCACAGCATGGTACCGTTTGTCGTTCGCTTCTCTGAGAGCTTCCGTGTCAGCCAAAAACTGACCCATTTGGATTGAATAGTAAGCCTCGCTGTATGGCCCTCTGAGAGAATAGCGCTTTGAATCCCGGTCAAACTTTGGCTGACCTCTCTGGCTTGCGGTCAGACGATGCCACCAGCTCCAATAATACATGTCCTCTTCCGTATAGCCAGCCAACGCCATTTCATAGCTTGTTGAAGCCCTGACACACCAGTAGGAGTCAACCACAAAACAAAAAACCGGCCATTGGGCGAAATGACTCTTCCAGTCTGATGCGAAGGAAAAGTTAGGCTCACGCTCACCGTTTTTCATCTCAAGGTCGTGCAGCAACCGCTTTAACCTCAGTCGGTGCAAGACCGGCAAATCAGCGTATTGCGCCATCAGATCGCGCAGTTCTTGTGAATTGACAACCGGTGTGAGGCGATGAGCATGTTCGTTGATAAACCATTTAACCATAGCGATCAGACGTTCAGCCTTGATATCGGTGGTGGGACCGCTCACCAGACGAGCAGACTTACCTTCGCTGGTCCATTGAATAAATGACTTCATACCGATACGTCCACAATGTGGAATCATTTTTTCGAGTTCATTTAAAATAACCCGCTTCTCGACCCCAGACCTCTGAAGCCAGCTTGCAAAGATTAACCCACTGATTTCCTCTGATGTTCTATAAGAATTTCCAATTTCAGAACTTTGAGTTTCCATTTCTTTCCCTTATTAAGTAGATATTGCTCCATTGACTTATTCAAATCATACCACCTATACTACTTTAAAGTTCCAACCTTGGTTGTTTTTTATTAAACATTCATGTAAATAAAGGAGATATCATGAAAAAAATAGCAATTATCGGTAGTTCTGGCGGACACCTTTTCGTGTTAGGTGGCCAGGACCCCAAAGGTTTGCTGGATGAAATCGTCCGGCAGGCTCAAGCCGGTGGCATGGAGGTTAGCGACATTGCATTCGTCGCGGCCAGCTCATCTCTCGACCATGTCACTGATAAAACTACAGCTGCTTTATGGACCCAAACTCCCGCTGGTCCCGAGGCGGGGCAACCCATGTCTCTCGCCGACGCAAATCAGGCTGCTCTCGAAGAATCAGATCGCATAGCAGCTGCAATTGAAGCTGGTGAAGTTGATGGCCTTGTGATGGTTAGCGGGGATCCTAAGAAAATCAACGAAAAAGTGCTCAAAGCCGCCGCTGAGAAACGCATTCCGGTGGTTGGTACTGGTGGCACATCAATGGCCAATGCCCGGGCGATGGGCGCCAATGTCATTTCAGCTTCCGGCACGACCGGAACGACAAACCGTTCTCGCGCTGTGGGCTATGTCGCCGCCCTGGCGAGTGAATGGAAACTCAAATACTCAGCTGTCATCGGCAAGCAAACCGAAGTGGATACCGGCAATGTATGGAAACGCATCAACCTGCGCAGTATCATGATGAGCGCGTTGCCCGGATTCATCGCCATGGCGCTTCTGCTTGCCGTTGGCAAAATCCCCTTTTTAGCTCCGACCGTCGGTCCGCTGTTTGAGAAACTGGTCGGCGCGCTCCCCATCATTGTTGCTGCCGTTGCCGCGAAGCAAGTTTCAGGGCTCGATGAAGTCGGCATCGTCGCCGGAGTAGTTGCCGGTTTCCTCTCAGCCGAAGGCGGCATTTTGGGCGGTATCGTGGGCGGTATTTTAGCTGGTGTCTTAGCCAGTTATCTGCTCCAATGGTCGTTCAAGATGAAATTCCCAACAACCACAGCTAGTTTAGTGGCCGGTGCGATTAGTGGTTTGGTTGCGGGTTTGTTTGTTTACTTTGTGATCGCCCCCATAACCCTCTGGATTGGCAACTCTATCCGTGGACTGATTGACGCGGCGATCGCCTTCAATCCCATCATTGCTGGTGCGTTAGCCGGGTTACTGATTTGGCCTGCTATCATCGGTGGTGTCTATCACGCTGCGATTTTACCCATTGTGCTCCTCGAAATGGAACAGACTGGCTACAGCTTCCTCGGAGCGGTAGACATGACTGGCTTAGTCATGGTCTCAGCTGGCATTACCCTTGCGAATATCATTGCTCCCCGCGAAAAGAGCGAGGCATCAGTGGCTTTGCCTGGCTTCCTTGTCAATATGGGATTCGGTACCTTCGTTGAAGCAGCGTATCCGTTTATGTTCTCAGACCGTCGGGTCTTTGGTGGTGCTCTCGCCTCTGCGGCAATATCGGGCGCGCTTGTTGGCGTCTTCAACGCGAGAGGAACAGCTTATGTCCCCAGCCTTGTTGCCCCAGGCTTATCTAACAACCCGCTTGGTTTTGCGATCGCCATGATCGCGGCGTTGGTGATTGCCTGTGTCCTGACCATTCTGTTCAACAAAACCGCCAAACGAAAAACCGTCACAGAAGAGGCATAAATGATCATCGGAGATATGCAACGTAAAAGAAATTTTGGTCTCGAAAAAGTAAAACGAGCGATCGAAATCCACAATGGAACCACGTTGCTCGCTACCGGCATTACCGGTGACGACGCCAGACTTGCCCTTGCGGCGGTCAAAGCCGGCGCTAAGCTCTTAGAGCCTAACCACCCAGCCGTTGCGCTTGCCCGCGGACATAAAGGTGTCACATCCATGCATGCTGCTGAAGAGATCAGGCACGAGATCGAGTTTTCAGAAATGTGCAAAGTCGTCAAAGGCGTGAGGGCGGTGGTTGGCAATGAAATCTACATCACTGCCGGCATTCCAGGTTCCTTTACTGAGGTGTTGCCAACGCCTTTCACTGAACAGATGGCTTATGAGCTCTCACGGGCTGGCGCCGACGGCGTTCACACACACAAATCGACCTACGAAGACTTGATCGATGTCGTTGACATCTGCCACAAAAACGGTTTGTTAGTCGACGCGTACATCGCTCATCCATCCGATCGTCACCTGTTCGGCATCCCAGCCAAGTCACCCGGGGAAGTGGCTGAGGCAGCCCGTCGCATGGAAGAAATCGGCGTCGATTTGATCGGTTTGATGACCGGCATGAGCTACGAAGGTGTGGCTGCTGGCGACATCCCACAAGTTATTAAAGAGCGCTTACAGGCCCTGATCAGCAACGTCAGCGTCCCCACACTCGCTGAAGGCGGCATCAACGCGGTAAATTACAAAGCCTTTATTGGCACTGGAGTAAATATTTTAGTGGTTGGAACCGCATTTGACGATATCGCCCGCAAGGCAGTCGAAGAAACAGTATCAATATTCTTGAAGAAGTAGCTCCCTTCGAAAAGGGCGGGCTGATCAACACCGATCAGCCCGCTCGCTTTTAAACTCCTGTCATGGCGACGAGCGCCGTCTATCCTTTAATCAGCTTGCCATTCTTGACCACGAAACGTGGCGCGTCGTGGTTCCAGATGGCTTCCCAGACCGCGTTGGCCTCAAGCACGACCAGATCAGCCTTTCCGCCCACCTCCAGTTTATGTCCTTCCAGGCCAAGCGCCTCAGCCGCGTTCGTCGTGATCAGGTTATATAAGATCTCCATCTCAGGCCGGCTGTTCATCCACATCAGGTGCGCCGCCAGAAAAGCCACCTCAAGCATATTATTGCGTCCGAACGGATAGTACGCATCCGCGATGTCATCCTGCCCAAGCGCGATTCTCACCCCCGCCTGATACAAATCCCTCACCCTGGCGTAAAGCGGCCCAGTCTGCGGGTCCGAGACCACCCCGATCTTAGCGCGCTTCAGCAAATATTCGATCTTCCGATAATAAGGCTCCGGGTAAAGCGCCATCGCCCGGCAGTGCTGCGCGGTCACCCGCCCTTCCCAGCCCGTTTCGATCGTCTTTACGGCCAGCATCTCCAGGGTGCGCAAAGTCGCGTCCCCCGCGTCATCGATCAGCATCGAAACCGGCTTGTCATAGCGCATGGCGATCTCAAACATCTGGTCGATATGCTCCTGAGCGTCTTTGTCCGTGTATTCAATCCAGGGGATGCCGCCCACCACATCCGCCCCGAGCCTGATCGCTTCTTCCACATAATCCCGCGCGCCAGGGTCTCTGACCACCCCATCCTGCGGGAAAGCCACCACCTCGAGCGTCACCCGGTCCTTATATTCCTCCCGCGCCCTGATCAGCGCCCTGACGCCTTCCAGCTTCGCCTTCGTGTCAGTATCAGCGAACGCGCGGATATGCGTGTTGCCGAACCTCACCGCCAGATCGAGCGCCTTGCGCACGTTCTCGATGATCCAGCTCTCGTCGTAATCCTCTTTAACCTTCGCAGCGAGCTCGATTCCGGTCATCGCCCCGCCCATGCTGCCATCCGTGTACGCTTGCATCGCCGCCTCATCCATCCGTGCCAGCGTGTAAACCTTGCAGAGATGCAAGTGACCATTGACAAAAGACTCCGTCACCAGCCCGCCCTCAGCGTCAATCACCCGCTCCGCCTCCCCCCCGAGCTGAGCGCCGACAGCGACAATTTTGTCCCCTCTGATGCCAACCTGCGTCAGTGCGTTATCAGCTCCGCGCAACACAGCGTTTTTGATTAATAGTTCATAGCTCATTTTGCCTCCGTCTATTCATGTTCATGGGATATATGCTCATTATACCCAGAGTCCCGCGCGCGATTTCCGACAACCTTCGAAATTTTTGCCAAAAAATAGTTGACACATTGGGGCGTTCTTCGTATAATCCAACTTTGCCTTCCCTGGTAGCTCAATGGCAGAGCGGGCGGCTGTTAACCGCTAGGTTAGAGGTTCGAGTCCTCTCCGGGGAGCTGAGACATAATCTCTGGCGCGCCAGAGATTTTTTGTCTAACGAGTGCTATAATTGGCACACCACATGGTCCTGTAGCTCAATTGGCAGAGCAAGCGCCTCTTAAGCGTTAGGTTTTCGGTTCGAGTCCGAACAGGATCATTTTTCATTTAAACTCACCCCTCATCGCTTCTTTGTCATTCCTTTTGACACGACCCTCCTTTAAAATGTAGCCGCAGACGCTCTTCCGCCACGAGCGAGCCGCCCGCCAAAAGCGCGCGGCCCGCCCACAGCCACCCCATTCGTTTATAATTAACCCACGTTCACCACACCTTCGGAGGCAGACATGACCCATACCACTCACCACTTTCAACCCGGCGAACACATCCTCGACCCTCACGGCCGTCCCGTCCCCGGCTTCGCCCTCGACGGCAGCGGCGTCTTCGACCCCGCCCGCGTCCACGCCGCCCCCTGGCGCCTCAAAGAGTGGGATTTCTACCAAATCACCGATCACCAGCTCTGCCTCCAGCTGACCATCGGCCACGCCTCCTACGCCGGCAACGCCAACATCATGTTCTTCGACCATGCCGCCCGGAAACACCTCTACACCAAAGACGTCGTCATCCCCCTGCCCTTCCGCAGCCTGAACATGCCCACCAGCCCCCAGGCCGATTCCACCCTCGCCATCGACCGCGACGGCATCCTCCTCCGCTTCGAGACCCACAACCTCCAGCGCCGCCTCTTCGCCAAAACCGACCGCCTTCAGGCCGAAATCACCCTCACCCCGACCATTCCTGATACCATCACCATTAACACCCCTTTCGACAAGCCCAACGAGTTCTACTTCAACCACAAAATCAATCTCCTTGAGACCCAGATCTCGCTCAGCTTCGACGGCCAGCCCCGCGCCTTCGACCCCCTCACCACCTTCGGACTGATGGATTGGGGCCGCGGCGTATGGCCTTTCTCCCACGAATGGCTCTGGTCCAGCCTCAGCGACCGCCTCAACGGCCGCCCCTTTGGCCTCAACCTCGGCTGCGGATTCGGCAACCTCGCCCAGTCGCGCGGCACCGAGAACGTCATCTACTACGGCGACCAGACCCTCAAGCTCGACCGCGTGGTCATCACCCACCAGCCCGACTTCATGCAGCCCTGGCAGCTCGACTCCGGCGACGGCCGCTTCTCCGCGACCCTCACCCCCCACCACGACCGCACCACCCGCACCAAACTGCTCTTCGTCGACAACGAGACCCACCAGATGTTCGGCGCCTTCCGCGGCTTCTTCCTCGATTCCGCCGGCCAGCGCGTCGAATTCGACCACGTCGTCGGCTTCGCCGAACACGCCGTCAACCACTGGTAATCCGCCCCAGCCCCATCCTCCACAGCAAGCTTCCGTCCTGATCCACGTCCACACTTGTCCGCGCCCACACTCGCCCACCGTCTCCCTCCTGCCCCTTATTCGCCCCATTCCCAATTTCAACCCAATTCACGATAAAATATCCTCATCCACCATTCGCTCGCGGAGGCCACATGCTCACCTGGACCGAAATCGAAACCCGCGCCACCGCCTTCCAGAAACAATGGAAAGGCGCCACTGGCGACGAAAAACAACAAG
The DNA here is from genome assembly GCA_012729755.1 of Chloroflexota bacterium. Classification (GTDB taxonomy): domain Bacteria; phylum Chloroflexota; class Anaerolineae; order Anaerolineales; family Anaerolineaceae; genus Mesolinea. The sequence continues at coordinate 5,843 of JAAYCN010000013.1, read as the reverse complement.
ACATCAAGTTCATCGCCGACTTCCTGAACGTCTTTGGTGTCGATTGGCGCTCCGGCTCCCCCCAACATCAGGTTTTCATGCCCGATGGCGCCCCCAACTACATCGACTTTCTCCTCCCCGGCCAGATCCTCATCGAGATGAAGTCCAAAGGCCGCTCCCTCGACGCCGCCTACACCCAAGCCCTCGCCTATCTCAAAGCCCTCAAGCCCGAAGAATCCCCCCGCCTCCTCATGCTTTCCGATTTCAACGAGATCCGCGTCTTCAACCTCGAAAAGAAACACCCCTACAAGCCCTTCAAAGTTTCCGAGCTTCGTCGCCACACCCGCGTCTTTAGCCGCCTCGCCGGTTTCAGTGCTGACCTTGAAGACCGCACCGAGATCGAGCTCAACACCGACGCCTCCTACAAGCTCGCCCGTCTCCACGACGCCCTCAAAGATAAAAACTACACCGGCCACTCCCTCGAAGTCCTCCTCGTCCGCCTCCTCTTCTGCCTCTTTGCCGACGATACCGGCATCTTCGAAAAAGGCGCCTTCAAAAACTACATCCAGGCCTCTAACCCCGACGGTTCCGGCCTCTCCGAGCGCCTCCTCCAGCTCTTCGCCGTCCTCGACACCCCTCCCGAACGTCGCGTGACCAATCTTCCCGAAGAACTCCGCCGCTTCCGCTACATCGATGGCGCCCTCTTCAGCGAACCCCTTCCTCCCGCCTGGTTCGATGCCAAAATGCGCGCCATCCTCCTCGAATGTTGCGAATTCGACTGGACCCTCATCTCCCCCGCCATTTTCGGCGCCATGTTCCAGGGCGTCATGAACCCTGCCGAACGCCGCGAACTCGGTGCCCACTACACCTCCGAAGAAAACATCCTCAAAGTCATCAAGCCCCTCTTCCTCGACCAGCTCCAGGCTGAGTTTGAGCGCTCCATTTCCACCAAAGCCGAGCTCCAGGCCTTCCTCGACAAAATCGCCTCCCTCACCTTCCTCGACCCCGCCTGCGGCAGCGGTAACTTCCTCATCATCGCCTACCATCGCCTCCGCCAGCTCGAATTCGCGGCCCTCAAGCTCCTCCACTCCAATCTCCAGCTCGATTTCGTTCGCGACCATACCCGCGTCAGCCTCAACCAGTTCTATGGCATCGAGCTCGAAGACTTCCCCTGCCAGATCGCCAAAGTCTCCATGCTCCTCATGAAACACCTCTGCGACCAGGAAATCTCCGCCCATTTCGGCACCAACTTCATCGACTTCCCCATCAAAGATAACGCCAACATCATCCAGGGCAACGCCCTCCGCATGGATTGGAACGACGTCGTCCCCGCCCACAAACTCAACTACATCATGGGCAACCCCCCGTTTGTTGGATATGGTTTTCAATCTTCGGAACAAAAGTCAGACATGCAATCGGTCTATGTCGATGAGAGGAGTTGCCCTTATCCAAATTCCGGCAAAATCGATTATGTCGCCGGTTGGTTCTTTAAAACTGCCCATCTGATTTATTCACACCCATCGATAAAAGCTTGTTTCGTTGCCACTAATAGCGTCACCCAGGGCGATCAGGTTGAACCGATTTGGAAGCCACTCCACGAGCGTTTCAACCTCGAAATTCTTTTCGCTTATCAAACTTTCCGTTGGGATAATGAAGCTAAATCCAAAGCTGCTGTTCATTGTGTGATTATCGGCTTTGGCAAAGGTCCGACCAATACTCCTAAATTGCTTTTTCAGAATCTTGAACCGTCATCCCGATCCCCGCTCTGGAAGGAAATTGAAACGCCTCACATCAATTTCTACCTTTCCCCATCCCCGGTGGTCTTTATTGAAAAACGCACCTCGCCAATCAGTGATGCCCCTCCAATGATTACCGGCAACCGTCCCACCGACGGCGGCCATCTGATCATTGAGGCGGATGAGTATGAACAGTTCATCACAAAAGAACCCGGGGCACAAAAATATATCAAGCGCTTCCTCGGCGCTCGCGAATTCTTACACAACGAGCCTCGCTACTGCCTCTGGCTAGTCGGTGTCAGCCCAAAAGAAATCAATGCCATGCCTTTGGTAAAAGAGCGTGTCAGGAAAGTCAAAGAAACTCGCGAGAACAGCCCCGATGCAGGTGCCAGGAATTTGGCTTTTCGGCCTGCTGAATTTCGTGAGACGAACAACCCTAAGACGGCCATCATCGTACCGAGGGTGTCATCCGAAAACCGACTTTATATCCCGATCGGTTTTGTGGGTTCCGATATTATTTGTGGTGATCAAAATATGCTGATACCGGACGGAACGCTTTATGAAATGGGTGTTATTTCATCTTCTGTTCACATGGCTTGGGTTCGTGCTGTTGCCGGTCGCTTGAAAAGTGACTACCGTTATTCGGCGTATATCGTCTACAACAACTTCCCCTGGCCACAAAAAACCGAAGAGAGCGTCGCCCGCGTCGAAAAAGCCGCCCAGGCCGTCCTCGATGCCCGTACCAGCTACCCAGACCGTTCCTGCGCTGATCTCTACGACCCCCTCTTTATGCCCCCCGACCTCCGCAAAGCCCACCAGAATTTGGATAAAGAAGTCATCCGCGCCTACGGCAAAGACCCCGCCGCCTGGTCCACCGAATCTGCCATCGTCTCCGACCTCATGCAACTTTACCAGTCCCATGCCCCCGAACTCTGACCCTGTCCACCGCCTCACCTCCTTTGACTCTCTCCCTAACGCAGATCCCCGCGGAGGAGAGAGGGTCGGCACAGTGCGGGAAGAGGCACATGTTTATAAAACCACTAACAGAATCTATGTCTCGCAAAATAAGAAAGGGTTAGTTTAAAATGGCAAAAGTAAATAAAAAGAATTTTGGCGGTCCTTGGACTGTTGAGAAACTTGATTGTATAGAAAAATTTTTGAAGGCATATTCGAATATATTTAAACTAGGTTCCAAAGGTGCAAGATTCGAGACCAGTTACGTTGATGGATTTGTGGGTTCAGGGGAGAGTAAAGCTTGTACCTCTATTGATTCAGATGCAGACCAATTGTTTTGTATGCAAGCCCAGCTTTACGAGAGCAGCGCGAAAAGGGCGTTAGATTTGGTTCATCCATTTGATAAGTATTATTTTATAGACATTGATAACTCTAAACTACAAAAATTGAACAAAATTAAACAAGAATATCCACACCTTTCCTCCAAGCTCTTTTTATTCAGCCAAGATGCAAATGAATTTATGATAGATTTTTGCGATTCGTTTAATAATAGCTACGAAAGGGCTGTGGTTTTTCTGGACCCGTATGCAATGCAAGTGAAATGGAAAACTGTGGAGATTATAGGAAGAACAAAAGGAATAGATTTGTGGTGGCTAGCACCGATTGGAGTCGCTCCCCTCCGATTGTTGAAACGTAATAGATTACCTGAAAGCATTTATTCTGGAAAACTTGATGAAATGTTTGGAACTCAGACTTGGAAGGATCGGTTCTATACAACTGATGAACCTCTTGCACTGTTTGAGCAACGTCCAAGAACCGTTCGTTCCGCTGATTGGAAAATAGTTGTGTCTTTTTTAGTCGAACGATTAAAAACTACGTTCAATTGTGTGCTTGAAGATCCATTAGTTCTTATGAATCGAAATAACAATCCTATGTATGCACTCTGTTACGCCAGTCAAAATATGACTGGCTTAAGAATTGCAAAAGATATTGTGAGCAAAAAGAAGAGAGAAAGTACTTATGTCAGTTAGTTCTAAGATCGAGTGGACAGATATAACATGGAACCCTGTTACAGGTTGCACTAAATGTAGTGAGGGGTGTGTTAACTGTTATGCTGCTCGTTACTCATCGAGGCTCAAAAAAATGGGTTTATATAAATACCGTAATAATTTTAAACTTACAATGCATGAAGACACGTTGGACATACCTAATCACATCAGAAAGCCCAAATATATCTTTGTAAATTCTATGAGCGATTTATTTCATGAAGATGTAAGTCTTAGTTTTATTGTTAGAGTATTTGACACAATAAGAAGCAATCCGATGCACACATTTCAATTATTAACGAAACGCCCAAACAGAATGGTTAAACTAAAAAACTACTTAGTATGGCCTAAGAACTTATGGGTGGGTGTAACCGTAGAAAGTCAAAAATATTTTTCGAGGATACTAAAGTTACAGGAAATACCGGCAACTATCAAGTTCATTTCTTTCGAGCCTCTATTAGGGCCAATACAATTGGGCAAATTGGAAAATATAGATTGGATTATTGTAGGAGGAGAGACAGGGCCTAGTTATAGACCGATGGATTATGAATGGGTAATCCAATTAAGAGACTTTTCCATTGAAAATGGTATTCCATTTTTCTTCAAACAATGGTCGGGTTTTTTTGGAAGCAAGCAACCTCGCTGCATTGATGGTAAATATTGGCACGAGAGACCTCTACCTTCTAATCCCCAAGAGGGATTTATAAAGCAGTAATCTTGTCTTCCCCCCATCCTCGTAATCACCCCATCCAACACATCAGGCTTGCCCCCAGATTGCCTGCCCTGCAATCTGTGTGCGCGGTCGGCGCCATAGAACAATGGGCCCTAAAGACGAACAAAAATACTGTATAAAAGATGGGTTGAGATTAAAGCTTATTTCAAGTGAGAAAATAAAAGGTCATCCTTCCACTTGAGATAAAGGAACTTGGGATAATCACCTATTTTTCCATGACCAAGCGCTAATTCAAATCCTCTCTTTATCTTTTCTAGTGTTTTGTCAGACACGATCCCAATCGGCTTTAGTCTTTCCAGATCCATATCAGAGAGAACTTTACAGTTTCGATATTTAACCCAAGAGGGTTTAGATATAAAAAAGTCTTCTCCTGGTTTGAATGTGCAGGTTGGATCTATAAGAGTGGTGCTCGAAGAAATATACAAAACAATATTTACACTATCTCTCCCCAGGGGATCTCGGAATGTGACTATATGAAAATGGAAAGAAGACTCTGAACTTGTCAATTTATAAACAGAGCCTTCTTTAATCATAGTTCAAATGGAACTGATCGTGTTACGAAAGGAATTCTCGTAAGATATCTCTACAAGCAATTCATGAATCTGTTGGTCGGTGAATCCGTTTTGCTTAAGAACATGATGATAAGACAGAGGCTTACGCTTTTCATTGTTTTTCAACTCAATGTTTTCAGGAAGTGAATGCATCACATCAAGCATTGCGCTAAAACTATAATTTTCATATTTCCTATAGAGCTTGGCTAAACGTGTCCTCTCTTCGTCACTCAATAACCCCGAAAATGCTATTGTATTGGGGTCTCGCTGAGATAATTGGTGTGATTTTTCATCTAGATGGAAGTATTCCTTCCAATTAAAGAATGTGTCAAGCTCATCCCCTAAGCAAGATTTAATGCCGTTGTTTACCTCGCTAACGATGGGGCCTTTCGGGAGGGAAAAGAATTGGCCGTAGAAAGCTGGCTCTCCAGTCTCTAACAACATCTCGCGGTCAAAAAGATACATTAACTTTGCGGCTTTGTAATGATTGAGTTTATTATCTGCTAAGGAACAAAGGTAAGACAAAACACCTATTGCTTTATCTTCATTAAACGTCAAGTTGGTGCAAAGAGAGTCATAATTAGACACAGTCTTTGCAATATCCGAATCGTTCATGTGCCCTCCTTGATTGCAACTATGATTATATATCATTTTCAAATATATATTATCGGGGTGACTTTTTGTGAGGAGGCCAGCACATGGTATACACTTTTTAGGAAAGTCATATGAGTTGTATCGGGATCGATGTCTGGAGTTATGGGGGATAAGATATCAAGACATTGAGGTGTATATTGATCAAAACTATAACCCACTTAGATTACCAGGAGTTGAGGCAGATAAGTCC
>JAAYCN010000124.1 GCA_012729755.1 Chloroflexota bacterium | reverse complement strand
TGCGGGTATCCACTCTGATCACATCACCCTCATTGACAAAAGCGGGCACTTGAACTTTCAAACCAGTCTCTGTGACCACTTGCTTGGTTAAGCCAGTGGCTGTATTACCACGGGCAGCAGCCTCAGCTTCGGTTACTTTAAGGTCAACGCTGGTCGGCAGCTCGATGTCAAGCGGTTCTTCGCCAAAATATGTCAGTTTAACTTCGGTTCCTTCCTTCAAATAGCCTTCGTATTCTGCAACCAGGTCTGCTGGCACCGCCGGCTGTTCGAAGGTTTGCATGTCCATGAAATAATAGAAGTTGTCGTCACGATATAAATACTCGACATTGTGATAGTCCAAACGAATATCCTGGACACGATCACCCGAGATAAAGGTCATTTCCAGGGTGCTGCCACGGCGAATATCACGCGCCTTGACACGAATAGTGGCCGTTCCACGGCCAGGTTTGTTATGGGTATATTCTAAAACGCGATAAAGACTGCCATCAACAGTATAAATGACACCTTTGCGAAGTTCATTGACATCAATCATTTTTTCCTCTTTTTTCCTTTCAGTAGCGCGCTGATTATAAAACAGCAGCGACCAGCCGGCAAGTAAAAAGAAACCGCTGTGAACCGCTCGAACATCTAAAACCATTATTTGGTGTTATCAAGACTATAATATTCAAATTATCATCTGCATGAGGAGAGACTTGAACATGATTGAAATTATTCCTGTTGATACAAAAGCGAAGCAAAAACAATTTGTTGAATTTCCATTTGATTTATATAAGACCTGCCCTCAATGGGTGCCTCCGTTTAAATCTGATATTTACATGATGATGAACAAGAACAAACATCCTTTTTATGATCACTCGGACGCTGATTTCTTTATGGCGCTCATGGATGGAAAGGTTGTTGGCCGTATCGCTGCGCTTGAGAACAAAGCTTTCAATGCGTATCACAAGACGAAGGATTCAGAGTTCTACTTGTTTGAATGTATCAACAATCAGCAGGTAGCTAATGCTCTGTTTGACGCTGTTGTGTCCTGGACGAAAAAACGGGGCCTGAACCGCATTGTCGGCCCCAAAGGCTTTGGCCCACTGGACGGTTATGGTATCCAAATTGAAGGTCAGGAACATCGCCAGATGATGAATATGATGAATTACAACTATCTTTACTATAAAGATCTTGTTGAAAATTACGGGTTCATAAAAGAAGTTGATTTTGTGTCCAGTTACACGACGCCTGCAGATTTTTCAATCCCCGACAAGGTTACAAAAGCCGCTGCGCTTGTGGAAAAGCGCGGAACCCTCAAAGTGAAGAGTTTCAAGAATAAAGCCGAACTCGGAAAATGGGGCTCTAAAATTGGCGAAGCATATAACAAGTCATTTGTCAATAACTGGGAATACTATCCGCTAACGCAACGGGAAATAAAATACGCCATTGATCAGGTCTTGCAAGTGGTAATTCCTGAACTATTTGGCATTGTGATGCATGGTGAAGAAGTGGTTGGGTTTACCTTTCCGTTCCCTGATTTGTCTGCAGCGATGCAAAAGAATAAGGGAAAGTTAGGGCCAATCGAGATCATTCGCCTCCTGCGTGAAATCAATAAAACGGAATGGATCGCGTTCAATGGTATTGGCATGCTGCCGGAATATCATGGGCTGGGTGGCAACGCTATTCTGTTTGTACACCTTGACAAGACAATGCGTCAGAAGAAACAAATTAAACATTGTGAATTGACCCAGGTCGCTGAGACAGCAGTGCAGATGCGCAAAGATTTAAAGAATTTAGGCGTGCGTTTTTACAAGAATCATCGAGTCTATAAATTAAACCTAAAGTGAACTTACAAAAACTCCTGCCGCTCGGCGGGAGTTTTGATAAAGGTATAATCAAAGCGGGTGATGGGATTCGAACCCACGAATGTTAGCTTGGGAAGCTAATGCCTTACCACTTGGCAACACCCGCAGCCCGCATATTTTATCTTATTTTGTCTTTTGCGTGAAGTGATTAGAGGTTTGTGTGTGTGACAAGTCCAAGAATATAAGAACCGCCACAATCAATTTTCTCAGGACTCGACAGTGGTCATTTAGATATGCTCTTGATGGTTTAGCACATGTAATCAGAACGCAACAGAATGCCTGGGTTCATCTCACAATCAGCACTTTCGTAGTTATTGTGGCCATTTGGTTAGGCCTGGATCGAATAGAATGGGCAATTCTGATGTTAATTATCGGTCTTGTGTGGATGGCTGAATTCTTGAACACCGCGCTTGAAGTGATCGTGGACTTAGCCAGCCCCGAAAAACATCCTCTAGCCAAAATCGGAAAGGATGTAGGGGCAGCCGCTGTATTGATTACCGCCATGGTATCTGTTGTCATTGGCGTCCTGATCCTTGGTCCACATTTATTGGAGAAGCTTGGTTTCTAATAAAATTATGATGCAAAAATAAAAACTTGGCAAAAATACCTCGCAAATGGTGTTGTATACTTCAGTAAAGAAAATTTAGGAGCAAAAATATGATTGATCAACCAGTGCACGTCAGCGATGCAGAGTTTCAAAAAGTTGTTTTGGAATCTACAAAACCCGTAGTAGTCGATTTTTGGGCGCCGTGGTGCGGGCCTTGCCGGATGATAGGACCCATCCTGGATAAAATTGCCAAAGATTACGTGGATGAATTGATCGTGGCAAAAGTCAATACCGATGAAAATTCTTCCTGGGCAGGAAAATACGGTGTACAAGGCATTCCGACGATGCTGATGATTGCCAACGGGAAAATTGTACACCGCCAGGTTGGCGCGTTGCCCGAGCCGATGCTGCGCGATGTTATCGATCAGTTTCTCGACGTTGTCAATAACGAGAAATAAGGCGTATTCAAGTAACATGAAAAAGCCGTTTCAGCGGCTTTTTCATGTCTAGGGCAATAAAGTTTTATCCTTCCGCGCGTACATCGTCAGCGTCGCGGTTTCTCAATTTTTCACCTATTCTCTCATAACTTCGCCAATCTGAGTGATATTGCGTATAGTTAGTTATCGTTAACGCTTAAAGTAGCAAAGCCAAGGTGTGTCTTTACATTCCCTTCCCTCAATGGGGTGCGTAACAAGCGGGGGGTGTCTTTTAAGCAAGCATACTATATTTAACATCCTTTGCAATTTGTGCTTGACTTTATCTCTTATCTCTGATATTATATCAAAGTACTTTGAAATACAAAGAACTTTTAGAATAGGAGATGTGATGAGACCTTATCACACAGAATCGAACATTAACGAAGACCTCGATGACTGCTCTAAATGGCGATCTTTTCCTTGGAAAATATATCTGATCGTCCTTGCGCTGGCTTTACTCGCTGCTGTCATAAAAATCCCAGCTGTCATTTTTTCGATCGGAGCGATCGGCCAGCCTCAGGATTGGATGCTAATCTCGGTCATGAGTGTTCTTCAAGACATTGTCCCTTTCGGCTTAATCCCGGCTTTCACTGGACTTTTGCTGGTAAACCGCACCGGGTTTGACCTGCCGATAATTAAAGCACTCCTCGCCAGGAAACCATTAGGAAAGATGATAAAAAACGAAGCGCTAGTAGCACTTATTTCAGCGTTGATCCTCTCAGTCGTTGCGATCATTGTTCTGGTGCTGTTAAAACCTGCGATTCAGAATGATTTTGCCAGCCGAGGATTATCCCTCTCTGATTTTGAAGGCAGATCCCAGGCCCCATACTGGGCAATGGGGCTCGCATCCTTTTCCGCCGGTACATTGGAAGAAATCGGTTTTCGCCTGGGCCTGATGTCACTTGTTGCATTTTTGGGCGGGCTGGTCTGGAAAGATACAGCGAAACGTCCTACGAGCAGTGTTATCTGGACAGCCATTCTCCTGGTGGCGTTGCTGTTTGGCGCTGTGCACGTTTCCAACATCGCCGCGCTCGGACTACCATTCACCCCCAGTTTGATAGGATACGCAGTTATTGGGAACTTAGTTCCCGGCATTTTTTTTGGCTGGCTTTACTGGAAGCGGGGGTTAGAAACCGCAATTGTAACGCATATCATTTTCGACCTATTTGTTCATGTTCTATTCCCCTTTGGAATGCAACTCTTTGGACAATAATTGTCCAAATGGAAGTTCTACATGTATTCAAGATAATTATTAATGGAGATCAAATGAAACAAGAATCTATTGAAAGCTTGGAAAAGCAGGTGTTTCGGCTATCGACTGGACATGGCGGGTGGGACCTATACATAGGACTTCTGCTGGCGGCCATTGGGGCTTCCGCATTGGCTGAAGACCTGGGCTGGGGCGATTCCTCGATATGGTTGGCGGCAATCATGGCAGTGGCGCTCGCAATATTGTATGCTGTGGAACGGTTGATTATCAGGCCACGGATTGGGAATGTTAAATTTGGGGTACAGCGCAAGGCTAACCTGCGGACGGTCAGTGTAATTATTGGATCAGCTCTGCTGGTTGGCTTGATAGTTTGGGTAATTTATAACTCCTCTTCGCATGTCTTGCAGTGTGTAAACATTCTGCCGGTGTTTCTTTGGATAGTGGTATCGCTGAGTGGGTTCAGTTTGGCGGCTTATTTGCTGGGTCTGCCGCAGCTGTACCTGTACGGACTGCTGTATGCTGTTGGCTTTGCCAGCCTGGAGCTCATCCAGATACCAGTCATACGAGTTTTACCGATTCTTGTCTGTGGTTTGTTTATCATAGTCATGGGGATTGCGCGTTTTGTGCGCTTCTTGCGTAGATACCAACGCGTGGAGCTGATGCTATGAGCGGGACAGAGACAGACAGTGACATGGTTTCCCGTTTGACGAACCTTGACGTTACCATTCATACACCAGCTCGGCTAGCCGTTATGGCTTACCTGTATGTGGTGGATAGCGCAGATTACCTCTTTCTGATGCAAATCAGCGGACTGACTTGGGGGAATTTAGCCACCCATTTGGGTAAGCTTGAAGAAGCAGGATACATTGCGATCGAAAAGGAGTTTCGCAATAAAAAACCATATTCGATGGTTCAGTTGACCAGTAACGGTCGAGAAGCTTTTCGTAAGTACAAGGACAGATTGAAGGAGATAATGGATGGACTGCCCGATTAAGTGAGCACTAAGAAGACCATGGTTACATTTCTCAACCACGGTCTGTGATAGTTGGGGAGATCCTGAGCGGGGTGAGAGTGGTTTATTCCCACCTGCAATCGGGTGTGGATCGAAGCGGTAAAGTAAAGTTGTTGGCTACTCCATCAAAGGACAGGAGTTGGCGATCGCTTTTATAAAAAATCCTGCAAGATGGGTTGGATGCCATGATCACTAAAAACGTGGCCATTGAGGAAAATCTGCAACACACAGGCTGGTTTTTAC
>JAAYCN010000123.1 GCA_012729755.1 Chloroflexota bacterium | reverse complement strand
TTTCACCACCTCACCGGCCAACGTAGGTGCGGGCTTGCTCAAGTAATCCTGTCCAAGCAGCTCATTGACTTTTCTGTAAAAGGTTTCTCGAAGCTGTGCGTCGTACTTCTCTTTCGAATAGGTGTCGGGATCATGCACAAACGGCAGCAGCTCTTTGTTCAGGTCAAAGATTTCAGTCGCACCTTTGTGGCTGAGATCCATCCAGTACGTGCGATCCTTACCGACACTGACTTTGGCTGCCGCAATTAACTCATCCTTGGGAAGGTTGATATTCAGGTTCAGGGTCTGGTGGACCTTGTCCTTGATGTAGTTTTGAAGGTAACGGATCTCCAGGCATCCGCAGGTCTCGCAATATTCCCGGATAAATTTGAGCTCGTCCTTTTTTGAACGGGTATAAACGAGGAAGCGTTCGTTGCTGGGCTGTGCTTTCTCAATGAGATACTTTACATGCAGCTCTTCCAACTCTGAATTCGCCTGGTGGATGGTATATTCACCCTCGATAGTCTTCAGCAAAAACTGGGCATCGCCGGACTCATCGATAAAGACAGCAACGGTGTGTTGCCCATAGATATTCGTCAGATCATATTTAAACCAACTATCAATCATAATCAGCTCTCCCTACCAGTCCGCATTCAGGTACTTTTTAAGTTGGCCTGCATTGAGCACCTCGTAAGGGATCATTTTCTTTTTCTGCAGGGGAGCGATGTTTTTGCCTACTCCGTCGTCTAGGATTGGATCGTAGCCTTCGGCCAGCAGCTCATCGATCTTGGCCTTGAAGGCTTCAATCTCTTTGAGCTGGCGGAAGATCCGGTCTTTTTCGTTCTGGGCATCGGCACTTTCGTTGCCGGAAAGGTCGCTCTGGCGGTTGACCAGCGAGCGTTCCCGGTGCTCGATATAGACCGAGCGCAGGCGCATCAGCTTGTCGCGGCTCCATTTGTAAATAATGATGTAACAGTCGAAGCCCTGTTCCGGCCCACTGGTGAGATGCCAGATAAATGGCGTCTTGGGCAGGTACATGAACAGGTTCAGATGATCGGAGAGTTCCGCAAAGAAATATTTGTTCAGGTACTCGTGGATCGGACGGCCAAGCACCGAATCGAAACTGGAATACTGTGCCGAGCTGAAGCCTTTCTCGCGGAATTTTTCCTCGATGCGATCCAGCAACACCTTTTCCCCGGCATTGGGTACCAGTGGAATAATACCGTCTTCATCCTCCATGAGGATCTCCCGGACCATGTCGGCCAGAAACTCCATGGCCAATGTATGCATCCGCTGCTGCGGGATCACATTGCTCTGCTTGAACCAGTACCAGACATTGATCGGGTTGACCTGATGGCGAATACAGAACTCCTCCAGATCGTTGTTGCTCTGGTAGAGGCTTCCGAATCCACTTTCAATGGCATCACGTTCTTCGGCGGTAAGCTCTTTGACAGGTAGTGCTTCGATAAACTCACGAATAGCATCGAGAGGAAATTCTTTGGTCGCTTCAGTTTCGGCCAAATAAGCATCCCGGGCTTCGGAGGTCACTGGCAAGCCACCAATGGCCACACCTTCTTTGGCCAGCACCATTGCCTTGTCATGCTCAGTTAGGTCATAGACCTCGAATATCTTCTCATTAATGATGGCTTCGTTGATGAGGACTTGGGTTAAAAGATGGTTTTCGTAGCTGAAGTAATCTCGTAGTCTGCCTTTCAATTCTCCCGAACCGTTTTCGTGCAGATACGGAGAGTGTTTATATCCCTTTTCAATTATGCTGTAGACATCTATGGCATTGTAAATTTCAACATTCCTCTTTGATAATTTGCTCAAAATGACATAATTATCAGTGTGTTGCTTCGGAAGAGGTATTCTTTTTACGTCATTCGGTTGTTTGTTTACGGTTGGGTTTAAGCAGTCAGTAATGTAGAAAACGAGCTTAGAATTTAGTGCAGATAGGGCATAGTAAACATCAACTTTTGGAAATACTGCTGATGCGCCCATGTCAAACAAATAACCTTCAGGTTTAAATCTGAAAGAAATTCCTTTTGATCCGCTTCCCGAATAGCTTAATCCAATATTTTTCCAGTACTTATCGTCAACAAGGTTGAAGCTATTTTGTCCCCTTATGTATGAGGCATTATTAGCGTAGTTGACACATAGCCAATTATTGCCACTCCATTTCCTAAAAGGACCGCCTTTGGTATACATCACCCATCTAACTTCATTGGTGCCGTCAAAAATATCCTGAGGATCTATCTCCCACCAGTGCCGGACAGCACCATTATTATTTCCAGTTTTAACACCTGAAACTATGTCTGCATTTTTTTCTAAGGCTGACGAACCAAACTTTTCCCGAAAATCATCGGATATCCAGTAAATGAAAGGCCA
>JAAYCN010000122.1 GCA_012729755.1 Chloroflexota bacterium | reverse complement strand
TTATAGTTTTGATCAATATACACCTCGATGTCTTGATATCTTATCCCCCATAACTCCAGACATCGATCCCGATACAACTCATATGACTTTTCTAAAAAGTGTATACCATGTGCTGACCCCCTCACAGCGAGAGGAGTCAGATCATTGTAATTGGCGTGCCAGCCAAGATAAAATTGATTGCCCATGATATCTAATTGGGCAATTTGCAGGTAACCCAGCGGGCTGCCATCGCTCGTGATGTGTTGCAAATAGTCTGAACTGACACATTCGCATGCCCGCTGATCTTGCAGGGGTTTGGCGTCTGTCTGGCGGGCGTATAAGACAGGGAAAGAACCGAGGCCGTCTGCGCAGTAACCATAATCGAGCAGCCAGCCTTCTTGAACGCTTAAGTGATCCAGAATGGCGAAAACTTCCATAATGTCAGGTTTTGGATCAGGCAGTTCGCCATTCATGATATTGGTGTGATTAGGAAGGTTTGCCTGCCAGGCGCGCAGCTGTTTTATATCTTCCTGCCATTGTTCCGCGAGATCTTCGATGATGGGAGTGTCTTTTGCGGTCCCTTCTGACGCTGGCAGAAAAAACACATCACAAGCTGAGCTGGTAAGTATGAGCGGTATAGCAAAGATGAGAAAGATCAAACGGTTTTTCATTGTCAGCTCTCTTAGTCTGATTTTATATCATTGACGAAAGAAGCAAGCAAAAGTTCCAACGTTTGGGGAAGAGGCTGCGAGTGTTGACTGTTAAGGTTATAATCTTGACAGATTACCATGAGTAACTCATCTCGACCTTCCAGAAGAATTCACCCTTTAAGCATTTTCGCAGCGATATTCGTGGCTGGTTTGCTGTTGCTTTTGGCGTATGTATTAATCCTGATGGGAAGCGGCACTGGGCGGCAGGCCGATAAACCACAAGCGAGTCAGTTTGTAACGATCATTCCCGCTCCGACAGAGACGCCAGTTGTGATTGAGCCAACCGCCGCGCTGACAGCTACGCCAGAAGCGCCGATGATCTTGCCTTCGGGGACGGTTGGGGTTGGTGCGTATGTGAAAGTGGGACGGACGGAGGGCGCGGGCTTGCGGGTGAGAGCGGAAGCGAGCACCTCGGCTGACGTGCGTTTTATCGCTATGGATGAAGAGGTGTTTAAGGTGGTCGCCGGGCCGGTGCAGGCGAATAATTACACCTGGTGGCAGGTTGAAGCGCCATACGACAGCGCCCGCACCGGCTGGGCTGTCGATACATTTTTGGAAGTGATTGGTCAGCTTACACCTACCCCATAAAAACGGAGAATTGATGGGATTATTCAGCAGGAAACAAAGCAGGTCGGAACACGAAAAGGCGGCTCAGGTTTTTGCGGAAGGGTATCTGCCAGTTATTCATTATCAGACCGCTCAGTCGGTGGGCAAAACGCGCACACATAACGAAGACGCCTTAAGCGCTTTCAGCGCCAATATGTTAACGGCTGAGGCGGCTTTCAGTTTGGGGCTGTTTATCGTCGCGGACGGCATGGGCGGGCATCTGAATGGTGAGGTTGCCAGCAATCTGGCAGTGCAGAATGTGAGCGCGAGCGTGATGCGCCATGTGTTTGACCCGCTGAGACTCGGGCAGAAAAACATGGCAGAGGGTGAAATTGTCGAGGCGCTTGAGCTGGCAGTGCAAACCGCGCATGAGGCAGTCATGAGGCAGGTTTCGGGCGGCGGCACCACGCTGACGGCGGCGCTGGTGGTCAACCAGATGTTGTATTACGCGCATGTCGGAGATTCGAGGCTTTATCTCTCTTCGGCGCATGATGAGTTTAGCCCGCTGACCAAAGATCACAGCGTGGTACAGCGTCTCACCGAATTGGGCCAGATCAGCGAAAAAGAAGCCAAGGAACATCCTTCGCGAAACGTCCTGTTTAGGGCGCTTGGCCAACTGGAAGGGTTCAAAGTGGATGTCGGCAGTCACACACTGCATGAATCCACGCGGCTTTTGTTGTGTTCGGATGGACTGTGGGGACTGGTAAAGCCAGGAAAGCTGAACAGCCTGGCAACAGCGATGACGCGCGACCCAGAGGCAGCGCAAAAACTGGTGGATCTGGCGAACGATGCAGGGGGACCGGATAATATTAGTGTCATTTTAGTGACGATCACATGAGGTAAAGATGGATAAGACACCGCGCAGACAACGCATTTTGATAGTGGATGACGAAAAAGGACTGGTACGCATGATGCGCATGAACCTTGAGCATGATGGCTTTGAGGTGGTCGAAGCGAATAACGGAGCTCAGGCGATGGACCGTCTGAGGGCGGTGATCCCCGACTTGATTTTATTGGATGTGATGATGCCGGATCTGGATGGATTTACCGTTTTGAAGATGATCCGTGAGGTCGGGTCGACTCCGGTGATCATGCTGACTGCCAAGGGTGAGGAGGCGGATAAGGTGAGAGGATTGGAGCTTGGGGCGGACGACTACGTGACCAAACCGTTCAGCCCGCGTGAGCTGACCAGCCGCATCAGGGCGGTGTTGAGGCGCGGAAATTATGCTGATGATGACGAAGACGGGATCATTGATGTGGACGGCCGCCTGAAAATCGATTTTGGCCGCCATGAGGTGTTTATCAACGATGAAGAGGTCAAACTCAGACCGACTGAGTATCGACTTCTCTATCATTTGGTGAAGAATGCTGGGTGGGTGTTGACTCATGACCAGATTCTGAGCAAGGTATGGGGCTATGAGTATGAAAACGAACCTCATTATGTGAGGCTGTATATCAATTATTTGCGCAAGAAGCTCGAGGAAGACGCGACCAACCCAAAATATATCCTGACAGAGCGTGGAGTAGGGTATCGGTTTGTTGATTACAAGCGGGAAAACCTGAGAAAATAAGACTCAAACTGAAATTGTGAATGGAGGTGCGGTATGGCAAAAAAAAGTGAGAAACCAACTTCGGAAAAGTCGAAGCGCCAAGAACAGTCCTTTGTTGACCCTGAGGAACAATCGAAAAAGATTAGCAATAAGGTTTATGAAACTGAGCTTGCGAAACTGCATATCGAGTTGGTGAAGCTGCAGGGGTGGATCAAAGAAAAGGGCTTGAAAGTTGTCGTATTGTTTGAAGGACGCGACGCGGCTGGCAAGGGAGGAACGATTAAACGTATCACCGAGACGCTCAACCCCAGAATTGTGCGCGTGGTGGCGCTGGCGACCCCGACAGAACGAGAAAAAAGTCAATGGTATTTTCAACGTTATGTGCAGCACCTCCCAGCGGCTGGAGAAATGGTCTTATTTGATCGCTCCTGGTATAACCGCGCGGGGGTGGAACGGGTGATGGGTTTCGCCACACCGCAGGAAGTGGATGAGTTTTTCAGGTCGGTGCCCGAGTTCGAACGAATGCTGATCAGATCGGGGATCATTTTAATCAAATATTGGTTCTCGGTGAGCAATGAAGAGCAGGAAAAGCGCTTTCAATCGCGCAATCAGGACATCACGCGGCGCTGGAAGCTCAGCCCGATGGACCTGGCTTCGCGTGTCAAGTGGGTTGAATATTCGAAAGCGAAGGACGATATGTTTAAATTCACTGATACCAAGCAGTCGCCCTGGTATGTAGTGAACGCGGACGATAAGAAAATGGCACGGCTTTCGTGCATTTCGCATCTATTGAAGCAAATTCCTTATGAGGATCTGACGCCAGCGCCGATTGAATTGCCGCCCCGTCAGGAAGACAAGGGATATGTCAGGCCGCCGATGAGCGATCAGACGTTTGTGCCTGAGTATCAGTGGGAGAAGTAGGGCGAGCCTGTCAAAGAAGGCAGGCTGCTCTCGCGGTGTCACTCGAAAGCTGCAAAAAGGTAAAAGCAGAAGTTAACGGTGAAGGTCAGATGCGGAACAGGCGCCTGGCGTTGGAAGTGGTAGCGTCAGCGATGGTGTCAAGGGGGAGGTTGAGACAAACGGCGACCTGTTCAGCGATCAGCGGAATATAAGCGGGTTCATTGCGATGGCCGCGATGAGCCTGGGGGGTGAGAAAGGGAGCGTCGGTCTCAAGCAGCAGGCGATCGAGCGGCAGGCGGGCGATTATTTCACGGCGGGCGCGGGCATTCGGGTAGGTGACAGGTCCGCCGATGCCAAACATAAAGCCGTAGGCTGCCATTTCTTCCGCGGTCTCAGCGCTATCGTCGAAAGCATGCAGGACACCTGGCAAGGATTTGATGCGAAGCGTTTCGCTCAAGCTGGATGCCCAGTTTTTTAGGATGGGCAGCAGGTCGGCCGTGGCTTCGCGGTCGTGAATGATTACAGGCAGGTCAAATTCCGCGGCGAGGGTCAACTGCCGCTCAAAAGTGGTTCGCTGTTTGTCGCGGGGGGTGTAGTCGCGGTAATAATCGAGCCCGATCTCGCCGATAGCGACAACACCGGGCTGTGTGGCGAGCTCTCGCAGCTCCAGCAGATCGGTTGTCTTTATACCGGCACAATCATTGGGATGAAAACCGATGGCGGCAAAAATAACACCGGGGAATCTACGGGCAAGGTCAACGCTGAAGCGTGAGCTGGCCATGTCAATTCCGGCGTTGATCATCATTTTTACCTGAGACTGGCAGGCGCGATCGATGACTTCTTCGCGATCGGTTTCGTAATAATCAAGATCAAGATGACAATGGGTGTCGCAGAATAACAAATGTGCCTCCGTTTTATGCGATGATTGTAACAGAGGGGCGCCAGAGGGTAAAATTGGGCCATGTCATTTGAACAGGCTTCGGTGTTTTTGGGAATGAGCGGTGGCGTGGACAGTTCCGTCGCGGCGCTGCTTTTGACCCGCGCGGGTTACCGTGTGCATGGCGTGCACCTGCGCATGTGGTCGTCGTACGGTCAAGTGGCTAAAGCCGAACAGGCGATTGAGCGGTTTGAGGCGGTATGTCGGCTGCTTGGCGTATCCTATGAGGTATTGGACTACCGCGTGAGTTTTCAGTCGTTAGTGATTGAACATTATTTCGCTGAGCTCAGGGCTGGACGCACCCCTAACCCGTGTGTGCGCTGCAATCGGCTGATCAAGTGGGGGATGCTGTTGGATTACGCACGATCGAAGGGGGCGGATTATCTGTCTTCAGGGCATTACGCGATTTTGAAGCGAGATAGCGCGGGTGTCATGCGGCTATACAAGGCGAAAGATCCGGGCAAAGATCAATCTTATTTTCTCAGCGCGTTGAGCCAAGAGACCTTCCGATACATGCTCTTCCCGTTGGGTGATTATCTGAAAGGTGAAGTGCGTGATATTGCCATCGGGGCTGGACTGCCTGACTTTTCAGAGGTCGAGAGCCAGGACTTGTGCTTTCTGGAAGCGGGTGGGCAGGAGGAATTTTTGAAAAGATACGCTCCAAACATGCTCCTCCCTGGGCCAATTCGCAACCTGGCTGGGGATCTGCTTGGGAAACATATCGGACTGCCGTTATATACAATTGGTCAGCGTAAAGGCATTCAGGTAGCAGCCGGCGAACCATATTATGTTGTCGCTAAGGACGTGGCAAGCAACACACTAATTGTTGATATCAGCGCGCGGCTTTATCGTGATACGATCTACGCAAGCGACGTGAACTGGGTGAGCGGCAGCGCGGCTGACCTGAGCAAAAAGTATCAGGTTAAAATCCGTTCGGGGGCTCGGCCGGTCGACTGCTGCTGTGAGATCACACGAAAAGGTGATATCATAGTCAAATTAGGTAAACCTTTAAGGGATATTACCGCTGGTCAGCGGCTGGTGATTTATGATGGTGAGCTCTGTCTGGGAAGCGCAGAGATCGTAAGGGCGGCTGACAATCAATGTGTTGAGGCTGATTAATGAATTTTCCTTCCTTTTTGTTTGGACTGATTTTCGCTGTTTTATTGGGAGCGTTGTTCCATTTGTGGAAAGATGGAGGGTTCTGGAAGTTGCTGTTGTACCTTGGTTTGAGTGTGATCGGCGCTGTTGTCGGTCATTTGATCGCGCAGGATTCTGGATTTAGCTTTTTAACCATTGGCACGATGCATCTTGGCGGGGCAATTCTCGGCAGTATTGTGTTTTTATTTGTGGGGCATTGGTTGAGTTTGGTTGAAATAAAACCGAAAAAACACACATGAGACAAGTTTCGATTCCGGATGACCTGGGAAACCGGCTGCTTCAATGGGAACAAGAGTATCGTCCGCATAGTGAAATTCCCGCTTTATCACCAGAGCTGAAGCTTAATCCGGCAGCGGTGTTGATGCCGCTGTTTGTCACTCGTGATGGTTGGAATCTGTTCTATACGCGGCGCACCGATCGGGTAGGTACCCACCGCGGCGAGGTGGCTTTTCCGGGCGGCGCGGCTGAACCGGGGGATGGGGGGGATTTGGTGAAGACGGCGATCAGGGAAGCCTGGGAGGAAGTGGGCATCAAGCCTGCGGATGTGACAACATTGGGCAGCCTTCCCGAAATGAATCTGGTGTCTTATTTTAGAGTAAAGCCAGTGGTTGGACTGATCCCGTGGCCATTTGAGATGAAGTTATCTGAAGATGAAGTGGCGAGGGCTTTTTCGGTGCCCTTAGATTGGCTGGCTGATCCGGCGAACTCATACACGAAGACTCGCGAGTTTAATGGTCACAGGTATGAAGTCAGATATTTTGAACCGTATGACGGTGAGGTTATTTGGGGGGCGACTGCCTACATGACCTGGCAGCTGCTGCAGGTGCTTAAAGAGTCGAACGAATAAAAAACAGGCTGCCAGAGGCAGCCTGTTTCATGGTTAAGTCTGAGCCTACTCGGCTTCTTCTTCCTTTTTGCCTTTTTCCATTACCTCTGGTTCTTCACCAGTGGCAGCTTCTTCAGGCTCAACTTCCTGGGCCGCGAAGGTTACAGAGACGATCACTTCGTCTGGGTCTGTAAGAACGGTGACTTTGTCGCCAAGCTTCAGGTCTTTGACAGTGATGACATCGTCCGGAGTTTCAAGGCCGGAAATGTCGACTTCGATACGTTCAGGCAGGTCAGCGGGCAGCGCTTCGAGTTCGAGACTGTTGACAGCCTGGGTGATGACAGCATCGACTGCTTTGAGCACGGGAGCTTCACCAACAAGCTCAATGCTGACAGCTGCACGCAGTACTTCATCCATGACGACAGCCAGAAAATCGAGGTGGGTCAGGCGGCCGAAGATGACATCACGTTGGCGATCACGTACGATGGCGTTGTATTTTTTTTCATCGAGGTTGAGGGTCACCAGAGTGGTTGAGGTGAGTTTTTGGGCCAGCAAGCTGGTGGTGTGGTAGTCCATCTGAATGGCAATGGGCTTCTCTAAATGGCGGCCGTAGAGCACGCCGGGAAGGATGCCGTTTCGTCGCAGTTGGGCGACTTTCTTGCCGGTTAATTTGCGCTGTTGCGCTTCGATAACGATTTGATCATGGGTCATAATAGTTTTCCTTTCAGGCGCCTCTCACCCCGTCTGGGGCTGCCTTCACCTTATAAAGCCGGGCCAATTCCCGGCGCAACTGGTAAGTCTACTCGTTGGGGAGATCTGCGTCAAGAGTTGGATGTGAGTTGTGTGATGTGAGTTGGTATGGGATCAATAGATGTGGCTAAATTTCAATCTGAAAACCCCAAAAGGAGTTTATGGCATATGCCGAAAATGGGGTATAATGAAATAAATGGCATATGTTATAAACTGTAAAGGAGGTGAATTATATGCCAAGAAAAGATGGAACAGGTCCAATGGGTGTTGGATCAATGACTGGAAAAAGGTTAGGACTTTGCACAGGTGCTGATGACCTCCCTAGATTCGACAAGAGATTAGATCTTGGATTTGGCCACAGAAGAGGTTTTGGCAGGGGTTTTGGAATGAATAGAGTTTCCTCAGAAAATCAAAAGAAGTTGCTTAAAGAACGAAAAAATATCTTGAAAAAACAACTCGAAGAGGTTGACAAGCAATTGGCGAACCTATAATGCACAATGAGGTGACTGGAGCGTCCTTCGGTCACCCTAGTTAAAATGGAGGTGATGGGTTAATGGCAAGACCGGTGAAATGGAGAAAAATTTGCTGTTTACCTGAAAACAATAGATTCGGTCCCCTTGATGCAGTTGCCAGCGTAGAAAATCTCGTAAACATGACGGTTGACGAGTATGAATCCGTTAGACTTATCGATTTAGAAGGCTTTACTCAAGAGGAATGTGCTGAACAAATGAATATTGCACGGAGTACCGTCCAAGGTATTTATATCGAAGCCAGAAAAAAAATAGCTGAATCCTTGGTAAATGGTAAAGTGCTATTGATTGAAGGTGGCAAATATCGTCTATGCGATGGATTAGGAAATGGCTGTAGCCAGGGCTGTCATAAACGTAGACGTGGTAGATGCGCAAATCGAAGTTGAAGGCAAGAACTGACATTTTAGAAAAAAAGAACGGAGAATTTTATGAAAATTATTATTCCAGTAGATGAGAAAAGCTTGATTTCAAACGTATGTGTATCCTTTGGGCGGACGCCTTATTTTCTTGTTTACGATACGGAAACTAAGAAGAGTATATTTATCGACAATACCGGAGCAGCAACTTCTGGTAGTGCAGGAATTAGGGCTGCACAAATAGTTGTAGATAATAAGATAGATTCTTTAATCACATCTCGTCTGGGGGGAAATGCAGCCAATGTATTAAAGTCTGCAGAAATCAGAATTTATAAATCGATAGAAGGTTCGGCTAAAGATAATATTGACACTTTTATTGAGGGCAAACTTTCTTTGCTTGAGGAAATCCATGAAGGATTTCATGGACAGAGAGGTAACTAATATGAAAATCGCTGTGCTAAGCGGCAAGGGTGGCACCGGAAAAACACTGGTATCGGTGAACTTAGCAACGGCAGCTAAAAAGTCGGCCTATATCGACTGTGACGTAGAAGAGCCGAATGGGTATCTATTTTTTAAACCTGAAGGTGCTATAGAGGAGGAAGTATCGGTAAAGATTCCAAAAGTAGACGATAAATTATGCAATGGTTGTCGAAAGTGCATTAATTTTTGCAAATATAACGCTCTCGCCTATATTAAAGATAAGGTGATTGTTTTTGACGAGATTTGTCATTCCTGTGGCGGTTGCAACTTGGTTTGTCCTGAAAATGCCATAACAGTGAAAGAAAAAGTTATCGGTAGAATTCAAAAAGCAATTTCAGATCAAGTAACTATACACACCGGAATACTAAATATCGGTGAAGTTTCAGGGATTCCCATCATCAAGAAGTTGTTTTCCGATAAAGAAGTAGAAGCAAATAAACTGATAATCATCGATTCCCCTCCAGGCAGTGCCTGTAATGTAATGGAAAGCATTAAGAATGCAGACTATTGCATATTGGTCGCAGAACCCACCTTGTTCGGTGTGTATAACCTCAATATGGTACATGAATTGGTCAAGTTATTTAATAAGCCGTTCGGGGTTGTTCTGAATAAATGTATGGAGAGTGAAAATCCCGCAGAGCTGTTCTGCGTAGAAAAAGACATTAATATTTTAGCGCGGATCCCATTTGACACTTACCTCGGAAAATTGAATTCACAAGCAGAGATTGCAGTTAAAAAGAATAAAAGATACCGGGATATGTTTTCTTCTTTGCTCGATAAAATAATAAAGGAAGTGCAACATGAGGCAACTACTCATCCTCAGCGGTAAAGGAGGTACTGGAAAGACTACAATAGCAAGCGCATTTATAAAACTTGCCAATGCTAAGGCATATGCAGATTGTGATGTTGATGCTCCTAACTTGCACCTGATAGCCGAGTGGAAAACTAAACCCCAGAAAACACACTATTACGGCTTACCTAAGGCTCAGATAAATAACGAATTATGCATTCAATGCGATCAGTGTCGACAAAACTGTCAATTTGATGCTATTTCAATCGTTGGGAAATATAAAATTGAGCCTTTTACCTGTGAAGGTTGTGGCGTTTGTGAGTATGTTTGCCCTGTGAAGGCGATAGCAATGGTACCGTCAGTGGATGGTGAATTGTGGCTCTATTCTGACAAAGAAATAGTTTTTTCCACGGCACAGCTCAGAATGGGAAGCGGCACCTCTGGACTGCTCGTTACCGAGGTAAAAAAAGGAATGATCTCAAAAGCTGTTGGTGCTCAAATGGCCATCATCGACGGCTCCCCTGGAATAGGCTGCCCTGTTATTGCTTCGCTTAGCGGCGTAGACATGGTATTAATCGTCGCAGAACCTTCTCTGTCTGGCATCAGCGATATGAAACGCATCATCAATACGGCAGCTATATTCGGAACAAAGATAGCAATATGTATCAATAAGTATGACACTAACCTTGAAAACACAGAAAAAATAGAAGAATTTTGTAAAAAACAAGATTTACCTTTTGTTGGTAGAATGCCCTTTGACTTTGACGCTGTAAAAGCTGTTAATAGTGGCAAGACCATTGTAGATATAAATTGTGCATCAGGAAGGGCAGTTAAAGAAATTTACGATAAGACAATAGGTTTACTATTTGAAAATGGAGAAAATTGAGATGATGAAGATTGCAGTAGCAAGCGAAAATAAAATGGTGACTGAACACTTTGGACATTGCAGAGAATTTATAATTTTTGACGCTGAAAATGATCAAATAATTAAAGCCGAAACTATTACTAACCCTGGGCACAAACCGGGCTTCTTGCCGAATTTTCTTGCTGACCGCGGTGTAAATATCATCATTAGTGGTGGTATGGGTAAAGGGGCAGTTGAGATATTTAATGAAAGGAATATCGAGGTTATTTTAGGAGCAAGCGGTGATGCTAAAGCTGTTGCAGAAGCCTACCTGCAAGGTGCTCTAAAATCCACCGGTTCTGTTTGTCACGAGCATCAGCATCATAATGAATGTCGTGAATAAGACTTGTTTTTACAAAAAATTATCGACTTATCTGCATTCATTGAAAGATGCCATACATAATAGAACTGAATACCAGCTTATTTTTTTAGTATGAGAGAGCTCCATGACCTATGTTCAATATGGTCTTTGGAGCAATCTCATGCTTTTCTTTCTCCGTTCACATGAGTCAGGCCCCGAGACCAATCGCTCCTACTGACGTATTCTTCCTTTGACTTGCTTGGGGGTATGTTCTCCCTTTGAGCAACAGATTAGGGATTGCTCAATCTGGCTGAGTGCATTATGGTACTTTTTCTTTAATGTTTCTTCCAATCCTGTAAGTGTTTTCCTTAAAATTTAGTTAATTGAGAATGATTATTTGCCCTCCTTGCTAGGGTCTCCAGTATATTATCAGAGTCTCAGGTGTAGGAAGCCTCAAATATACTGAGTTTTCCAAACATTGCTATCTCTAGGTTTGATCTTTGTATGGGTTCAATAGTGGTATGGGCAAAGAAGGCGAAACTTGGGCTTTTTCCGGAGAAAACTTGGCGAGCGCAGCGAGACTGAAGAGGGTGTTTTAGTGCGTTTGTGAGGTCGTATTGCCCAGTCCATGTTGGGTTTTATTCCGGGAGGTGACGGTTGGGTGTGGGCACCCAACCCTACGGGAGATATGTCGATAGGTCGGGTGAAATCGTTGGGGAGGGCTTAAGAGGAGATGAGCGCTGAGTGGCTGACTCCAGATTTTGTATAATTAGATGGAGGAATGTGACATGTGCGGAAGATTTACTCTGGCGATTGATGCTGACCACGCGAAGACCCAGCTAGCGCTGGGGCAAATGCCGTTAAATTGGGAGGCGCGCTATAACATCGCTCCCTCGCAGGAGGTGGCGACTGTGCCTGACTCGATCACTCGTGACGTGGTGATGATGCGCTGGGGGCTGGTGCCGTTTTGGGCAAAGGAACCGTCAATCGGCTACAAGATGATCAACGCGCGGGCAGAGACAGTGAATGAAAAACCAGCTTATAAGAATTCGTTTAGACATAAGCGGTGTCTGATTCTGGCGGATGGGTTTTATGAATGGTCGCAAGACACGGGAAGGGCAAAGCGAGCATATTTCTTTTCGCTGAAGAGCAGAGAAGTTTTCGCTTTCGCTGGCCTGTGGGACGACTGGGAGCCAAAAGGGGTGAGCAGCGTGCCGGGGATCGCGGGGTTGACAACCTGTACGATCATCACCACAACTGCGTTAGCAGTTGTGGTGCCGATCCACCCACGAATGCCGGTGATTCTAACGGGGGAGGCGACGCACGCGTGGCTGGAGTCTGGGAGTCTAACGGAACTAAGATCGCTATTAAAGCCGCTTGACCCAAAGTTGCTGCAAGCATGGGAGGTGAGCAGCGCGGTGAACAACCTGGCGAATGAGGGGGAGGCGCTGGTGAAAGAGGTGAAAAGGCTGAACCTCGATTGAGTGGGGTTCTCTTCAGCGAAGGCTGCGAACCAAACAAAACCAATGACTTTTGATAGGCTGCTGGTAGCAGGCAGGGAACATAGCGATCAACCCCGTGGCAACGAAGAACAACAACCCAGGAGAAGTTCAACACGGCTGGTTGTGATGAGCGTCATAGATAGTCAGGGACTTGCCTGTCGTCAAGTCAAGTAAAATAAGGTGATTCTGTTTGCCAGGCGATCTTGATCAGGATTGGGATATGAAGAAATATTTTTTGTTTATTGTGATTACTTGCCTTATGGTCATTGCCTCAGGTTGTCAGGCGATAACAGTTGAGCTCACGGCAACGCCTGTTCTGCCAACGAAGATGACGACTGAGCCCGCGCTGGATAACCTAATACCGACTGAGACCCCTGAAACCGAATTGCCTCAATCACGAGTCGGCTGGTGGAATGGAACGACCTGGTATGAGATTTTTGTAAGGTCGTTTAAGGATAGCGATGGGGATGGCATTGGTGATTTCAGGGGGATCATCGAGAAATTAGACTATCTGAATGATGGAGATCCCTCGACCACCAGTGATCTTGGCATCACCGGTATCTGGCTGATGCCGATCATGCCGTCGCCTTCATATCACGGTTATGACATCACCGATTACATGACGGTTAACCCGCAATATGGCACGATGGACGACTTTAAAGAGCTGCTGCAAGCCTGCCATGAGCGGGGCATTCGGGTGATTATTGATTTTGTGGTTAATCACACGTCAACAGAACACCCCTGGTTTGAGGCGGCTCTGAAAGGCGACCCTGAGTATAAAGATTATTATGTCTGGCAAAAAGAAGACCCAGGCTCGCCTGGCCCCTGGGGGCAAGACCCCTGGCACAGCGGCAGCAACGGCGAATTTTATTACGGCGCCTTCTGGGGCGGCATGCCTGACCTGAACTATCACAACCCCAAAGTGACCGAAGAGATCTACGCGATCAGCGATTTTTGGGTCAAAGAAGTCGGTGTGGATGGCTTCAGAGTGGACGCGGCGCGCTATCTTGTGGAGGATGGTTGGGCTCTGCAAGATTCTGAGGCGAACATCCAATGGTTCAGAGACTGGAACGACCATCTAAAATCGATCAATCCTGATATTTTCACCATTGGCGAGGTTTGGGCGGAAAATGCGGTGATTGAGCGCTACGCGGATGGCCAGGGGATGAGCGCGCTGTTCGCGTTTGACCTTGCGGAAGACCTTAAAGGCGCCGTTTTCGCGCCGGACCCGTCGCGGATTATTAAATCATACAACAACACCCGGGCGATCAGCCTGTCGAACTCTTTTGGAGCTTTCCTCTCGAATCACGATCAACAGAGGGTGGCGGCGATGCTCGGTGACCGCCTCAGAAAACTGAAGCTGGCTGCCTTTGTTTACCTCACCGGTCCGGGCATGCCATTCGTGTATTACGGTGAAGAAATCGGCATGTTGGGCAGCAAGCCTGATGAGTTCCTCAGAACGCCGATGCAGTGGTCGGGTCAAGCCAACGGCGGTTTTAGCAGCGGGCAACCCTGGGAGGCGTTGAACTCGGATTGGGCAGACCGCAACGTGGATGTCCAGAATGGTAACCCGGAATCGCTGTTGAATCTATATCGCCAGCTGATTAATTTAAGGTCAGCTCATCCGGGGCTGAACGATGGCGGGTATGCTTCGTTCAGCTCCAATTGCCGCACTTTATACGCGACGCTGCGGATGAGCGGTGAGGAAATTATTTTGACCGCGATCAATATCGGCAACACTGAGGTAAAAGAGTGTTCGATTACCCTCGAACCGGGTGTGATGGGAGCGGGGACTTTTGTGGTGGAAGATCTTTTTGGCAGCTCACACCTCAGTGAAGTCAATTTTAGCGAGATAGAACAGTCAATCGTGCTGGCACCTGTGATTGCCAGTGGTGAGGCGTTTATCGCCCGGTTGACACGTTAGGAGATAGATGATGAAGTTTGATATGACTCTGATGAAAAAGATTTTATGGGTAATTGTGGCTGCGGCGATGCTGGCGGGCTGCGCTCCCGGCGCGCAAGAGTCCCCGGCTGAGCCATCAAAACCGGCTGAAGTTGAAACTGACGAATCGACTCAGCTGGTTACACAACCTAACGCGGCAGCGGAAACTTATCTGGAGCCGTTGGCAGTGAACCTGACCTGGCATCAACACCAGCCAATGTATTCGAAGGATGAGAATGGGGTGTATACCCGCCCATGGGTGCGTGTGCATGCCACGAAAGACTATTTGGACATGGTGGAAAATATCGCGCTGGCGAAGGGTTTCGTGGCGACAATCAACCTGACCCCAACCTTAATGGAGCAAATTAACGATTTCGCCAACGGCGCGAAGGATATCTATTGGGTGTTGGCAGAAAAAAACGCCGCTGAATTGACAGAAGAAGAAAAAACTTTCATCCTGCAGCGGTTTTTCGATGTCAATTTGGACCACATTATCAATCGTTTTCCGCGTTTCAGAGAGCTATATGATCTGAGAGGCGGCGGGGATGACCGTGCAATCAAGAACGCGCTTAAAAAATTTGGCGAGCAGGATTTCAGAGATTTGCAAATGTGGTTCAATCTGGCCTGGATTGACCCGGATTATCTGGCTGAGGAACCACTGAAAACGCTGGTGGACAAAGGGCGTGATTTTGAAGAGAGCGACAAGCCGGTTTTGTTTGATCAAATCAGAGTGATCATCAAGAAAATTATCCCGATGCATAAGCAGCTTCAGGAACTTGGCATTATTGAGGTGACGACAACGCCATACGCGCATCCGATTCTGCCGTTAATCACTGATACGGATCTGGCGCTGGTGGGCAACCCCAAGGCAATCATGCCAGATGAACGCTTCGCGTATCCGCAGGATGCCAAGGCGCATTTGACAAAAGCCGCGGAAATGTACGCGACTGCCTTTGAGGACAAAGTGTATGGACTCTGGCCGGGTGAAGGGGCGGTGGCGAGCGAGGTGGTCGACATGATCAGTCAGGCTGGCTTTAAGTGGATGCAGACTGGTGAGCCGGTGCTGGTGAAGAGTCTGGGAATGAGCGGCGACAGCTTTGCACGCGACAATGATGGCCTGGTGATCGACGCGGACGCGTTTTATCGGCCTTATTATGTGACTGGGCCGGAAGGCGGCAAATTGGCTGTATTTTTCAGGGACTGGCGGCTTTCGGACCTGATTGGTTTCACTTATTCGGGGATGAAGGGCGAGGAAGCGGCTCAAGACCTCTATGACCGTTTGGTGGCGATCCAGCAGAAATTGCAGAAAGAGGGCAGCGAAGGGCCGCATATCGCAACGATCGTGGTGGATGGGGAGAACGCCTGGGAAAATTATGATAACGACGGCAAGGAATTTTTGAACACGTTCTATCGGATGGTTGCCAACAGTAGCCAGTTGTTTACGGTGACGCCTTCGGAGTATCTCAACCTGTTCCCGGAACAGCGCGAGCTGCCTAAATTATTCCCGGGGGCATGGTTCAGCGCAAATTATGACACCTGGATTGGCGAGGCCGAAGAGGCGGCCGGGTGGAACTTACTTAACCGGGTGCGCAAAGAATTGGAAGAGTTCAATCAGGACACCTCGATTGAACCTGAGAAGCTGAAAGAAGCTTATAACTTTATGTACCGCGCGGAAGGATCGGATTGGTTCTGGTGGTATGGCACTGATCAGGATTCGGGCCAGGACGGCTATTTTGATGAGGGTTTCAGGGCGATGCTGAAAGGTGTTTACACGGCATTGGGGAAGGAACCGCCAGCTTTTCTGGATGTGCCGATCGTCAAGCCTGCTGCGCTGAAAGCCAACCAGGAAGCTTCAGCCTTCGCGACACCCGCGGTGGATGGCCAGCCGGATGACGAAGCGTGGGAGAGCGGAGCGTATTATCGTATTCGCGAGAACGACACGTTGTATGACTACACTTATGTGTTTGATGAAGCTAATTTGTATTTAAAATGGACGGTGGATAACCCGCCGGCGGCGGGAGATGTCATCGATCTTTATTTTGCCATTCCCAAGTACGGTGAAATGACAGTTACCGGGCTGAATGAGGACGTGAAATTAGCTTATCCGGCCAATGAAGTTTTGAGAGTGGATATCAGCAAGAAAAATATCGGCGTCTTTAATTATGTTGAGGGCGAATGGCAGGACAAAGACAAGCTTGACGGCTCTCAAGTCGCTTACAGCGATGAAACTCTGGAAGTCAAGTTGCCGATCGCGGCGCTGGGCCCTCTGCAGAGCGGTTACATGCTGCCGATGAGAGCGTATTTTAGCGCGACGGAGGCTTTTTGGCCGGAAGAGACGGCTTCGGAGGTGCGCTACAATGAGTTCAGACCGCTGGAAGAAATCTTCACCATCAATGACCCGGTTGGGGATGATTATGGCCCAGGCGGCTATGTTTACCCGAAGGACAGCGTGTTTAATGCTGGCGCATTTGATCTTCAATCTGTGCAGGTGGCAACTGACGGGCCTAATCTGGTTTTTACATTCACGATGGCAGGGGAGATCAACAACGGCTGGAATTCGCCGAATGGATTCTCGGTGCAGACCTTTGATATTTACGTCGACAAAGATCCGGGAAAGGCCACTGGTGAACGCCTGCTGCTGCCAGGACGCAACGCTGCGCTCGGAGCGGAGAACGGTTGGGATGTAGCGGTATGGGTGGAGGGTTGGAATTCCCAGGTGGTCACGCCTGACGCGAACAACCCGGGTAACCCGATCGCCGATGGCGGCTCCACGCCGAACATACGCCTGTATGTGGACGCGGGACGCAAGGCGATTACGGCGGCGATTCCGCTTGAATACTTCGGAAAAGGCAACCCGGCAGAATGGGGCTACGCAATCGCGGTGATGAGCCAGGAAGGGTACCCGACCGAAGGCGTATGGCGCATCAGGGATGTGAACGTTGAAGCTGACCAGTATAAGTTCGGCGGTGGACCGAATGACAGCAACCATACGCGGATCATTGACCTGGCGCTTGGCGAAGGCCACAGCCTGTCGCAGGAAGAGGCGCTCTCGGGGTATGTGAGTTCGAATAAATCAATCGGCGAGCTTACAGCGGATGATTACGCGATCGTGCCTTTGACAATGGTAAAGTAGAATAGAGTCATGAATAAACCAGAATTTAAACTTATCGATCACCCGCGTAAAACGATTGAGCTGACCTTGGATGACGGCCGCATCATCAGCGGGAAGAGGGATGCCACGCTTGAGGAATTTCTCGCGGTCATTCAGGACCCAGTTAACCCGATGATTGTCGGCGCGATCGTGGATGGCGTGCTGCGTGAATTGACTTATCAGATGAAGCGTGACGCGGAAATCAGTTTGGTGACGATGGCCGACGCTGATGGCGCGAGGATCTATCGGCGTTCGCTGACTTTTTTATTAACCGCGGCGTTTCATCGATGCTTCCCTAAAGCGTCAATCGCTATTGACCACTCAGTTTCATCCGGCGGATATTATTGCCAGGTGGAGGGCATGGCGGATTTCTCGGAAAAAGAACTTGAGAAATTGAAGCAGGCTATGCGCGAGATGGTGGACGCCGACGTGAAATTCGTCCGCGAGACGGTTCCATTGGAAGAAGCGATTGAGCACTTCAGGTCGGTGGGTGAGTTGGATAAGGTGAGGCTGCTCAAGTATCGCAAGCGCAAGAATTTAGTTTTGTACCGGGCTGGGGAGACGCGAGACTACCACCACGGTTATATGGTGCCGAGCGCGGGGTATTTAAAGTGGTTTGACCTGGTTCTGCTCGGGAACGCGTTTACCTTACGTTTCCCACGGCGGTACGCGCCGACTCAATTGAGCCAGATGACGAGTTATCCCACTTTATTGAAGACTTTCAGGGCTTATGGCGATTGGCTGGACAAACTGGGCATCCCCTCTGTTGGCGCGTTGAACGACGCGATTGAGAGCGGACATATTGATGAAGTGATTTTGGTCTCTGAAGCCCTGCACGAGATGCAGATTTCGGATATCGCTGAAGAGATCGACCGCCGCAAGGATCAGATCAGCGTGATTTTGATTGCTGGCCCGTCCTCATCCGGGAAGACAACAACATCGAAGCGTTTGAGCATCCAGATGATCGCGCGGGGCATTACACCATTCGCGCTGGAGATGGATAATTATTTTGTTGATCGCGAAAAGACGCCCCGCAAAGCGGATGGAAGTTTTGATTTTGAATCACTGCAGGCGATGAATATCAAACGTCTGAATCAGGACGTCCTGCGTCTGATTCAAGGGGAAGAAGTAACCCTGCCCTGTTATGACTTCAAAACCGGCATCAGCGGGGAGGGGAAAGTTGTCAGATTGAACCGCGGCGACATGATTATTTTAGAGGGGATTCATGGGTTGAATCCGCAGTTGCTCAGTGATATCAAGCCTGAACAGACCTATAAGATTTATGTGTCCTGTCTGACTCAGCTTAACCTTGATCGGCACAACCGCATCTCGACCACTGATACGCGAATGCTGCGGCGGATTGTCCGCGACGCGCGGGATAGAGGATACTCAGCGCAGGATACGATCAATCGTTGGGAGGCGGTGAGATTGGGTGAGAAAGAACACATCTTCCCATATCAGGAAAACGCGGATGTAATGTTTAACAGCGCGTTGGCATATGAGTTGGGCACGCTGAAACCTCTGGCTGAACCATTGCTCAGGCAGGTGCCTTATGGAACGCCGGCCCATTTAGAAGCAAAGCGCTTGTTAAAGTTCCTGGAATGGTTCCTGCCGACGGGCAACGAGTACGTGCCGAATAACTCCATTCTTCGGGAGTTCATCGGCGGGTCGATCCTGACGCATTTTGAGCTGTGGAAGAAGTAGGCGGATCAGACGTTTGCAGTTTCACGTGAATTTTAACAGCCTTCTGATGGTTTTGGGGGCTGTTTTGTTTTAAACCAAGATAGCGGGGTTTTAGGTGAAGAGGCGGCGCGGCAAGTGAGCCTGCTGCCCTACGACACGAGGTCTGTTTTATCCTTCAGAGTGGAACATGAGAGGCAGATTGCAATGGGCATCAAAACTGACCAGATATCACGGGACAAACGAACAGGCCAAATCCTTCCCGCGTTAAGGTGATAAGTATTGGGATCGCTAAATAAAAGCGGGGTGGCACTCAGGCCATCCCGCTATCATTTAGCGCTGTTTATTCAAGCTTATTCATCGGTGCGCATGCTGGGGCGGTGTTTAATGGTCGCAAGGCTGCGTTTGGCCATGTTGCCCAGGCGGCGGACGCCTTCACGGATCAGGTCGGGATTGCTGGCGCTGAAGTTAAGGCGCATGGTGTTTTTGGGGCCATCGTTAGGATAGAAAGGTTGACCAGGCACATAGGCGACTTTCTCTTCAACCGCGATGGGGAAGAGCTCGATGGTGTCGCAGCCTTCAGGCAGCCTTAGCCAGAGGAATAATCCGCCCTGAGGCGTAGTCCAGGTTGTGCCTTCGGGCATGAATTCTTCAAAGGCTTCAAGCATGACATCACGGCGCTCGCGATAAACCTTGCGGATCAAAGCGATATGCTCATCGATCCAATCACCCTTGACAAGCTCGTAGGCAAGATATTGGTCAAAGGTGGAGCTCTGAAGATCGGCGCCTTGTTTAGCCTGGACCATTTTCTTGATGACTTCAGGCGGGGCAATGACCCACCCAAGCCGCAGCCCAGGGGCGAGAATCTTGGAAAAGGTGCTGGTGTGAATGACGTTGCCGTTGAATACCTGGTCGCTACGTTTATTCACCTCCGCATCAATGACGGCAACTGTCGGTAAGGATTCGCCTTCGAAACGCAGCGCTCCATAGGGGTCGTCTTCAATCAGCGGCACGCTGTGCTTATTGGCTAACTCGACCAGCTTTTTGCGGCGTTCGAGAGACATGGTGACGCCCATGGGGTTTTGGAAATTCGGCAGGACGTACTGAAATTTGATATTGGTGGAAATAATGCTTTCGAGCTGGTCGGTGTTGAGGCCGTCATTGTCGGTATCGATGGTGACATAGTTGACGCCATAGGCATTCCATGCTTGCAAAGCGCCGAGATAGGTGGGCGATTCGGTGAGCACGCGATCGCCGCGGTTGATGAAAATGCGGCCGATCAGATCGAGAGCCTGCTGTGAGCCTGAAGTCAGCAGGATGTTCTCGAGCGAAGCTTTCAAACCTTGTTTGGCGCTGAATTCAAGAATCCACTCCCTGAGCGGGGTGTATCCCTCTGTGGTGGAATATTGGAGGGCTTTTTGTCCATTGTCTTTGATTACTTTTTCACAGGCGGCCTTCGTCCGCTCGAGGGGGAAGAGCTCTCCGGCAGGGAAGCCTCCACCAAACGAGATAACGTCAGGCTGTGCGGTCACTTTGAGCAATTCACGGATGAAGGAGCTCTTCATTCCCGAAGTGCGGTGAGCAAAGCGATGATCCCAGGATGTTTGCATTAAGTTTCTCTCCTTTTGTAAATGAACTAGTTTAAAGCTTTGAAAATCGACTGATAATGGTCGCCGGATTGGGTAGCGCGACCCGATCGCCAATGGTGAGAACAGCAGGGGCCTTTTGTTCCTTATTCGAGGCGCCCTGATAGATGTAAATGCGGGTACCTTCTGCGGAGGTCTTATTGTCAACGAAGGCCTGACCGGTGAGGTAGCCTTCCTGATCAATCGCGCATGAAGTGACCCTGCCGACTACACGACCGCGCTCGTCCATGACTGGATCTCCGTAGTGGGCCATGCGAACGCCTTTTTCGAGGAAGCGGAAGCGGGAGACGACACCGGTGCGCATGCGTTCACGCTCACGGAAGGTCTTGCGGCCGATGAACCAGGAGCTGTTCATCTTGATAAAGGGCAGGAAACCAGCTTCGGACACGGTCAGGTTCATCTCGCCGGCGAATTCGTGGCCATAAAGCGGCAGACCGGCTTCAGTGCGCAGCGAATCGCGAGCGCCGAGACCACAGGGGAGCATGCCGAGCGGTGTGCCGGCTTCCATGATGGCGTCCCAAAGCTGGGGAGCTTTGTCGGGGTGAACGAAGATTTCGAAGCACATCTTCTCACCGGTGTAGCCAGTGCGCGAGATGACGACATCGAGGCCGGCCAGTTTGCTCTCGCAGAGCTGTGTGCGGCCGAGGCGGGAGATACGGCGCTGTTCGGCGGGTTCGGCCAGTTTGAGCAGGATGTCGCGGCTGACCTGACCTTGCAGGGCGATATCAACCAGTTGATCGGCGCCTTCTTTGGGGTCTTTGAGATTGCGCAGAATGACGTTGCGGCCAGGGACAACTGACCAGGGGCGGTCGACATCGACCATGACTTTGCCTTCTTTGATCAGGTTGAGCCATGCCCAGTCTTTTTGCTCGTTGGCGGCGTTGACGACCACGAGGAATTTTTCGGGGCCGCGACGGTAGATGAGCAGGTCATCAATCACATTGGCATGCGGGTCGAGGAAGTGGGTGTAGCAGGATTCGCCAACGCGCAGAAAAACGACATCCTGACCGGTGACTGCGTCGAGGAAGAGCGCTGCGTCGGGGCCTTCGGCCTGGAAAACGCCCATGTGGGTGACATCAAAGAGTCCGGCGGCAGTGCGGGTGGCGTTGTGTTCCTCAAGCACGGAACTGTACCAGACGGGCAGCTCCCAACCTGCGAAGGGGATCATCTTGGCGCCAAGTTTGACGTGGGTGTCATAAAGCGTGGTGCGCTTAAGAGGCGCGTCGGTGGGTTCTACCCACTCAAACTCGGGCAGAGGAGGTAGCGGGAAGCGATTGGTCATGCCGATGAAATAAGGTTTTTTGGTTTCGACCGGGTGTCCGCTGACAACCGGCCCGGGTTCGGCGAGATTGATCGAGATCGGCCCGGGAACACGCTGGCATTTATCTTCATCATAATAGATAAAGGCTGACGAAAGGCCCATCAACCAGCTGCCGGCCAGACCGGCCTCGGAGGAGGGCACGGTGAGCAGGAATTTGGATGGCTCGATGCAGGTGAGCGTGCCGCGCACCTCACCCAAGGTGGTGCGCAGGCTGGTGGGCTGGGACTCGCCGGCTTGCAGGTGTTCAATGTCGCTGGTGAAGGTATAGGTTGTGAAGGCGCGGACCTTCTCGCCGGAAAGTTCGAAGCCGACATAATCACCTTCGAATTTATCATCTACATAGAAGTAGTGGGGGTATGAGGAACGAGTTTTAACTTCATCGATGGTCGGTTTCGAGTCGGCCATATCGCGCACATTTTTTGAGACTTCAGAGAATATCTTGAAATCGACTTTCACGCGGGTCACCTTGCCGGAACGGCCACACATCAGATAAGGTATGGTGCCGCGGAATAGCTGGGTGGTAAGTTCGGCGATGCGAGCGAAGTCGGATTCAACGAAACCGCGCTGAGTCAACCAGGGGGAACCGAAGCGGATGCCGGTTGAGCTGAGAGCGCTGCGGTCGCCAGGAATGGTATTACGGTTGGCGACGATGCCGGCGAGATCGAGGATGCGCGCGCCGAGATCACCATTCAGAGGCACGCCGTCTGGGCCTTTGAAGCTCTTGCAGTCTATCAGACACATGTGGCTGTCGGTGCCATCATAGGGAACTCTCACGTCATTAGCCTTGAAACCTTCAACGAGAGCTTTGGCGTTTTTGACGATTTGCTGTTGGAGGGCTTTAAATTGATCAGTGCCAGCCAGCTTGAAGGTGAGGCCGATGGCAGCGATGGCGTTCATATGCGGACCGCCCTGTTCGCCGGGGAAGACGCCTTTATCAATCTTTTCGCCTAATTCGCGGTCGTGAGCAATCAGGACGGCGCCACGTGGGCCGCATAAGGTCTTATGAGTGGTGAAGCTGACTATGTCAGCGATGCCGACGGGGGAGGGCACGACACCCGCGGCGATTAAACCTGCGATGTGAGAAGCGTCAGCCAGCAGGTAGGCGCCAACCTCATCGGCAATCTCACGGAAAGCCCGCCAATCGGGGATCCACGGGTAAGAGGTAAAGCCAGCGACGATCACTTTAGGCCGGACGGCTTTGGCGATCTCGCGAATGTGGTCGTAATCAAGGCGTTCGGTGTCGGGCTCAACCGTATAGTGGTGCGCGTTATAAAAAAGGCCTGAGCGGTTGACCGGCGAGCCATGGGTGAGGTGGCCGCCGTGAAGCAGATCCATGCCTAAAATCGCGTCACCGGGATGGATAAGGGCTGTGTAGACCGCTGTGTTGGCTGGAGCGCCGGAAAGGGGTTGGACGTTTACATACAGGTCATCAGCGACCAGTCCATTGGCGGCGAAAAGCTCGGCGCCACGGCGGCGGGCCAGCGCTTCGACCTGATTAGCGTATTCAACGCCCTTGTAATAACGCAAGTCGCTGTGACGGCGATATTCGCCAAGCTGAGCGCAAAAATCCATAATCTCATCTTGAGATTGGAAGCGTGTTTCCGCTCTGGGGTAACCTTCGGCGTAAATGTTTGAGAAAGAGGAAGATAAGAGTTCACGGACTGCTTTTGGAGCGGTGCTCTCGCTGGGGATCATAATCAGTCGGCGAGCCTGACGTTCGCTCTCAAGCTCGGTCAGCTTGAACATGTCAGGGTCGATGTCAAAAGTGTCTTGTTTAAACAGGTAGTCGATCATAATAGGAGGTCCTTTAATTGAATTTGATGGCAAAAAAAGCGAGAAAAACCGCAGAAATGCAAAAAAATAACTGATAAAAGGATAGGAGAGCAATTAACAGACGGAAGAGGCCTGTTTGAGAAAAGGCGATCCCGAAATTGGCATTTCATTGGGCATAATTGTACCTTAAACGGTCTTTGATTGCGGCGAGGAATTGCGCAAGACGTATGCTTGGGTTTGACAAAAACAACATCTGGCGGACTAAACCGCTATAATGCAGGTATGTCAGAAGATTTAGAAGACGAAATCGGTTTGGTCGAAAGGGCAAAAAGAAACCCCGAAGATTTCGGTCTGCTCTATGAGAAATACTTCAGCCGTATTTACAATTACGTCTATTTCAGGGTGGGCAGCGTGCAGGATGCGGAAGATCTGACCACGCGGGTCTTCATGAAAGCGTTGGACAACATCGGACGATATCAACATATGGGTTTGCCTTTTTCTGCCTGGCTCTATCGCATCGCTCACAATCAGGTGGCGAATTATCACCGCGACAACAGCCGGGCGAAGGAAATTTCAATTGAAGAGATGATGGTGCCGCCTCCACAATTGAAGACAGATCACCCGGAAACTTCCGTTCTGAGGAAAGAATCGGTAGATCTGCTATTGAGCCTGATCAATGACCTCAACGCGGACAAACGGGAATTGATCATGTTGAAATTTGTTCACAAGTTTTCGAATGATGAAATCGCGCATGCCCTGGGGCGAACAGAAGGAGCAATTAAGAGCCTGTATCACCGCACGCTGCTTGAGTTGAGGGATCGAATGGCAAAGTTAGATTCACCGTTGCAACTAGATGACGGTGAAGGTGTTATGAGAGTCAACGATGAGGAGAATAAGAATGGTTGACGATTTGTTGTCGCTGGAACAAATGCTGCAGAACAAGCTGGTAGCGCCCAGGGCTAATCGAACCTTTAAGGAAGGTCTGAAAGAGAAGCTGATGCGCCACTCGATCAGCCAGCGAAGACGGGTTGTCTATGAATGGCTGGCAATGGCGGGGACAGCGGTTGTTTTCGGGGTGGCGGTTTATGGCATGGCGAGGATTTTCGCCCGGCAGCGTGTGGGTTTATAGAGCTGAAGGGGCAGGCGAGATTTGGGCAAGTTTGTTAATTAGCTGAGCTTTCTCAGGCTCGACGAGAACGCTCCCATCCTGAAAAACGATGGTTGGCACGCTGCGGTTGCCATGATTGACGCCGAATACATAGCGCTCGGCGATTTTATCTGTATCAATGTCGACCCAACGGTAGGGAATGTTGCGGGCTTCGAGGACTTTTCTGCTGCGTTGAGTATCTCCACACCAGGCAGTACCATATACGGTGATGAGTTCTGTGCCGTAAGGGGGAGGAATGAGGGGATATTTTTTCCTTTTTAAAAACTTGAGGCACATGATTATGATTGACTCCTGGTTAATAACGAAAGGGTGCTGTTCACACCCTTTCAAGCGAATACGGTATTAGCCTTCGTAGGTCTTGCGAACCCAGTCACCGACCAGCCAATATTTAAAATCCTGCCCTTTGTAGGTATCAAGGGCGGCCACAATGGCATAGACATAGGCGCCAAAGGGGATGAGCGAGATCAGGATGGCGAGCGGAATGCAGCACAAACCGACGAGCACGATTGAAGTGATGCCGGTAATTGCCCAGAAAAGGCCCGCGATGAGTCCGCCGCCTACCCAAAAAACCAACTGGAAGATTAAAGCTTGCAAGCTTTGGTAGGCAACATAGCGCGAGCGGTCTTTATGCAGATAATAGATGATGAGGGGCGGCACGAGGCCCAGGAAACCTGTCACCAGGTTGAGAAAGATGCTCAGGTGCGAAACTACGGCGAGGGTGCGTTCGTCGCTCTCGCTGATTGGCCTGGGTTCAACCGTTGGCGCGGCTGAGGCTGGCTGTTCGCCGGCTGGCTCCGCAGCTGGAGGGACATCGATGGTGAAGGGATCATTGGTTTCAGGGTTATCACTCATAATTACCTCTTTCTTATTGTCAGCTTAAGCGTATCACAAAATCGACTGATTGTATCAGGGGAGTGTGACAGGTTGTGCAGTGGAGAAATTGGCCAATCTGGTCGGGTTTATCGCGGCAATTGTGGAGATGGACGGGTATAATCCTGGTTATCAGCCGTAAATGGAAAGGAACAACCTGATGACTGACATTTCTGCCACCCGTATTGTTTTTATGGGGTCCCCCGATTTCGCTTTGCCGACGCTTGAAGCGTTGAGCGATGCGTATGATGTGGTGGGCGTGGTAACACAGCCTGACAGGCCGGCAGGCCGCGGCAGGCAGCCACAAGCCTGCGCCGTGAAGCAAATGGCAGACCTGTTGTCGTTGCCATCTTATCAGCCTGAGTCGCTGCGAAGCGCGGAGGCAGCGGCAAGATTGTCAGCTTGGAAGCCTGACCTGATTGTAGTGGCGGCGTTTGGCCAGATCCTGCCGAAGGCTGTTTTAAGCCTGCCGACTAAAGGAGTGGTGAATGTGCACGCCTCCCTGTTGCCGCGTTGGCGCGGCGCAGCGCCGATTCAGGCGGCGATCGCGGCAGGGGATGACCGCACAGGCATCACCATCATGCAGGTGGACGCCGGCCTCGATACGGGGCCAATCCTCGCCCAAAGGGAAGTGTCGATCCGTTCAGAGACACAGGCGGGGGAGCTTTCGGACCAACTGGCGTATCTGGGAGCGAAAACGCTTTTGGAAGTGTTGCCATCCTATTTGAGCGGCATGTTGGCCGCGCTGCCGCAGAAAAATGAACACGCGACATACGCTCCCAAGCTAAACAAGGCAGATGGAAAACTTGATTTTGAGAAATCCGCGCTCGAGCTCAAACGATTGGTGAACGCTTTTAATCCCTGGCCGGGGGGCTGGTTTGAGTTTGAAGGTAGAAGAGTTAAAGTTTTGGAAGCGCATGTGCATGATACCTTTCGCAGTGAGCCGGAAGAACGTTTTGTGGTCAATGGCATGCCCGC
The DNA here is from genome assembly GCA_012729755.1 of Chloroflexota bacterium. Lineage (GTDB taxonomy): Bacteria > Chloroflexota > Anaerolineae > Anaerolineales > Anaerolineaceae > Mesolinea. Next base: position 17,988 of record JAAYCN010000122.1, on the reverse strand, counting down.
TGTGGGGACTAAGGAAGGGCTATTGGTGTTGGACATGCTGCAGCCGGAGGGCAAAAAGCCGATGGAGGGAGAAGCGTTTCTCAATGGCCAGCCGGGGTGGCTGGAATAACTCATCAGCTGGTTATTCGATCGAGAACTTGTTTTTCCACTCATACAAGAGGTTGAGCGCCTGGATGGGGGAGAGGGTTTCGAGATCGAGCGCCTTGAAGGCCTCAATGAGAGGATTGTTTTCAGGGAAGAGGCGCAGCTGGTTTTCGTCGCTGGTTTTATCGGGTTGGGTCTTTCCGGCGCTGGCTTCGAGCTGGCGAAGAATCTCATTGGCGCGCTGGATGACCGGTGAAGGCAGGCCGGCGAGCTGGGCGACGTGGATACCGTAGGAGCGGTCAGCCCCGCCGGGGACGATCTTGTGAAGGAAGATCACGCGCCCCTCAGCCTCGGTGACAGCGACGTTGTAGTTGCGCACGCCGGGCAGCTTTTCGGCGAGTTGGGTGAGCTCGTGATAATGGGTTGCAAAGAGGGTAAAAGGCTTGAGGCGCGGGTGGCTATGCAGGTATTCGATAATTGACCAGGCAATTGATAAGCCGTCGTAGGTGCTGGTGCCGCGGCCGATTTCATCCAAAATCAACAGGCTGCGTGAGGTGGCGTGGTTGAGGATGTTGGCAGTTTCGATCATCTCGACCATAAAGGTAGACTGCCCGGCATGGATGGCGTCCTGGGCGCCGATGCGTGTGAAGACGCGGTCGACCAGACCGATGACGGCTGAGTCGGCGGGGACGAAACTGCCGATCTGGGCCATAAGCACGATCAGCACGACCTGACGCAGGAAGGTGGACTTTCCGCTCATGTTGGGGCCGGTGATGACCCGAATAATTTCACCGGGTTCGAAAACGGTGTCGTTAGCGATGAAGCGGGTGAGCGTGTTGAGCCTTTCAACGACCGGATGGCGGCCGTTGATGATTTCGAGCCCTTTCTCAGCCTGAACATGAGGGCGCACGTAATTGTTCAGCGCTGCCACGCTGGCCAGAGAAATCAGGCTGTCCAGCTCGCCTAAGGCGCGGGCGGTTTCGAGCAGGCGGGCGCTGAAGGTCGAAATCTGTTCACACACCGAGCGGAAGACGCGCAGCTCAATCTCGTGAATCTGACTTTCGGCGTTGAGGACGAGCGACTCGTATTCTTTTAATTCCGGGGTGATGAAACGTTCAGCGTTGACCAATGTTTGCTTGCGAATGTAGTTGTCGGGGGCTGAATCGGCGCTGCCGCGGCTGATCTCGATGTAGTAACCGAAGACTTTGTTGTAGCCCGTGCGCAGGGTTTTAATGCCGGTGCGTTTGCGCTCTGCGGATTCAAGGTTGTCGATCCACTGGCGAGCATGACGGGAGGAGTCGGTAATTTGATCAAGTTCTGTCGAAAAACCCGGGCGGATGATGCCAATGTTGGCGGTGGTCGCTGGCGGGTCGTCGCTGATTGATCGGACAAGAAGATCGGAAAGTTCCGGAAAGTCGCTGAGGCGCTGACGCAGACTGGCGAGCACTTCGGCATCGGTGGGGAGCAGGGCGAGCAGTTCGGGAATGAGGTTGAGGTCTTCGCGAAGAGCGACCAGGTCTGGCGGGCGGGCGTTGCCTGAACCGATGCGATTCACCAACCGCTCAAGGTCGTGCAGCTGTTTAAGCAGGTCGGTGAGCTCGGTCCGTCGGACGCCTTCATTGAAGAAGTATTCGACCAGATTCTGGCGTTGATGGATGGCGGCGAGGTCAAGCAGAGGTTTATTGACCCAGGCGCGCAAGGTGCGCTTACCCATCAGCGTTTTGGTTTTGTCGAGCACGCTGAGCAGGGAACCATCCACCTTGCCATCGCGTAAGGTTTCGGTGAGTTCGAGGTTGTGACGGGTCTCACCGTCGAGCACCATGAAGTCTGTCAGGCTGTAAACCGAGAAGCCGGTCAGGTTCGGCAGGCTGTTTTTTTGCGTTTCACGCAGGTATTTGAGCAAACCGCCGGCCGCCCGCAGGGTGAGAGGCTGATCTTTGAGGCCGAAACCTTCGAGCGACGAGACGCCAAACTGGCTTTTAATCAGTTCTTCCGCGCGGCCAGGTTCGAAGTACCAGTTGGGTACGCGCGTGAAATCATCCGGGAAGTGTTTGGGCAGCTCAAGCGTGTCTGAAGCGATGACTTCGGCGGCTTTGAGACGGGTAAGCTCAGCATGAATTTGGGTAAAGGCGCTGTCGTTCTCGAGCTGAGTGCCGGCAAATTCGCCGGTGCTGATATCAACATAGGCGATGCTGGCTTGACCATCCTGAACGTAAACAGAGACAAGATAATTGTTGCGGCCGGAGGGCAGCAGCCCCGGCTCGATCACTGTACCGGGGGTAATTACGCGCACGACATCGCGCGGAAAAAGGCCACGTTCGGTGGCGGCAGTGCCGACCTGTTCGCAGATGGCGACATGATATCCTTTCTCGATCAGGCGGCCGAGGTAGTTCTCGACGGCATGGAAAGGAATGCCAGCCATCGGAACGCGCACGCCTTTGGCAACCGGGCGGGAGGTGAGGACGATATCGAGCGCTTCTGAGGTTTTTTGGGCGTCCTCGTCGAAAGTTTCATAGAAATCACCCAGCCTGAAGAAGACAATTGTTTCAGGATATTGCCTTTTGATCTCAAGGTACTGCTGACGCAGTGGGGTGATTGCTTCAGCCATTTTATTTCAGATGATCCTCGATGTATCCGGCGACCTGATCGAGAGCTTCGGAGAGTTTTGAAGCATCTTTTCCGCCAGCCTGGGCGAGTTCGGGCCTGCCGCCACCGCCGCCGCCAATGACAGCGGCAACACGTTTGATGAGGTCTCCGGCTTTGAGGCCGCGGGCGATCAAGTCGGGGGTGACCGCGGCGATCAGCGAAGGCTTGCCGTCTTTGCTGGCGCCGAGCACGACGATACCGCTGGGGTGCTTTTGACGGAACTGGTCGGTCAGTCCCCGAAGGGTGTCGATGTCGACATCAGGAATGACAGCGGTGAGATAAGATACGCCGCTGATGGTTCGGATATTGCGAAGGGCGTCCGCGAAACCGGCGGAAGCGACTTTGGCGCGTAAAGCCTCAATTTCTTTGTCAGCATCATGGAGCGAAGCTTTTAGCCTGTCGAGCTTGGCGGGGGCCTCTTCGGGGCTGACTTCGAGGCTGTGAGACATGGCATTGACCAGAGCGATGCGCGCACGGGCGTACTTATATGCTTTTTGGCCAGTGATGGCTTCAATTCGCCGCACGCCAGCAGCAATGCTGCTTTCGGCAACAATGAAAAACGAGGCGATCTCTATGGTGTTGCTGACATGAGTGCCGCCGCAGAGTTCATATGAAATGATCGGATTGGCGCCAACCTGGATGGTGCGCACTTCGGCGCCATATTTTTCACCAAATAATGCCATCGCGCCTTCAGCTTTGGCCTGATCGAGGGTTTTGATTTGTTTGACCACCGGGTATTGACCGAGGATCGAGCGATTTACTTCTGTTTCAACTTCAAGCAGGCGCTCGCGCCCAACCGCTTCGGGGAAGTTGAAATCGAAGCGCAAACCGTCGGCGTCAACCGCGGAACCGGACTGGTGCAGCTGATCGCCCAACACTTTGCGCAGGGCGGCATGCAGCAGGTGGGTGGCGGTGTGGTTGCGCATGATGGAGCGGCGGCGCGTTTGGTCAACTTCAACGATGGCTGGGTCGCCAGTTTTGGGCGAGCCGCTTATTACCTCTCCAGTATGGATGATGGCGCCAGCGGCTGGTTTGGAAACCGCGCTGATGGCGACTTCCCACGCGCCGGGAGGGTTAGAGAAGACGCGCCCAGTATCCATGACCTGACCGCCGGATTCAAGGTACATGGGTGTCGCAGCAAGCAAAAGCTCAACGGTTTCACCCGGGTGAGCCCGAACAGTTGGTTCGCCCTCAGCGAAAAGAGCAAGCAAGGTCGTTTCTTTTGAGAGGCCTGAATAAGGATCGTAAACGACACCCGCCGAGGGTAATTTGTTGTCGGCTACAAGTGACTGAACCATGTCAGCGTAAATTTGTGTGTTTTTCGCGGCAGCATCGCCAAAAGCATGGCCTCTGCCGGAGGTTACGCGGTGTTCTTCCATGGCGGCGAAAAATCCGCCTTCGTCAACACTCAACCCTGCTTCACTGAGAATGTCGCGGGTGATTTCGAGGGGAAAGCCAAGCGTGGCATAAAGCTCAAAAGCGCGCTTGCCGTCCAAAGCAGCGTTTCCGTGCTCTTTAAGGTCATCAATCAGCCGGTTGAGCTCGGCGAACCCCGCGTCGAGGGTTTCGTTGAAGCGTTTCTCTTCGCGGGTAAAGGTGGAGAGAATTAGCGCTTCGTTCTGTTTGAGTTCAGGGTAAGCGCCGCTATAATTGTCGATGACGATCTGGGCGACCTGAGCCATGAAAGGTTCGGTGAGCCCAAGCTTGCGGGCGAAGCGGCTGGCGCGGCGGATAATCATGCGGCAGACGTAATTACGTCCAATATTTCCGGGAATGACTCCGTCCGCCATCAGGAAGCTGGCAGCGCGAACATGGTCGGCAATGACGCGGTAGGGGGTCAGATTGTTTTGACGCTCTGCGTCGGTCTGTTTGGCGAGCGCTTGCACTTTGTCGATCAAGGGTTTGAGCAGGTCAGTTTCGTAATTGCCTTTGACATTTTGGATAATTGAAACAATTCGTTCGAAACCCATGCCGGTATCAACGTGACGCTTGGGCAGCGGCAGAAATTCGGTGGGCGAAACGCGGTTGTACTGGATGAAGACGTTATTCCAGATTTCAACGATGCGCTTGCAGTCGCCATTCACCTGGCAGACATGGCCGGGCACGTCTCGCAGGTCGCAGGCTTCGGGGCCGAAATCGTAATGAATTTCGGAGCAAGGGCCACAGGGGCCGGTCTCGGCCATTTCCCAGAGATTGTCGTGGCGGTTGCCCCAGACCAGGTGGGTGGGGTCGAAGCCGGGTTGTTTGAGCCAGGCGGCGGCGGCTTCGTCGTCCTGTGGCAAAACACCTTCTTCATCGCGGAAAACGGTTGCGTATAGGCGTGATTTGTCCAAACCCCACACAGAGGTGAGCAGCTCCCAGGACCAGGCGATCGCTTCGTCTTTGTAGTAATCGCCGAAGGACCAGTTGCCGAGCATTTCAAAGAAGGTGTGGTGAGTGTTGTCGCGCCCGACGGTGTCGAGGTCATTATGCTTGCCGGAGACACGCAGACATTTCTGACTATCGACTGCGCGGGTGTAGGGGCGGATGTCGGTGCCGAGGAAGACATCCTTGAATTGGACCATGCCGGAGTTGGTGAAAAGCAGAGTAGAGTCGCCGCCAGGAACGAGGGAAGCGCTGGGCACGACGGTATGGCCGCGCGCGGCGAAGAAATCGATGAAAGATTGTCTGACCTGGTTGCCGGTTAAATACATAAAAAGACTCCGAAAAGAGATGTTAGATGGAAAATTATAACCGTTTCGATAGGGGTAAAACAAGGTGAAGAGGACGGGTTCAGGGCAATTGTCTAAATGAGCGACTTTAGCTAAACAGAGTGTGAGTCTTTTAGTTTGATATCAGGCTGCCCCAAGGGGAAGCTGGCGAGCGCAGCGAGACTGGAGAGGGTGTTTAGGTATGTTTGATGAAGATGGTATTAGCCTTGACCATCTTTAACACTTACCTGAGAAAAGGCGAAAACAAGCCTATCTCCGGTTATGCTGACTCTCCCAAAGAGAGGGCTTAATGACTTGTTTGACTGAAAAATAAGATGTGATTGCCCTGGGACGGGTTTTGGTTTATGTTGAAAATGCCAGATCTTTCGCCTTTGCTGCGCTCGGTCTGGATGACACTGATGGGGGTAGCTCGGTTCTGGGTGAGATGCCAGCGCTGCATCCAGGGTGGGGCGAGGTAAAAACAACTTCAGTCACCCATAATTTGGTTGATTAATTCAACCGATTTATCCAAGCCATGTTCGGCTTTGACCAATTCGGAGAGCTCGGTTACCCGCGAAAACTTTTCCGCGTAAGAAGACCGCATCAGCATAATCGCGTCGACGATGCGCTGTTCGGTCAGATCGCTTGCTTTGATTGGGGGGACTGCCGCGCCAATTTTTACCAATCTTTCAGCATTGGCGAACTGATCAAGGATGTGGGGCACGGGTATGGATGGGATGCCATAAATCAGGGAAGCGGCTGAGGTTCCAAACCCGCAATGGTGAATCACACACCAACCCTTGCGGAAGAGATAACTGTGTGGGATCGGCCCCACAGCCAACATCGATTTTGGCAGTGTATAAGTTTTCAGGGTCATTTGAAAACCTTGAATGATGGCACGTGTACCCGTGATTTCAAACGCCCTGATAAATTTGCTTAACTTATCTTCTTCCTTTTTTGCCTCAAATGACATGGCGCCCAAAGCGAGGATGACTGGTTTTTCGCCATTCTCAAGAAAGGTGGCAAGTGATGTATCTGGGGCATATTCCTTATCTTCGGTGTACCAAAACCCGGTCATTTGATGTTGCGGCTCCCAGTATGGGCTTGGGGCGATGAAATGCCTGCTGATGGGAATTAAATTGAGTCGATTTGACATCACTTCATCCATCGAATTCACCTTCGGAAGGTTATATCGCTTGCGAACTTTGTTGTATGGTTTTGCAGCCTGGCTGGCGATCAGCTTTCCAAGCGCTTTCTGGAGAGGTTTCATTGCCTTTAGCTTTTCAGGAATCATCTCGGTCTGTAAAGTCACGTTGACGGTCGGGATACCTAAAACCTCAGCTTCAGTGGCAGCCATTTGGCTGTGAGAGACGATGATAAGGTCTTTACCTTTGCAGGCATCGAAAATTTCTGGTGAAGAGTTCTGAACTATGCGGAATATGAAGTTCATCGTCTTGAGCATGCTGACGACAGGGTGTGTTGAATCGCTGCGAATGGCTGAAGCTTCTCTCTCGATGTCGATATCTGGCCCAATCGGCACAAATAAAACCCCCGATTTTTCAATCAGTGACTTCCAACAAGGGTGTGAACCCAGTGTGACCTCATAACCTGCATCAGTCAGGGCTTGTGCCAGGTAGATATAAGGTTGCACATCACCCCGAGTTCCCATTGTAAAAACTGCTATTTTTTTCATAATTTGTGCTTTTACCTTTTACCTATGATAGACGTTGATCGGGTAACATAACTGATAATTTGAGCAGCTTTCTAATCGACACTCTGTCGGCCGGAGAGGGCGCGCTGAAGGGTGTTTTGGTCGGCGTATTCGATATCTCCACCCACGGGCAACCCGCGGGCAAGGCGGGAAACTTTGATGCCGAGCGGCAGGATGCGCTGTTGCAGGTAGAGGGCGGTGGTGTCGCCTTCCATGCTGGGATTAGTGGCCAGGATGACTTCCTCGACCGGGTGGTTTTTAAGACGCTCGAGCAGCGGGAAAATTTTGATCTGGTCAGGCCCGATGCCCTCGATCGGCGAGAGCACACCCTGCAGAACGTGGTATTTGCCCTGATATGCTCCGGTGCGCTCGATGGCGATGACATCCAGCGGCTCTTCGACGACGCAAAGCAAGTCATCATTTCGAGTGGAAGAGGCACAGATATCGCACAGTTCTTCGCCCGCCATGGTGATATTGAAGCAAAGCCGGCAGTGACTGGTTTTTGTTTTCATCGACTCGAGCGCTTTGGCCAGGTCGAAGGACACTTCATCTGAGGCTTTTAGCAGATAAAACGCCAGGCGGGAGGCGGTTTTGGGACCGATGCCTGGCAGGCGCGAAAATGCATCGATGAGGTTCTGAACCGGATCTGGAATGGCGCGCATAAAGGTCAGCGGCCCATTCCGAAGCCGGAGAGCAGGTTGGTAAACGGCGCCATTTTGTCTTCGTGCAGTTTTCTTGAGCTCTCGAGAGCTTTATTCATGGCGGTAAGCAGCATATCCTCAACCATCTCTGTATCACCGCTGGCAAGCAGGTCGGGCTGAACCTTAACTTCCACGACGCGCTGATCTCCGGTCATGGTGACTGAGACGCCACCGCCACCGGCGGTTTCGGTGACCTTTTCGTCAGCGAGCGAAGTCTGAGCTTGTTCCATTTGCTCCTGCAGTTTGGCGATTTGGGCCATCATATTGCCCTGATTGCGGGCACCCATTGGTGCGTTAAAACCTTTTGCCATGATTACTCCTTCTTCTTTTCAACTTTTCTTACCCTGCCGCCCAATTCCTTTTGGGCAAGATCAACTAAACCGCCCGGTTCATAGCCTTGCGGCGAGCGACCAGCATTTTGACCTGCTGTCGAGATCACCTCGATGGGTTGGCCAAAATAAGCCGACAGCTCTTTTTTAACCGTGCGCAGGGTTTTCTCATTATTCATTTTCTCATATAAAAGCTCACTGCTGAAATTTATTGTCAAAGCGCCGTTGTTGACTTCGAGCAGTTTGCACGAGTTTAGCAGGGCAGCGGCAACTGGGTCAACGCGTTTGAGTTGCTTCTTGACCTCGCTCCACTGCTCATTGACTGCTTCGAGGGTTAAGGCGCTGCCAGGCACGAATTCAGCTGCTTTGGGCTCTGGCATTGGCTTGGAATCAGGTTTTGGCTCGGGCTTGGCCGCGATGGGTTCCTTTCGGGTTGACGAGACAGCTGGCGCGGTTGGGGTGGCGGCTCGCTGACTCTGCGTTTTGGATGAGACTAGCTGGGTTTGAGTCAGGTCGGAGATTGAGCTGGAATAGGCTAATTCCAGGCCAAGGCCAGGGTGCCAATTGGCTTTGAGATCGGTCGCGGCGTTGCTGAATGCGCTGATGATGCCGACCAGACAAGGGGTGGTGAATTCTTCGCTCTGGTCATTCATCTGTTTGCGAACCTCGGGCATTAATTCGAGCGATTTGCCGCCTTCGAGCTTGATGACGAGCAGATTGCGCAAATAATCGACAATCTGACGGGCAAACTGGCGCGGATCACTGCCTGAATCGAGCGCTTTATGGATGATTTCCAACCCGACGGCATGCTCCTTCTTGATGATCGCGTCTACCAATTCGATGACTGCCTGACTGGTAGCGGTGCCGAGGACATCCTGGGCAGTTTGGAGGGTGATCCTCTGTGAGACCGAACTGAGCTGGTCTACCAGAGAAATGGCATCGCGCAGGCTGCCGGTGGCCTGACGCGCAACCAGACTGAGCGCGTCATCGTCAATTTGGATGTTTTCCTGTTTGGTGAGCAGCTTGAGCTTTTGGATGATGGTTTGCATTGGGATGCGGCGGAACTCGTGGCGCTGGCAGCGGGAGAGCACCGTGGCAGGGATTTTATGAATTTCGGTCGTGGCCAGTATAAAGATAACATGCGACGGCGGCTCCTCAAGCGTCTTCAATAAAGCATTGAAGGCGGAGGTGGAGAGCATGTGGACTTCATCGATGATGTAGACCTTGAAGCGGCCCTGGCTGGGGGCGAAACCAACCTTGTCGCGCAGGTCGCGTACATCATCCACGCTGGTGTTGGAAGCGGCGTCAATTTCAATCAGGTCCATAAAGCGGCCTTCATTCACGGCGACGCAATTGGCGCATTTGTCGCAGGGGCGTCTGGCAAGATCAGGCTCGAGGCAATTAACCGCTTTCGCCAGAAGACGCGCGCTGGTGGTTTTGCCTGTGCCGCGCGGGCCTCCGAACAGGTAAGCGTGACCAATGCGTTCCTGGCTGATCGCGTTGCGGAGGGTTTGAACGATATGATCCTGACCCACAACTTCTTCCCAAAGGTGCGGGCGCCAGGTTCGATAAAGTGCTTGTGCCATAGATCTCCTTAGGGAATAGTGAAAGAGGCCTGTTGAGAGCCTTCGGAATCAGTCAGGGTGAGTGTGTCACCGCTTTTCCAGAGGGCGGAAGCAGAGCCCCAATATAACTCAATTACCGAACTGCTGCCTTCACGCGAATAGAGTCTGACAGCGCCATTGGTGTTGAGGTTGATAACCGGAAAATTAAATTGCTGGGCGTTGAGACCAGTAAGTCTCCAGTTGACGAGGTTGACAGGGGTTGAGCCGGTATTGCGCAGGAGGATGTATTCGGTATTAATGTCACCTGCCCCAAAGACGTTTTCTATGATGACCTCAGGGTTGCTGGTCGAGGTTGGCTGATTTTTTGGGTCTGGGCTGGTTTGGGTTGGCAGGACAGGTGTCGCCAGCTGGGGCGCGGGGTTTTGGCGCTGCCAGAGCATCAGAACCGCGTAGATGGTCACTGCGGATACGAGAATGTTGAGCAGAATAAAGGGCAGGGTGCGTTTCAGAAATTTCATAATGACTGATAGTTAATCATAGCATAGTTGGAAGTGATTGGCGGCTCCGCAAGTATGGAAGGACAGGGCAATCGCATCTTCTTTTTCAGTCAAACAAGTCATTAAGCCCTCTCTTTGGAGTGGGTCGAAGCCCTGGGATGGCGCAACGGGGAGAGGCTTGTTTTCGCCTTTTCTCGGGTAAGTGTTAAAGATGGTCAGGGCTAATGCTGTCTTCATTGAACACATAAAACACCCTCTTCAGCCTCGCCGCGCTCGCCAGCCTGCCTCGTCGAGTTTCACCCGACCGACTTTCTCGACACGCAGGTTGGGTGGAGCGACCAGAGATATTATCTGACCCTCATCTCTTGGAGCGCAACCCAACACATCCTGGGCAACGCGAATTCAGCAAGCGCGCCCAAACATCCTCTTCAGTCTCGCTGCGCTCCAGCCCGCTTCCTCAAAGAGGAAACCTGACATCAAACTAAAAGACTCGCATTTTGTTTGGCTAAAGTCGCTCATTTGGATGCGGTTGCCCTGTATGGAAGGAAGAAAAAATTGGAATTAATCAATATTGTATGATTATTTAACAATCTGATAACGTACATTTGAAGATAAGTTAATTCAAGGGTGTTAATCTAATTGCAACCGAACAATCACTGTTTCTCTCCTTTCAAGAATGTTCGGAAAAGGATCAGGTTGTGACTCAACATTTATATGATCTGAAGTAAACGAGGCGCAGGTGAGGCGTCTCGTTTACTTTTAAAATCCTTTTCGACCATTGATTTAAAAACCGGGCGAAGTCAACCGACTTCGCCCGATGAGCAATAGCTAACTAAACCTCAGTCAGACCTGAGAACCAGTTCGCGAATATGATTGATATGATCGCGTTGGTGCCAGAGGGTGCGGCGGATGACTTTGCGCGCCGTCCATACTTCGTCATTGTAAGCAGTTTGGCAGACAGACGAGCGAAAACCTGGCAAAAGGGCGCGGAAGTGTTTCGCTGTATGAGCGAGCATTTCGAGAGGCGCGTCGGATGGAAAATCAGCCACATCAAGCTGAAAACATTGCAGATAGAATTTTTCCGCTTTGGCGATATGGGCGAGAATTTCCTCAATGGTACGATCCTGACCAGGGAAAGATTTTTTAAGCAGCAGGGTGGGGATTGTTTCCACTCCTGCCAGGAGCTCTTCACGCTGCCAGGTGTAAATCAGCAGGGCCTGATCAAGTTCCTCCTGGCCCAAAGGGCGGTAGTCATCCTGATAAATGGCATTAACTTCATAGGGACAATCGGCAGTTTGAATTTCATAGGCGTCGAATGACTCAACCACACGAAAATCCATGTTATCGAGCTCGAACCACGGTGAGTCAGTATGAAGGCGGACCCAGGCTTCATGCTTTAGGAGGGCTTGAGGGAAGCGCAAAATGGCTTCAGCTTTGTCGGCGCCATAGGTAAAGCAGCCCGGAAAGTCGAGGCCGAAACAAATTGTGCGCTTGCGTTCGAAAAAACGCTCGATGGCTAAGCGAACTTGCATTTTAATCCATAAAGACGGGCAGGTGGCCGAGAGAAACGATCTTCATCCATTCGGCGCGGTCGCCTTCGGTAAGAATGGCCGCCTCTTGGGCGATCTTGCCGCGCGCTTTTTCGATGATCAGCCGCATGCCCTGCAGCGTGGAACCCGTGCTGATCACGTCGTCAAGCAGGAGGATGCGCCTGTCTTTGACCAGGGGAAGATCTTTTTCATCAAGCAAGAGGTGTTGAGGCTTGCCGGTGGTGATGGAAAGCGTTTCGGCCGTGATCGCCTGGCCGAGATAGGGTTTGTATTCTTTGCGCAGGACGATGTAGGGCTTGCCGGTTATTTTGGAGAGCATATGGGCAATTGGGATGCTCTTGGTTTCGGCGGTGACGATAGTGTCGTAGTCGGTATTTTTGAGCTTCTCAGCCAGCGCGATGGCGCAGGCATCGACCAATTCGACGTCGCCAAGGATATTGAGAATGGCGATGCGCAGGCCAGGCTTGACCTCAAAGAGGCGCAGATCGCGTTTAACGCCGGCGATTTCTATAGGATAAACTTCGTGTGTGTCTTTCATTATTTATGCCTCCGGTTTTGAGTACCGAAAGGATTTTAATACAGAAATGATGGAAACGGGGTGAAATCCAAGAACCAGCGGGGAGGTTCGAAGCGCTGAAGAGGAACAGTTGGGAAAGGTGTTAATGTTGGCAGGCGATTTGGATTTCAGCAGACACAAAAAACACTCCCTTCAGTCTCGCTGCGCTCGCCAGCTTCTCTCTGGAGAAGTCTAACTCTGATCCTCTTCAGCCCAGGACATTTACGCCTATTTTTCAAAAAAACCTAGCCCAAGTCGCTTATTAAATGTGATCGCTCGATGAATAACGATGAGATTCACTAAAACTAAAAATGGAATTTTGTCGTAGAATCACCTAGTGCCGAGGACGCCGACCCCGGCACTAGTATTAAGGAGGAGAAGAAGAAGAGAAGTCGCCCTTTCGCTATTATCTTACAAGAAATAATGTCTATTTGCTTGACGCTTAACCTACGATTACCCTACGATTTGAGGAATGATGTACGCCATTGAAACCAACAAGTTGTCGCGTATTTATAAAATCAAAAAAACCCGTAAGAAACCAGCCTCGACCCTGGTGGCGCTGAATAATGTCGATCTGACTGTTGGCCAGGGTGAACTGTTTGGGCTGTTGGGGCCGAATGGGGCGGGCAAAACTACTTTGATCAAGATCTTGACGACAATCTTGGGACCGTCTTCGGGAACGGCAAAAGTGGATGGGCTTGATGTGGAAAAAGAAGCAGCGGAGCTGCGCAAACGCATCAATATGGTTTCTGGCGGCGAAACTTCGGGCTATGGGCTGTTAACAGTAAGGGAAAACCTGTGGATGTTCACTCAGTTTTATGGGATCCCTTCCAATCAGGCTTATCCGCGCATTGATGAGCTCATTAAGCTTGTTGGACTGGAAGAGAAGGCTGACACAAAATGCAGCGATCTCTCAACTGGCTTGCGGCAGAAAATGAATATCATCCGCGGTTTTATGACCGATCCCCAGGTTTTGTTTCTGGATGAGCCGACGTTAGGGCTAGACGTTACAGCGGCGCGCGACATCCGACAGTTTGTGAGGGGTTGGGTCGACGAAAACAAATCACGCACGCTTTTGTTAACTACACATTATATGGTGGAGGCTGAGGAGCTTTGCGACCGGGTGGCGATCATCGACAAAGGCAGGGTTTTGGCGGTAGACACGCCAGAAGCATTAAAAGCTACCATAAAGGATCGTTCGATCTATACCATCGTGGTGAATCGTCTGGATGAAGATGATTTCGCATCACTGAAATCGATTGAGGGAATCTCGAGCGGCAGCTGCAAGCAGACCGAGACCGGCTGCAGGATGGAACTGGCTTTTGAAGAGGATGGTGTGATTAATAAGCTAATGAATTTCCTGAGCGAACGCGGCAGTTCCATTCAAACCTTACACAAGCGCGAACCCTCACTGGAAGACGTGTTTATTAAACTGGTAGGGCGCAGCTTAAGCGACGCGGAAAAACAGAATGGAAACTAAGGTCATCAAACAAGACGGCTGGAGGCTCTTCGCGCGCACGGTGATCGGGAGAGCGTATCCGCGGGTTGTGGGTACCTTGCGTGACTTAAACTGGTTGTTTTTCGATGTCTTCTTCCCGCTGGTCAATATGATCGGTTATGTGTTGACCTACCAGGCGCTCAAAGCTCCACAGGAGTATGTCGGTTTTGTTGTTCTGGGCGGAGCGATGTCGGCGTTTTGGTTCAACGTGCTGTGGAGCATGTCTACTCAACTTTACTGGGAGAAAGAAACAGGCAATCTTTCGCTTTACATTGTGTCACCGACCTCAATGATGGCGATCCTGTTGGGAATGGCACTGGGCGGGATGTTGTCTACGGCGTTGAGAGCGGTGGTGATCTTGGGCATTGGCACCTGGCTGTTCCACGTGCAGTACGCGGTGACCAGTTTCTGGGTGCTGTTCGCGGTGTTTATGTTGATGATCATTGCTCTGTATGGGATGGGGATGATGACCGCCTCGTTGTTTTTGCTGTTTAACCGCGAAGGATGGCATATCGCCAACCTGTTCGAGCCGCCAGTGATGCTGTTTTCTGGTTTTTATTTCCCTGTGAAGACTTTCGGGTTCTGGCCGGGGGTGGCAGCCTCGATCATCCCGCTGACCATGGGCATGGACGCAATGCGCCAACTGGCTTTTCCGTCAGGTGAGGCGACTGGATTGTTGCCGGTGCGAACTGAGATTATCGTGCTGGTTGGGTTATGTGTGTTTTACCTGTTGGCAGCGCGCTGGTTTTTGGCATATATGGAAAAACTGGCGATCCGCCAGGGAAAAATATCGGATCGGTTGAGTTGAGATGGCTGAACAAGTAATCTTTGATAAGAAACCAGGCGCCTGGCGCACTTTTTGCGTCTCTACCTGGCTGGGCTGGCAAATTGAATCAAACTGGACAGATCTGTTTGTATTCCTGATCTACTCGATCGTCTGGCCGTTATCGCGCGCGGCAATCTTGGTGGTAATGTACCTGGTAATCAGGGGCGCTGATTTCAGTAATCCCGAATTTGTGAATATGTATCTGGGCAACGCGCTATTTGGGTTGATCGGCAATGTGGTCAACTCAGTAGCGGGAGGAATTATCGAGGAGCGCGAACATTATCGGACACTGAAGTATCTCTACGTAGCGCCAATCCACATCCCCACCTATCTGGTGGGCAGGGGCGTGGCGGCTATGGCGGGAGGCTTGCTTTCGCTGGTCACCACGGTGGCTTTCGCAGCTGTCTTTCTGCATATGCCAATCAACTTCGGTCAGATTAATTGGCTGCTGTTAATCCCAGCCATGCTGTTTGGCTTCATCGCTCTGGTGAGCATTGGGCTTTTTCTGGCCGGCTGGGCTTTGACAATCAAAAACAATCCCTGGGTATTGGGGCAAAGCTTTTCCAGCCTTTTCTTCTTTGTATCTGGCGCGGTGTTTCCACTTTCGGTGGTGTTTGGTAATTGGGAATGGCCTGGTTATATCTTCCCGGTTGGTTTTTGGCTGGTGCTGACAAGACGGGCGATTGTGCCTGGGGTAGGACACAGTTTTCAGATGTATACACAGCTCAGCGATTTGCAGCTGTTAGGTCTGTTGGCGCTTTATTCGGTGGTGTTTCTGGGGATTGCGACTCTGACCTTCAGAATGTTTGACCGAAAAGCTCGTGAAGAGGGTATGATTGATATGGTGTCAAACTACTAAGCAGCCATGATCGAAACGCTCATCCTTCTTACGCCGATTGGCCTGATGCTGTTCAGGTTTAGTGATGTGGGCGTGCGCTGGGTGGAGTTTTTGCGGACTGATTCAAACGCGATACCGACCAAGCTGGAAACTGCTTCGGAGCTGACGAATGAGATCGCCAGACAGGTTAACCTCTATTTTTCTGGCGGGTTGAGGCGGTTCAGCCTAATGATCGACTGGCAGGTAATTAAAGGTTTTCAAGCGCGGGTGTTGAGGTTGGTCGCTGATCTGAAATTCGGAGAGACGACCAGCTACGGTGATCTGGCAGTTCGGTTGGGCCAGCCTGGGGCGGCCAGAGCAGTTGGGCTGGCCAACAGCAAAAACCCCTGTCCATTGCTGATTCCCTGTCATCGGGTTGTGGCAAGTGATCGGGCGATGCAGGGGTACAATGCTCCGAATGGGATCGCTACCAAAGAGTGGTTGTTGAGGCACGAAGGGCATACCATCATAAATCATCGTCTGGTGGACAATCAGATGCCCTTATTTAATTTTGAAGGTGATCGTGCATGAAAGAAAAAAACAGTGAAAATTCAGAATTCCGCTCTGGGTTTGTGTCGATTGTCGGCAAGCCAAACGCAGGAAAAAGCACGCTGCTCAACCGACTGATGGGGCAACCGATTGCTGGCGTGAGCGCGAAGCCGCAAACGACACGTAAACGCCAATTGGGCATTCTGACCACTGACAAAGCGCAGATAATTTTCGTAGATACGCCGGGTCTGCATGAGCCAAAGGACAGGCTCAGCCAGTTTATTAACAGCGAAGCAGAATTTGCCCTGCGGGACGCGGATGTTTTGCTGTTTACCGCTGATGGCGCTGGCAGACCGGATGAGATGGATGAAAAACTGGCCAATTTGATTAAGGAGGTGGCTCCAAAGGTGCCGGTTTTGATGTTGGTCAACAAGAGCGACGCGGTGACGGGAAATGTATTTCAAACCAATCGCCTGGCTTATGAAAAGCTGCTGCCTGAGGCGCGGGTGTTGGCGATATCGGCGCAGACGGGGGAAGGTGTGACGCACCTGCTGGACGTGCTATCCGAAATGCTGCCGATCGGGCCGGCTTACTATCCTGAGGATCAGGTGACGGAGACTTTTGAGCGCGAGATTGCCGCTGAGATGATCAGGTCTGCGTGTATGACTTATCTGTCGGACGAAGTGCCCTACTCAATCGCGGTGAGAGTGAATGAGTACACTGAACGGGAGACTGGATTGATCTATATCAACGCGACTATTTTTGTCGAACGCGAGGCTCAGAAAGCGATTGTAGTCGGCAAAGGCGGCGAAAAAATCAAACAGATTGGTTCGGCCGCACGGGCGGATATTGAAAAAATGAACGGTCAAAAAGTATTCCTGGAGACGGCGGTTAAAGCGCGCAGGGATTGGAAGAACGACCCGGCTTTTTTAAAGGAGTTGGGACTGACGCAGGGAAAGGAATAGGATGAAATTATCAGTTCTGTTTCTATTTGCGCTCTCTGGGGTGGCGCTTGTTAATTGGATTGCCGCCGCGCTGGAAAAACGTGAACTGTATATCGCCAGCAAACCGTTGGTTTTGATCGTTTTAATTGTATTTTTCGCGAAGGCCGGAGGACTGGACGCGATTCGGCTGCCATTTCTGATCGCCCTGATTTTCTCGCTGATCGGAGATATTTTTTTAATTCCGCGTTCGATTCGCTGGTTTATTGCTGGAATGACGGCCTTTTTGGTCGCTCACCTGGTGTATATCTGGGCTTTTTCGCGTTGGGAGGTCGATCGGAGGGCGATAGCGCCAGCAATTTTGACAGCGCTGGCGGTGATCGCGATAATGATTTATGTGGTGCTTTCACGAACCAGGAACAAGCCGGAATTTAAGCATATGCGCTTCGCGTTCATTCTTTACAGCAGCGTGTTGGTGGTGATGACCGTCACGGCACTGCTCAGCCTATGGCGGGAGGGATGGCCTGTCGCAAGCGGGGCGATGGCTGGTTTGGGCGGGCTATTCTTTTTCGCTTCAGACACAATTCTTGGACTTGAAAAGATGGGCAAGCGCCTGCCCGCGACGCGCCTGCTGGTGATTTCGACTTACCATATCGCTCAAACGTTGATCGTTTTTTCGACATTGCGGTTGTGAGTACGCCGATAATTGAGGCAGGGCGAAACGCTGGCTTCTCCATGAGAGGAGCTGCTGAGCATAGTGAGACTGAAGGGGGTGGTTTGGTGTGATTGCTAAAGTCTACATCGACATTCAGATGTGAAGTCAGCCTGCCCTACGGGGAGTGTATTATTGAGGCACAATTATTGAGGCGAACACTGAGCACAAACACAACACTGAGGCGAAAGGTGAGAAGCCAGCAGATGGTAACCACTCCAATCACCGAGCTGGACAGCGATATTATCCAGAAGGATAGGGGGTACGAACCTGATTTTAGCATCTAAATCAGGAGAAGCAGTGACAAGATGCATCC
>JAAYCN010000121.1 GCA_012729755.1 Chloroflexota bacterium | reverse complement strand
TTGCGCAATGCCTGGATCATCTCTCCAATACGAAGTTTGTCTCTCATCCCATACTTGCTCCTTTTCCCCTCTTCAATGCATTTCTTGTACCATGCCCTCCCCACTTTTTCCATACTGAGAATTGCTGTCACACCATTTAGTGCTTTGACGCTGGAAATTTGCTCATGTATAATTCTCATGATGTAAAGTTTTCGTCTTAACCCCCATTCACAAAGGAGGTCCCATGAGAAAGTTTTCATTAACAAGGTTTTTGTTTTGCTGCGCAGCGGCTATCGCGCTGATCAGCCCCGCCCAGCCTGTCTCAGCTGGGCAGCCAACGACCGTGTTTGAAGTCAACACATATGCGGATCTGGTCGATGAATACCCCAACGGCATCTGCAGCGCCGGCAGCATCACAGGTGGGCCCTGTTCGCTTCGCGCGGCAATTTATGATGCTGCCACATGGAACGCTAATGGTTATAATGTCCGCATTCTGCTCCCGCCCGGCACATATCAGCTGACCCAACAAGGTTCGGGCACTGATAACCCGTTTTTTGGTGACCTTGATCTTGTGCTGATACATAAAACCATGAATCTGTCCGTGACCATTGAAGGCACCGGCACGCAGCCTTCCGTCATTGACGCGCGTTGGATTGATCGCGTCCTGGATATTTGGCCAGAGACCCCAGAAGCAGGAAATCGACACCATGTCATCCTGAGCAATCTGGTGATTAAGAACGGTCTAATAAGATCAACAACTGATTTATCTGCGCGTGGTGGTGGTGTAAGAGTTGATAGAGTCGACCTCACCGTTGAAAACGTGCGCTTTATGGATAATGAAGCCCGAGGGGTAAGCCAGGGAGAAGGCTACAAAGATGGTGCCGGCGGAGGCCTAAGCATCGGCTATGCTAAGCTGATCATGAGCGACTGCGAGTTAGACGGAAATGAGGCGGATTACGGCTCCGCCCTCAGTATATGGGATCCAGAGAGTGCGAAGTACACTTTCGTTCAAAGGACTTCCTTTCATGATAATCACAGTGGTAGCACTGTTATTCATGCCTATGGAACTCTCTATCTGGTCAATTCAACGCTCGCGTATAACAGCTCAACACGTGAATCCTCCGTTGGGGTGAGGAGTTTCGGGCCCGCTTTTATTCACAGCAGCACGCTCCAGATATCGGGAGCGGGCACCAATCTGGAGTGTATCTTTGAGACATGCATGCTTCGTAACAGCGCGCTGATCAGGGAGCCAAAAAACGGAAAGATCGGAAGAAATTGTCGGGCAGGCGATGCAATCTCTTCTGAAGGCGGGAACGTGATGGACGACGATACCTGTCCAGGACCAGGTAAAGTAATCTATCCGGGGACCTGGAGGATGGTATTCGCCGGGCAATATTTTCTGCCGTCCAGCGATTCACCAGTCGTTAATTATATTCCTCCCAATGACTGCAAGGCTTTTCAATTTGGTCAGAGCGTTGATCCTGTAGATGCCCCATTGCAGACAGACCAGCGCAAATTTAGTAGAGGTGGATGGTGTGACGCTGGATCGATTGAAACCCCTAATGTCAATTTCCTTCCAGTGATTTTCAAATGAGACCGAAAGGGTTGCGAATTTTGTAAATAAGAATAACAGGTGTTTGATAATTGCCAGGCAGAATCAGGTGGGTGAAGCCAGAGGGGAGGGTTTTGGGGTTGATTGGTCGGATGTGTTCGGTTACGTTCCGGCAGGTTGGGGTTGGGTGACCTCACCCAACCCTGCGTGAAAAATGTAGGTCGGGTGAAACCCGACAAAACTTGGGCCTCTCCATGGGGGAAGCTGGCGCGCGCAGTGGGGCTGAAGAGGGCGTTTTCATCTGGTTTCTGAAGCCATAACGACGCCAGCCACTCAGACCCAGGCTGATCAACCGTGGTCTTATCTTCTGAGTCGCAGCAAAAAACACCACACAACTGTTCAATCCGACCTGTCAGAAACAGGTCGGATTGATTGAAAAACATCACAAAATCCGGCTTTATTCATTCCTTCGGCAGCTCAAACTCAAACTGCCAATGCGTCTGATATTCCAGAATAAACTGCTTCAGGATGAATGATACTGTGCCGTCTGGTTTCTGGGGAAACACTGAGTTGCTCACCAATGGCAGGCTTGGGTCAATCGGCTCAAACAGGCGGTAAGATTTTCCGTCATCACAGCTCAACGTCAATTCCTGGTTCACCCGGGCGCAGATCATTACCTTTCTGTATACGGGGTTGCCCTCCACCTCAACGCTGAAAACATGTTCTCCGGCCTCATTCTGGCTGTAGCTGAGCTTCTGCAAGTGCAGATTATATGGGCCGATGTCGATCCTTTTGTCAGCTGCCCACACCTTGCCAGGTGCAGTTGCCGCGTCAATCTCAAGCTCAAACAGCCACTGAGCTTTCTGATCCCATGGTGAGACGGGGTTGTAATACTCCAGTTCCAGGCTGGGCAGAGCCAGGGTCAGAGGAGTGTCCGCAGGCAGGTCAGTGGCCTTGACCAGCAGTTCGTTCGCCGCACATTGTTCACAGTTCTCGATCGATAGCGGATATGGATTGCCTTGCGCATCTGTGATCGGGTTGGAAAAGGCCCACATTGGGCTGGGCTGAAAGTCGGCTGATGGTGTCTCAAACTCGACTTTCAGGAAGGTATCTGGCCCGAGCGTGTAAATCTCGCTGATCCGCATCGTGATCTGGTCGTGGGTTTGAACAGGCGGCAGAACGATACTCGCCGGGACGACCAGATCTTCGCTGCTGACATCTTTGAGGGGGATGTTCACCCGCATCTCAGCGAGAGGTAAGGCCGGCGCCATATCTGCCCAGCGAGGAAATACCAATGTCAGCTCGTCCTGGTAAACTTGTCCGAGTGGGGGGTAATATAAAGTTGCTTTCACCAAAGCCCCCTCGTTTTCGTAGCTCAGGCCGATCGTCATTGGCCTCACAAGTGTCTTGCTCTTCGTCTCAAGCTGTGGTGCGGCTTTGCTCAAAGCGGAATATAGCCGGTCATCCGCCGGGCCATTGATTTCAAGCTCGATGGTCAGTTTCTCTGCTGATAAGAAGACGTTGACCACTCTGACCGAATAGTCTTCGGCTGTTTCAGTGACCGGGCTGGCCTGCATGCGCAGCGTTTCGTGGTTTTCAAACGTGCCATAGCCAGGCAGGAACCAACCCTTGATCGCCGCCCAGACTTTTGAGGGGCCAAGCGCTAAGGTGGTCAGAGCGATCAGCGCCAAAAGCAGCGTCAATCCCACCCAAATTGGTTTTAGCTGACGTGAGCTGGATGCGGCGCTGACTTTCGGAGAAGATGATCGGATCATGGTCAGCGTTTTCCTGACAAACTCATCCGAGGCGTCAGGCGCCTTAAAAGCTGCCTGTAATTTGTGTTCAAAATCGATGTGAGGCATCTCA
Source organism: Chloroflexota bacterium (assembly GCA_012729755.1). Classification (GTDB taxonomy): domain Bacteria; phylum Chloroflexota; class Anaerolineae; order Anaerolineales; family Anaerolineaceae; genus Mesolinea. The sequence goes on along the minus strand of JAAYCN010000121.1, from coordinate 36,852 downwards.
GTCATGCGCGACCTCCAGTTGTTTTTGCAATTTTTGTATCAGGCGGTAGTGAAATTTACGCGTCGCAGCCGCGTTCTTGCCAAGGATCTCAGCGATGGTGACAAAATCAAGCTGAGCGGCGTAACGCAGCCGGATCAGCTCCTGTTCATGGGCTGGCAGGCGTTCGACCAGCCGGCGCACCCAAACAAGTTCTTCGAGGGGTGTGCTGTCTGGGTCGGCTGACAGCATTTCAGGGTTTTCCAGGTCGGTCTGTGGCTTGCGGTTCATTTTGCGGTAATGATCACGGATTTTGTTGCGCGCGATGGTGAACAGCCAGGCAGCAAAGTGAGATTCGCTGCGCAGCGTGTGCATTTTTTCGTAGGCGCTGAGAAAAGTCTGTGAAGTAAGGTCTTCGGCATCTGCTGTCCGCCCCACGCGTGAGAGCGTGTAGCGGTAGACCGGCTGTACCCAGGCCTGATAAAGCTCAGAAAAGCTGACTTGGGCTAATTCAATGGATAGTTCCTGTGTCGCGCTCAACGAGGCGTTATCTCCTGACTTTAGTTTTACTCGAAAGCTTTCTACCAGAGTTAACGCCGCAGCCAGAGAATATGGGACAATTCAGTTCGCTGTCCAGGTTGCAAGATTCCTCTTATCTTTACACCCGCTTTGCCTCATCTAGGTTGGGTGGAGCGACTGCGCACCTTGGCCAATCTCCGTCTCTTGGAGCGTAACCCAACTCATGGCAATGCAGCCTCAACAGACATATCGAAACACCCTCTTCCGGTATTTTGTCCTCCCGAGGCAGCGGACGATCCCGCGATTGATTTTAATCGAGCGCCGGGCTGACAGGCTCAACCCGCCAACAGGAAAAACAGGACATTTCCATCGTTCAATGACCAAAACAAAGGACGGGCGAAGGGCCCGTCCCTGATCCATCCAACAAATTTGCTGACTAATACGAACTGTTCGAGTGGGAGATCTCGATGTCCCTCACGCAGATAAAGCGAGGCGCCCGCAAAGCGGTTGGGTTGCGCGCGTCGTAGGTATTCGAGGTGTTATAAACCACCTGTTCCTTGCTAAGCCACTCGAGCCGCTCACCGAAGAAATCGCTAAAAGCCTGAGTGATGCGCACATTGTACGGCACTGCCACGCGTCCGCTTTTCTTTAATAATAGAGCGCCAAAACGGCTGCTGCCGGTGATCAGGCCTTTGTCAGGGTTGACAATGTTCATGTAATGAATATAGGGGATGTACAGCACGTCCTCTTCGCGCTTCATTTTCAGCAATGCTGCCAGACTGGGGCATGAAACATCACCGCCTTCCACGACAAAGGAATTATGCCTCACTGAGTTGCCAGTCGATTGCTCGCCATATTCATCAGCGCTGTCTTGATCCCAGGTGAAGTCATGAAACTTGCCCTCATGAAACAGCGTAAAAGGCTGCCGCCGCATGCCATATTCATCGAAGCTCAATCCATACAGCTCACTTTGGTCTGGGTCGTCGACCATATTGAACTTGGGTGAAAGAATCTGCTTGCCCTGATCGCCGTCTTTCAGGAAGGAATAACCGCGCTTCATTGCGACGCCCTGACAACCCCATCCGCCCATGACCTCGGCCACTTCCGCAATCGCGGCGGGACCAAAAACCACCTTATACTTGCCCAGTGGCAGTTGCATTGCCTTGGCTTTGGTGTAGTGCTTAACAAGCAATTTGAGCTCTTTATTAAGCAGAGCAGGTTTGAGATCGCTCTTTTTCTGGGCGGACTGCTCGGCGATCACCTCCCACTTGAGGCTCTCACTGTTGATCACCACGGTGGCCTTGGCGTCAGTGCTGCGGAAGTATTGAAAATGTTCGCTGGCAGTGCTGATCTGAGCAACCGTAGTCGTGCCGTCCATGAAAATGCCCGCCAGCTTGAGATCGTCCGTTTCCAGCCCCGCGGCAGCCTTGTTGAAATAGGCGAGGCGTTCAGCGTTTGTCAGCCTGGCCATTCGGTGGTCGTAGGAACGTTCATCCACCACATCCTGCTTAAAGACTGGAAAAGTCGGGTCATAATTGAGCGGCGCGGCTTGTTTAACCATCTCGGCGGCTTTATCTATGCCAGCGCGGATGGCTTTAACATCGCGCGGGTCGACAATCATCTCATAGCTGGCTTTCTTGCGGCCGTCGTATGCCCTGAGCTCTAATCTGGCCAGATGTTCATTGGTGTTGAGTGAGATCGCTGAGTTGGCGAACCGCATCAGGTATGAATCTTCCTCGTGATACGATGCCACCAGGTTTATTTTCTTTTTGAGCGCATAGGCGCGTAAATTCTTAAGCAGGGAGACAACTTTTTTATCCATGACTATTCTCCTACTGTGACGTTATCAAAGCGGCAAACCGGCACGCCGTGCCCAAGTTGCATGATCTGGTTTGGAGCGCCCTTACCGCAGTTGTTGACAAATTTGACTTCCCAGGTGCGTTTATCACCGACAGCGCTGAGCGAGTTATAAAACTCGACCGTGTTGCCCTTATAAGTGGCGTTACGCACCATCCCCTTGACTTCACCGTCCACCACTTCCCAGCCGATGTCGGTCGCGAAGTGGAATTGCTCACGGTTCGAACCAATTGACCAGCTTTTATCGCCATCCAGAATGACGCCTTTTTCAGTTTTGCTGACGATGTCTTCAAGGGTGCCGTCGTCACCGGGGTCGATATTGATATTGGTCATGCGCTCAATCGGCACGCGATAAAAAGCGGTCGCGCGGTTGGCGCCGCTCGAGCCTTCAAAAATCCGCCGATGTGCTTTAGCGTTGGCCTCCTCGACCATCTGGCGGCCGGTGATCGCGCCGACCAAAATGCCTTTATCGATCAGCAAGTTGTTTTGGGCGGGTACGCCGTCATCATCGTAGCCAAAGCTGCCGGGAGAATTGGGCTCGGTTGCGTCAGCTCGCGCAGTCAGTTTGGGGGAGCCATAGCGCAGCTTTCCAAAATCCTCGAGCCGCACGAACGAGCCGCCGGCGAATGACAGTTCATAACCAAGAATGCGATCCAGTTCGAGAGCGTGGCCGATGGTTTCATGCGTTTGCAGGTACATAATTCCGGGCAGCAGGATCACAGAACGCGTGTCCTTGGGGCAAAGCGGAGCGACCAGCAGTTGGTTCAGGTCGCGCACCAGGCGGTCAGCTTGTTCATAGAAAAGTTCCTCATCAATCGTCTCATAACCGCGCGTAGGTCCGAGTCGGGGCGGGGCATATTTTAAGCTCTGCATCGCTCCATCTGTGTCGACACCCATCACACGAATGTATGGGAAGACCTCAATGATGTTCTTTTCGATTTCTGAGCCTTCCGAATCGATAAAAATGATCTGTTTGCGGGTGAAATTGAACCATGACATATGGCGTGCGACACCCTTTTGGTTGAGGCGGTCATCAATGCGTTTCAGCGAAGCCACCTTTTCATCCAGTGGCACGTCAAAGGGATCAATTTTGTTGGGGCTGTCAAATTGAGCGGTAATAGCGTCTTTTTCTGCCAGCCTGACCGGAAAAGTCACTCTCTCAGCGGCGATGCGCGCGTTGTCGAAAGCTTTTTCAAAGACATTTTCCAGATTGCCCGTTTCGGATGAGGCTGAAAAGCCCCAGGCTCCTTTGTAGAGCACGCGTACCCCCACGCCGGACTCCCAGGAGGAGTTGAGGTCTTTGAGGTTGCCGTCCAGCATGACCAGCCAGTTGGATTCTTCGCGCGGATACCAGCGCGCGTCAGCGTAGGTCGCGCCTTTGGCTTTCAGTTTTTCAATTTGTTGTTTCAATTCTTGCTTCACGGGAAACTCCTATTCTGAGCGAGATAATCTGATTATATAGGCAATTAGCTCCTGATCGGGGTTTTTGATGCAAAAGACTTTTTCTCGTTTCAACTTGTACTATGTCACACCGGAACCTAAAAGACTGACTATCCCGGTGCAGCCAGAAGATTTCATGCCTGCTGCGATTCTGGCATACTCATTAGAAAGCGCAGTCGCTGAAAAGTTTGAAGCATTGATTCAACGACAACTATTAACCAGCTGCATGAAGGACATTTACGATATTTACTATCTCTCGAACCAGTTTGACTTTGGCGGCAATTTGCTTCAACAAGCCATCTGGCAAACAATCACAAATCGGAGGACTTTTTACGAACCTGACAGTCCGGACAAAGTCCTCGCCTTGTCTGATGACCCAGATATTCAGATTCGTTGGCGTCAATTCCTTTACCGTACCAAACTGTCAGTGCTCGATCTTAAACAGGTTTTTCTCGAAATAGAAAAATTCCTGCAGCCGGTTTGGGCTTCAATTATTCAGGGCAGAACTTATGATAAAAATTGGAGAGCCCACACCAGCACTTGGAATTGATTCCCAAAAAATCTGAGATCAATAACTGTATATACCCTGGTTAAATCTTCACAACAATATAAGCCTCTTGACTATAAGGAGATTCCAAAAGGTATTAGGCATAAGGGCTGGTTTATCAAAGGACCGGCTCACATGGAAAATCTCGTCCTGCTGAATTGAGCCGAAGAAGTAATTTCCTGAATTTTCTTCGAGAAATGCAAGGAGCGATGCTGCGCGTCTCGGTGAAAAATGCTGATTGTCTTGCCTGCAAATTGCCGGTAATAACCCTGGAAAAGGCCATAGCCTTCAATTGGCGCCAAGGCATGCTTGAGTTGAAGGCAATGATCACTAAGCCTCGGCGTCCATTGAATTGGTTTGTCCCTTTTTCCTGCATTCTCTACCCGCAAATTTTGTGGAATCAATTGTTGAAAACGAAGATAGTTAAATCTTTGAGTGTTAAGCCCTCTCTCTATCAGGACTATAATCTGTAGTATCTGGAATGATGTTTTGGAACAAACCGAACTGCCAAACCGTCTATTAACCAGGCAAATTTAACTTTGCGTTTATTAGAGGCATCATGACTCAGGAAGAGAATAGTTTAGAAAACGTAAATGCGCGAAAAAAGCGTGAGAGGTTTGAGCTTCATCCGGCATGGTTGAAAGACGTATTCATTCGCCCTAAATGGACGCTGGAAAAAGTGGCCGAACAGGATAAACCAGTCTGGCTGATGCCGTTATTAGTCATTACCGTGATGGTATTGCTCGTCGCCATAATTGGCGGGCCGGTGCGCAAAGCCAACATTGAGGCTTCAATGCAGCAGCCCCCCGATGGCTTTCAATATTGGTCTGATGCCGACCAGCAGGCTTATTTTCAGCGTCAGCAAAACGCGCTCTCGCCAATTTTTGTTTATGTTTTTCCGTTTATCAAAGAAGCGGCGGGTTATTGGCTGCTATGGGCGCTTTTCTCATCCGTGCTGCATCTCACCCTGACCTTACGCGGCAGCCGCGCGCCGCGCGCCAGATACAGCAACCTGGTAGCTTGGGGAATGGCGCCCTTTATCTTACGCCTCATTATGCAGCTTCTCAATCTGCTCATCAACAAGAATGCCGATCCGGTCATTCCTCCTCAGGCTGCTTGGATTCCAGCGGACGCCAGGGGGTTTATGGCTTTTCTGAAAGGTGTACTGGGAGCGATTGATGCTTATTGGGTTTTCTTTGCTGTGCTGATCGTCATGGGCACGATTGCGCTGTCTGGTTTGAAAAAAGGCAAAGCAGTGGGTTCAGCGCTGGCTGCGTTGGCGATCCTGTTATTGTTTAACGGCATCCCCGGTCTAATCAGTTCATTCCTTGGTGGGCTTTCCGGCTCAGGTGGAATGTACTGGTTTTAATCTATAGGCTCAGCGATGACTCAGGCTTTTATTGAAGTTAAAGATCTGCGCAAGATCTATCAGATGGGCGAAACCCAGGTTAAAGCCCTGGATGGCGTCAGCATCGAGGTGCCTCAGGGCGCTTTTGTGGTGCTGATGGGTCCGTCCGGCTCTGGCAAGAGCACCATGCTCTATCTGATCGGTGGGCTCGACACGCCTACCTCCGGGTCGATCACCATTGACGGTGAAGCCATCGAGAAGATGGATGAGAACACTCTGGCTGTTTTCCGGCGTGAGAAATTGGGTTTTATTTTTCAGAGTTTCAATCTGATTTCGTCGATGACCGCCGAAGATAACGTCAGTTTTCCGCTGCGCTTTGGGGGTGTGGGTCGAAAGGAACGTCATGAGCGCGCTCAAAAGCTGCTGACGATGGTTGGGATCGGCAATCGAATGGGGCATAAACCCACTGAACTATCAGGCGGTCAGCAGCAGCGCGTGGCTGTTTCGCGCGCATTAATCAACGATCCGCAGCTGATCCTGGCTGATGAACCAACCGGCAACCTCGATACGACAAGCGGCATGGCAATCATGCAGCTCCTGAGTGATTTAAACAAAGGCGGCAAAACAATCATCGTGGCTACTCATGACCCGCGCATGCTCAATTTCGCCAGCGAGGTGGTCCACCTGATAGATGGCAAGCGTGTCAGTGAAACCGAGTATCATCAAAAGATCCAGCAATTAGGCTGAGAAAGCAAATAATATGAAAACAAATCAGAAACTAACAACCTTAGCGCTCATTTTTATGCTTTGTCTGGGCTTGGTGGTCACCCCAGCGTTGGCGCAAGACAAAAATAGGCCGCTTCTTTATGTTAAATCCTACAATACTGATTCCGGTATATATGTCGATCCTTGGAGCACGTTCAAGTTAAACATCCAATTGGGCAACGATGGGAAAATCCATGCCAGAAATATCGTCCTGACTTTTACCAGCGAGGAGTTCACTCCTACCGAAAAGGGAGGCGTGAATACGCTTTATGAAGTGGACGCGGACAATGCTGTCTTCGAAACCATCAGCCAGGAATTCAAAGTAAGAGATGATTCAACCTGGAAATATTCCGGAACGATCCAGGCCGTCGCGACTTACATGGACCCTGAGGGGACCTCTTATTCAGAAACCTTCATCTTCACAATCGGTATCAGCCAGAAGATTGTTGGTCCGACCCAAACGCCAACCTTTTCTCCCGCCGCTCAGAAACCGCTGATCGTGGTCTCTAAGGTGCAAACAAGTGTTGACCCACTGCAGCCCGGAACGAATTTCAAACTTAAGCTGGTGCTCAACAACCTTGGCCCTTCAGATGCCAGGGGCGTTTCACTTGTTTACGGTGGCGGTGCTCAGCTGAACGTCAATGAGTCAGGCACGCCCCAACCCGGCACGGTAGGCGGTCAGCAAAGCGAACTGACTAATTTTGCCCCGATTGGCAGTTCCAATGTCGTTCTGATCGGCGATGTTGCCTCGATGGGCACTGCTTCAGTTGAGAGCGAGTTTATCGTCAATGTCACCACTGTACCTGGCGCCTACCCGCTCAAACTGTCTTTTGTTTTTACCGACCCGAAAGGCATCCGTTATATTGACGACGCTGTCGTCACCCTGCTTGTCTACTCATTGCCGCAGCTTGAGGTCGCCTTTTATCGCGACCCGGGCATGATTAATGTTGGCATGCCCGTTCAGCTGCCCATCCAGATCACCAATATTTCCCGCAAAACGGTCATTTTGGGCAATGCCACCGTACGTTCCAAGACCGGACAGCTCGAGAACGCCACCTCATTGGTTGGCTCACTTGACCCGGGTGGCTACTACACTATGGATGTCATGTTTACCCCCAGCGAAGAGGGTGCGACCCCGCTGGATCTGGAAATTCGCTACACAGATGATTTTAATCAGCTGCGCACCTACAATACAAAGCTGGAAGTTGAAGTCTCGCCAGCCATGCAGATGCCGATTGGCGGTCAGCCTGTTATTGGGCCGGATGGAAAGCCCGTGCTCGGGCCCGATGGAACCCCCATTCTTTCAAACCCTGACAACCCCGGCATGGATGGCTTCCCCATGCCTGAGGAACCGGCGAGCGAACCCGGATTCTTCGCTAAAGTCTGGAACGCTATTAAGAGTTTCTTTGGTTTTGGTACGAAGCGCGAAACGCCAACCGATATGGGACCGATGCAGGACGCCCCTGATTTTGAGAGTTCACCGCAGGGGAAAAGGCTTCCAATTGAAGTGAACCGGGGGTGAGATGCGATTCTCCGATCTGATCAGCCTGATCATTGATAACCTGGGCCGGCGCAAAGGCCGCGTAGTGCTCACCGCCATTGGTGTGGTGATCGGCACTGCGGCGGTGGTGACCCTGGTCTCCCTCGGGGCAGGCTTACAGAAAAACGCTACCAACTCATTATGGGGCATCAGCGACCTGTCCAACATCCAGGTCTATCCGGGCTTTCCCGAGAATAATGGCATGGGCCCCCGCGAAATCAAAGACTCTGATATTAAGAAATTGACACCGGACGCGATTGTCCAATTCCAGACGATTCCAGGAGTTGAAAAGGTCATCATCTTTCAACAGTTCCAGGGGGGCGTTGAAATGTCTTACGATAGGCTGCAAAGTTGGGGAAACCTGATGAGCGTGAATTTAGATGATCTAAAAGAAATGGACCTTGAAGCCAGCCAGGGGGTTACCACGCTCGGAAAAAACCAGATGATCATCGGGTCGTGGGTGCCCCGCAATTTCTATAACCCCAACCAGCGACCTAACGATCCGCCCACAGAGCCACCTGACCTGTTCGGTAAATCAGTTAAACTTGTGCTGCAAAAATATTCTCAGGATGGCACAACGACCACACGCACCTTAAATCTGGAAGTAGCTGGTGTGTTGAAAGAGACCAAGGGCGAGGCGGATGGCGCTATATACTTGCCGGAATCGATGATCAACCAATTGAATGATTGGATTCTGGGAAAGAAAATCGATCGTAACAAACAAGGCTATGACCGGGTAATTGTCAGGGCTGTTAAACCTGAAGACACGGTCGAGATCACAAAACAGATCAATGACATGGGCTATCAGGCATGGACGCCGCAATCGACAGTGCAGGGCATTAACTCATTTTTTACCATCATGCAGCTGGTTTTCGGTGGGGTAGGGGCGATTGCCTTGCTCGTAGCCGCGATCGGCATTGCCAACACGATGACCATGGCGATTCTTGAACGCACCCGCGAGATCGGCATCATGAAAGCTATCGGGGCGACGAATAACAATGTGCTCTCGATCTTTTTGGGTGAGGCGGCCGGTATTGGGTTTTTGGGTGGCATCGGCGGAGTCGCGCTTGGCTGGTTGATTTGCGCCATTATCAATGTTTTCTCAAGCTCTTACCTGTCGAGTCAGGGAGGCGGCATGATGGGTGGCACGCAGCCGATCGCTACCGCCATGCCTTTCTGGCTGCCAATCTTTAGTGTTTTGTTTGCCACGGTGGTGGGCTTGCTCTCAGGTCTTTACCCTGCCCTCAATGCCGCCACCATGATTCCGGTCAATGCTTTGAAATATGAGTAGCTGGACTTCATCTTGATATTTAGCGTGATTAACCCAGGCAGCCTAACAGCTGCTTGGTGCGATTATTCGCCTCGCGTGTCGCGGTTCCTGACAGACCGCCTCAATCCTGAAACCCAAAGCTGACAGTCCCGGATAGTGCATTTCATTGTTACTGGCGCCTCAAAAGAGTAAAATCCTTTTATATTAATTGTTAAAGGCTGGCCCATGATTTTCCTCGACAACAAAAACATCCACGACCCGCGCGTCAATTTGGCGTTCGAAGAATACGCTATTCGCCATCTTGCTCTGGATGATGAAATCCTGCTCTTTTACATCAACGAGCCTTCTATCATTGTTGGTCGAAATCAAAACACCGTCGAAGAGATCAATGTCGACTATGTCGAGCGGAACGACATTAAAGTTGTCCGGCGGCTCTCAGGCGGTGGGGCGGTCTATCATGACCTCGGTAATCTCAACTTTTCTTTCATCGCGCCTAATTCTGCCGACAACTTCCACAATTTCCGCAAGTTTACCCAGCCAGTCATCGATGTTCTGCGTTCGATGGGCGTGAACGCGGAACTTTCTGGTCGCAACGATATTGTGCTTGGTGGGCGCAAAATATCGGGTAACGCACAGTATGTTGCGGGGCCTCGTATGGTCAGCCATGGTACCTTGCTCTGGCAGACCGATCTGAAAGTGGTAGGGGAGGCGCTGAGGCCCAAACAGGCCAAAATCGAGTCAAAGGGCATTAAATCGGTGCGCTCACGCGTGGCCAATATCACCGAGTTTATGCCCTCAAATTGCCCGGACATCCTCGAATTTCGCCAGGCGATCATTCACGGCGTGTTCAAGGGAGGCGAAATCAACGAATACAAACTGAAAGATAAAGACTGGCATGGTGTTGCTGAATTAGCTCAGGCGCGCTATCAAACCTGGGACTGGAACTATGGCAAATCCCCGGCCTTCGGCCTCAAACGCGAAACCCGTTATCCCGGGGGCGGCATCGATGCGCTTCTGGATGTTGAGCGGGGCGTCATCCGCCATGTCAAGTTCTATGGGGATTTCTTTGGCCAACACGATATTAGCATCCTCGAAAATCTGCTCGAGGGTGTCGAATACCGCCCCGAAGCGATCCGTGAGCGCCTCAGAGACGTTCATGTGGGCAATTATTTCGTCAATTTCACGTTGGATGAACTGATCAACCTTCTGTATTAGCTTTCGAACCCGGGTTGCTCGGTAAAGCAGTTGAGGGAACAAAAGGCGAACGAAGTTTCTCGGCCGCCGCCTTTTTCGTCTCTTCCGAACGCTTGTCGTAGCGTCGGGTGGTATCGGCGCTGGCGTGACCGGCGATTGAAGAGACTGTCAACACGTCCACATCTGCGCTGAGCAGGTCGGTGATCGAGGTGCGCCTCAGGTCGTGCGGGGTGAATGCGTCTACCCCCGCTTCAAGGGCGCGGCGGCTGAGCAGATAGTAGATTGCCTGAGGCGTCAGGCGCCGCAAGGTGACTTTTCCCCCCTTGGTGACGTGTGTGAACAGCGGCCCCAGTTTGCGGCCGCGCAGCTCCAGCCACGCCAACAGTGCTCCCATTGCGTCCTGAGAGAGGAAGACAACGCGTTTTTTGCTGCCCTTGCCGAGGATGCGCAGGCGGGCTTCGCTGATCGAAAGGTCTGCCAGGTTCAGGTCGACAATCTCCTGCCGCCGCAGGGCAGCCGCGTAGAGCGTGGAGATAATTGCCGCGTCGCGCAGCCCAAGGTTGGGGTTGTTTGATTGTGCCAGGCAGGCAGAGACTAATGCTTCGAGCTCGCTCATCTTGAGCGCGCGCCCGCGCGGAATGGTCTGAGTGCGCAGGGACCTGATGCCCGCCGCTCGGTAGAAGTCATCATGGTTATCAAATTGGCCCAGCCGATAAGCCTCTTCTAACACCCGGCGCAGCGCTACCAAATGTTTGTTGACGCTTGATTTCGCGTAGCCAATACCAACCATCGAAACCGCCAAACCCGACGTATGCTCATAACGCAATAAGTGCCATGGGAACTTCAAACACTCTTCTATCTTGCCATCCGAAAACAGAAAAGCCAGGTTGTTCAGCGCCGCAGCCTGGGTTCGCCTGCCAGAAGGGGAGAGCGTGTTCAGGTAAGCCTCGACGGGGGAGGGCAGGCTCGCATCAAGCTCAAGCTGCTCAGGTGTAAGCGTGAGCAGGGTGGAACGGACAGGTTGTTTTTTCGGCATGGTCAAATCTCCAGAAAAGGCAGGCCAGAATAGCAGCCTGCATTCTCATAAGTAATTATAAGGCACGCTGGCAGAGCGACATCTCTCAACTGAGGGTCATATTCTGATATATTTATTCGGGAGATAGATATGGCTGAGGCGAAAAAAACCGACGAACCATTGCTTAGTGGTGAGGTGCTCAAACTCACCGGTTTGAGTAAGAAGGAACTGCAAGCCTTCGATGAGTTAGAACTCTTACAATCAGACGCTCACAGTCGCGGCCAAGTGCGCCTGTATGACCAATCCACCCTGCGCCGCATCGAGCAACTTACTTTTTATGAGGCTCAACAGATTCCACTTGAAGTCACTCGCGAGATCCTCGCCAATCCGCATCTGCAGCGCGCGGATGCAGTCCTGGATGCCCAGTTGATGCTACTCTATAACGACCTGGACAGGCTTAACACGCAAATCACCTGCATCGAAGCCTGCAAGGAGCTAGACCGGGCAGGCGAGACGGTTTCCTGGGGGACGCTCACTCGCCTTTTTAAAAAAATCCCCGACGATGGCCCTCAATTTTGGGATCTGTTTCAGCCAGACGCGGCGGGCGACGGCGCTTCCTGCAATGCCTTCGATTCTCTGTGGAACTTCTACCAAACCTGGAAGCTGACACTCATTCGGGCAGTAATATTCCAAAACTCTGGCCTCGAACCAACCCATCCCTTGGCCAAATCGCTCGGCTTGCAGCGCCTCAACTGGCGGCGTGAAGTTGAGTCGGCTGACTCAACCCTGGTTGAGTTATTCAACCGGCTCGAGACCGACCAGGCATGGTTGAGACGGCCACCTTTCACGTCAGTTTTCATCTGGCTTTCAGAAGTGGAAGCTGGCCTATGAAAAAAATCCTCATCGCCCCAGATTCATTCAAAGGTTCCTTGAGCGCCATCCAGGCAGCCCGCATCATCGCCGAAGAAGCCTCGCGGGCATTCCCTCAGGCGGAGGTCATTCAACTCCCCATCGCGGATGGTGGGGAAGGCTTGGTAGAAGCCGTCCTTGCCTTCAAAGGCGGCCAGCGTCATTTCCTCCAGGTTCACAATCCAATGATGCGCCCTGTCGACGCGGTTTATGGCGAATTGCCGGATGGCTCCGCGGTGATTGAGATGGCGGCTGCGGCTGGCCTGCCGCTGGTAGGGGAGGGGGAACGTGATATTATGCGCGCCACCACCTATGGCGTCGGTGAGCTGATCAGCAACGCAGTTCAACGTGGTCTTGACCCCATTTATGTCGGCCTTGGCGGCAGCGCGACCAACGACGGTGGGGTGGGGGCAGCCCTCGCCTTGGGTCTCGAATTTACAGACCAGCATGGTGAGATCGTCCGCGAGGCAGCTAAGCTGATCGACGTGTCCAGCGTCCGCCAGTCCACACGCTTCGCGAAAACTCGCCACAGCCAGATTATCTTTTTGAGTGACGTTAAAAATCCGCTCTGCGGTCAGACTGGCGCCAGTCATATCTATGGTCCGCAAAAAGGCGCCAGTGCCGATCAGGTGCGGCAATTAGACCGCGGCCTGGCGCATCTGGCGGATGTCATTAAAGCTGATCGCGTCAAAGATTGGCGAAATCAGCCAGGTGTGGGAGCCGCGGGTGGCTTCGCCCTGCCGTTTCTGGCTTATTTTGGCGCCCAATTGACCAGCGGCATCGATTTTGTGCTCGATCTGGCAAATTTTGATCAACAATTGCTGGGAACAGACCTGGTAATTTCAGGAGAAGGCCGCACAGACGCTCAAAGCGCCATGGGTAAGGCAATATCGGCGATTGCCAGACGCTGTGAAGCGGCTGGCGTGCCGCTGCTGCTGCTCAGCGGGTCGATCGCGCCGAATGCCGCGGCGCTCCTCAAGCATGGCGTAAAAGAAATGATCAGCATCACACCGCCCAGCCAGAGCCTGAACCAGGCTCTGGCTGGGGCAGGCGGCAACCTCCGGTTAGCCGCTCGAAAATATTTCGAAAATCATTAGACTTCCCCGCTCTTATTACTATCGAGAAGTAACCTTCTCATAAGTAATAATTTTGCTCCTAATTTCTTCATCCATACCGTCAAAATTGCCCAGCCAAGGAGGTTTTGACCGCATTCATTAATAAATCGCCGCGCTTTTGCTTGCCGTCAAATTTAATTTGAACAATGAAGTTAGCGAAAAAGGCTTTCACGCCGCACGAACTAACAAGAAAGCACACCCCCGCGAGCTTAGAACATCTTGCCTTAAACTTCAGGCGGTGGGCATGCCCACCGCCTCTGTATCGATCAATCATCCCATGGCTGTCTTCACCGCGGCATCTTCCTCAGCTTTAGCCCGGATGCCATCGCTTCTGGCCTTACCGCAGGTTAACGTCCTACCCCAATCACCGTAAAGCCTAAGGCTCTCAAAGCCTTATCGTCGAGGTAGTTGCGGCCGTCCACCAGCACCACCGGAGGGATCTTGCTCCAGTTCAGTGTACGATAATAAGGCCATTCGGTCACCAAAACAATCGCCTCAGCCTCATCCAGCGCATCTTCAACCTCCTGGCAATACGTGACGCCCATATCCGGGTATTGTCGCCGCGCGTTATCCAGTGCGATGGGGTCATGCGCTCTGACAATCGCGCCGCGCTGGATTAACAGGCGGGCAATATCAAGCGATGGCGCGTCTCTCAGGTCGTCAGTTTCAGGTTTGAAGCTGAAACCGAGCAAGGCTACCCGGCGGCCTTTGAGGATCTTTAACTGTTCCTGCAGCGCGTCCACCACCCAGCTGCGCTGACCGTAGTTGACGTCGCGCGCTGCCTGCACGATCGGCATCTCAAGCTGATATTCGCGCGCGGTGGCTACCAGCGCGGCGGTATCCTTACCAAAACAGGAACCGCCCCAGCCAATGCCTGGGTTCAAAAAGCGTGGGCCAATACGGTTGTCGAGCCCGATTCCCTTCGCGACCATCTGCGCGTCCGCGCCGACCTTGGCGGTCAGCCGCGCGATTTCATTAATATAAGAGATCTTCAGCGCCAAAAAGGCGTTAGCCGCATATTTAATCACCTCAGCCGAGGTCAGGTCACACGCCAACAACGGAACCTCTTTCAGCCCCTCTGGGCGAGGCAGGCAGGCTGGAGCCTCAAAATCCTGCCGCAGCACCGGACCAAACAGCTCCCGCAAAACATCCAGGCCGTGCTCATTTTCACTGCCGATCACCACCCGATCCGGATACAGTGAGTCATGCAGGGCCGCGCCTTGTTTGAGAAACTCAGGGTTCGAGACCACAGCGAATAAACCGTTCGCTTTCTTGCCATGTGTCTTTTCATAATGTGTCTTGATAATCGCGCCGACCCAGTTGCCCGAGCCAATCGGCACGGTAGACTTGTTGACCACCACCGTAAACTTATCCGAAAGTTTCTCAGCGATTGATTCAGCTGCCTGACGAACATACTCGAGATTAGCAGAGCCATCCGGCAAAGAGGGAGTCCCCACAGCGATGAAAATGACATCCTTCTCACCAATTTGAGCGGCTTCGTAATTGTCTGTGAAACTGATCTTGTCCTTCGCCAGCGCGAACATTTCTTCAAGGTGAGGCTCATAAAACGGCGCGATGCCTGCCTGCAGCAGTTTTATTTTTTCAGCATTAACGTCAATGCAGGTTACCTCGTTGCCGAGATAAGCCAGCATGACGCCCGTGTTGAGCCCGACATAACCAGTTCCAATGATGAGTACGCGCATAAATTTAACCTTTCAAGTTTCCCACTGAGCGGGTTGATTGGTCTATTTTACCGTGAAAACGAGTTGAGATGCGCGTCCCAATCAGGCGGCCCAGACACGCAGGTTGGATGGAGCGACCCAGCGCCTTCATCGACTATCAAATTCTCGGAGCGCAACCCAACACTGCCTGTCACACTGCCCAGATTGGCAGATTTCTCCTTCGAAAGGAATTAAAAACTCGTCCTGCCCGGTGGAACATTGGGCAGGACGGGCGATATTTAGCCGGGGTTGCCGCCACGGTTCCTGTAATCTTTCTCGATTTCTTCCTTCCAACAAGCGTCTATTGCCTCACCGCTGCGGAATCTGCTGACAGTATTGCTCACCACCCGAAAGTTCAGGGCGACTCCTTGTTTGTCAGCGTGATAAGTCTGCGCTCGGTCAGCCGCGATGCCAAAACCGCCCGCCACCTCAACCGCGTCGATATTGGCGCCCAAAAAGACAAACTCCCATTGGTCTTTTGTCTTGTGGCTTGCGATCATCTCCTTCACCTGCGCTTGCGAAAACTCCCGGCTGGCGTTTTCGTAGCCATCAGTGATGATCACCACCATCACCTTCTCAGAACGAAACTCCTCAGCCGTATGCGCCTGCACATTTTCAATCTTGCGGAGTGTTCTGCCGACCGCGTCAAGCAGCGCCGTGGAACCTCTCACATAATACTCTTTGCTGCTGATCGGGCTGACGCCGCGAATGTCAATGCGGTCATGCAGCAGCTCATATCGATCGTCAAATAAGATGGTAGTCATAAAACACTCCCCCTCCATGGCTTGTTGTTTAGCCAGCATCGCGTTGTAGCCGCCGATCGTATCCGTTTCCAAACCGCCCATTGACCCGCTGCGATCCAGAATAAAAACTAATTCCGTTAATCCCTTTTTCATTTCGTCATCCTCTTTGGTTTGTTTCATGCCCATAAGATAGCATTTACCGAAAGTGAAATGGTCGCCTGCCAGGCGACAAATAATCTGCCTGCGGGTCACAGGCAGCGATTTAAAAATCAAAGCGGAATCCGAAAGTCATCCCCCCAGCAGGGGTTGGTCGTAATTAAACAAAACCTCGTTGATTTCGAAAATATTATATTTACCCTTGCTGATGAAATAGCGAATAATCACATCAAACAGCTGGCTTTTCGAAAGCGCGTACCCCGCCCTTTCTAACAGGTCCGATGTTTCAGCCAGGTCCAGCCCGAGGCCAATCGCCAGCGCGATCACAGTGCGTTTACTGGGCATGTAGCCCTCGTTGCTGCGGATCTTCGAAAAGAGCTTGCGGTCGATATTGGCGCGCTTATAGACTTCCACATCGGTTTTACCCTTGGCGTCAATCAGCCTCAGCAGGGTTGTCGAAAACGGCTCATCCAGCCTGCCCACGACCTCTTCCAACCCCTGAGAGGTGGTTTTTCGGGGTTGATAAGCCTGGCTCGGCCTCATCTCTAATGCTTCCTCAAAAACCTGTTGACGACCCCGATCATATCGATCCATCAGATAGTCAACCTGCGAATCGCTGATGAACGCCCTCACCTCTCCGAGAAGCTTTTCGCTGATCGCATAAGAGGAACGGTCAAACAGCACCAGAAAGATGTCCATCTCATGATCACTCAGAAAGTCCCGGATCGTTTCGCGGGCGACCTCCATGGCTTGCGCCTTTGGATAACCGTAAATACCGCTGGAGATTAATGGAAACGCCACGCTTTCGCAATCATTCTCAACCGCCCGCTTCAGCGCGTTGACATAACAGGCAGTCAGCAGCTCTTTTTCACCCTGCTTGCCGTCTCGATAAATAGGGCCTGCGGTATGAATCACAAATTTAGCAGGCAGGCTGAAACCGGGAGTAATCACAGCCTCGCCGGTACGGATCGGGGCCAGCTGATCACAAGCCGCCTGCATCTGCTCAGGCCCGGCGGCATTGAAAATCGCCCCAGACACTCCCCCACCCATCACAAGGTCCGTATTAGCGGCGTTGACAATCGCGTCCACCCGCATTTTAACGATATTCTGGCGAATGAGCGTTAATGGCATTTACTTCCTCCCCATGGCGGCTTGACCTTTCCGCCAACAATCTGGTCAGTCAAAACAACTCCTTCAATTTTACCCTGCCTCTCTCAACAATGACCTGCCCACGGTTATTATCATGCCAACAGCCTGCCTCTTTGCCATTGCCTGGCTTCCAGGCCCCTGCCCATCTTAAAAGCCCCCGACAGCAAAGCCAGGGGCTTCAAACATGATTCAAGATTTCTTGCCGGCTACTCGATTTCTTCCAACTGCGCCATGAAGTGACGCAGCACCTTCGGCGCCCAGGTCACCCTCAGCCCTTTTACCAGTTCAGGGCGCTTCATGCATTCCGCCGCGGCCTCGCCGATATAGTCGAGATGGCTGCGCGTGTATACCCGTCTCGGGATGGCGAACCTCACCAGTTCCAGAGGCGCCAGCATCAACTCACCCGTTTCCGGGTCAGCGTGTTCAAACATCAGACTGCCGATTTCCACCGTTCTGATCCCGCCGGTGATATACAACGCGTTCGCCAGCCCCACCGCAGGGAACTGCCGCTTGGGAATACCCGGGAAGGCCTTTCCCGCGTCGACATACACCGCATGACCTCCAGTGGGCTTATAAACCGGCATCCCTGCCGCGCTCAAAACTTCGCCCAAATAGCGGGTATGAGATTCGCGATAATTCAAATAATCCTCGTCAACCACTTCGTTTAGGCCAATTGCCAGCGCTTCCAGGTCGCGGCCCGCCAGCCCGCCATAGGTCAAAAAGCCCTCATGTACGATCAGATTCGCGCCTATTTGCCCCTTGAGTTCCGGGTCTCTGAAAGCGATAAAGCCGCCGATATTCACCATGCCGTCTTTCTTGGCGCTCATTGTGCAGCCATCCGCGTATGAGAACATCTCGCGCACAATCTCGCGCACCGGCGTGTTCTTATATTTCGGGTCGCGCAGTTTGATAAACCAGGCGTTCTCCCCAAAACGGCAGGCGTCGATGAAGAATGGGATGCCGTAACGGTGATAGATTTCAGCCGTGGCGCGGATATTATCCATCGAAACCGGTTGACCCGCAGCTGAATTATTGGTAATCGTGAGCATGCCCAGCGGAATATTCTCAACGCCTGTCTTTTTAATCAGCGCTTCAAGTCCTTCTAAGTCCATATTGCCTTTGAACGGCAGTTCAACTTCAGAATCCGCTGATTCTGCCACCGGAATATCGACCGGGTTCGCGCCAAGCACCTGCAAATTGCCCATCGTCGTGTCAAAATGGCGGTTATTTGGCACGGTTTGCCCAGCTTTAACCAGCGACTTAAACAGCATGCCCTCCGCCGCCCGTCCCTGATGAGTAGGGAGAACGTAAGGGAAGCCCAAAATGTTCTGGATAGCCTGCTCAAAGTGATAATAAGATTTTGCGCCGGCGTAAGACTCATCCCCGTGCATCATCCCAGCCCACTGCTCGTCGCTCATCGCACCGGTACCTGAGTCAGTCAGCAGGTCGATGAAGACATCTTCACCTCGCACAGCGAACAGGTTGTAATGAGCCGCCCTGAGCGCGGCAACCCTTTCTTCGCGTGTGGTCATGCGCACTTTTTCAACGACTTTGATACGGAAGGGTTCAATAAACGGAATGGTCATTCAGTCTCCTTTAATTAATAAGGTTGATTTAAACGGGCAAGATAAGCGCCCGCGAGATAACCGCTGCCAAACGCGAAATGAAGGTTGAATCCGCCGCAAGGCCCAGCCACGTCCAACGTTTCGCCCACCAGATACAAACCTGGCGCCAGGCGCGACTCAAATGTCTCCGCTGACACTTCCCCCACCGGAACGCCCCCCACGGTGACCTGCGATCGGCTAAAATCACCTGTTCCGATAATGGGAAAAACCAAATTGGACTGTGCAATTAAATGTTTAAGCGATTCCTGCCCAGGAGGCTCCGCAAGGCTAAACCCCGCCCGCCTGATCAGCCGCTCGGCGATTTTCGGAGGCAGCCAGCCAGCCAACAAACTCCCAAGGTTCTGCCCCGTCAAGCCAGCCAGCTCGTGAAAAGTCTTTGACTGCAAAAATGGGAAAGTTACCGCCAAGGTCAGCGCCTCTTTCGCGTGCAGACCAACCAGGTGGCTCAGATCCATCACCCCCGGGCCATTAAAACCTCGTTCGGTGACGATCACATTCCCCTCAGCCTGCCCAAGACAGCGTTCTTGGCTGTAGATCGCCACCCGCGCGTCAAATCGCTGACCCTTCAATGCTGCGAAATCACCCAATTTGACATAAACAGGCCCAAGAGCCGGAATCAGCGGCCTGATTTGATGCCCAAGCGCCCCAAGAGCGTCAAAAAGCTCGCCCTTCGATCCCAGATCCGGATAAGCTTTTCCGCCAGCCGCTAGCACCACCCGGTCAAAGCGTTCACGAAATAACCCATCCGCGCTCTGCCAGGCAACTTCAAACTCCTCTTCCCCATTGGCCTGAGCTTTGATCTCTTTAACGGTTGTGGCTACGCGCAGCTTTACCCCCGCCAACCTCAGCCGATGCTCAAGAATACTGACCACCGCGTGCGCCGATTCCGACAGCGGATAATACCAGCCGTCATCCGTCGCTTTGAGCGGAAGACCCAGTTTCCGCAACACTTCTTCAAGCTCCCCCACCCCCCACAGATCCAAAAATCGCTTCATCCAGGCCTTGTCATCGCAGGCATAGCGCTCCGCGGAAACCCCGCTGTTGGTGACATTGCAGCGCCCGCTGCCCGTTACCAGCAGCTTCCTGCCCACCCGCTCATTACGCTCAAACAGCACGATTTCATGATTTTGGCTGCGCGCAGCCATCAGCGCCGCCATTATCCCGCTTGCCCCCGCCCCAATCACCGCGATTTTCATGCCTTAAATTATACCTGCCGCTCTTGTATGCCACAATCTCAATCCCCTGGGCTTAATCGCAAAGCGGCTGACATCATGCCAGCCGCCTTCCTTCAAAAGAATTTCTCTTATCTCATTATCAATGGGAGGTAGATGCTCGCGCCCGGAACTACATCAAGCTTCACGCGTCGAATAAACGACCAAATACCCATCCCGTACTATTCAGTTGCAGCTAATCTTGTAGAAATATTCTCCGTTAATTCCCCAAAACCGCCAAAATTCTTTCAAAGAACTCGCAATCACTCGGTTGATGATTCTCCAAATGTCGTGAACAACTTTCCCTCCTCTGTATTAAAAACATAAGGGCAACCCCCGGGAATCCGGGGGTTGCTTATTACTTGCTGATCGTGCCGCTTGTCCTCTAATTCTTGAGAATGAGCGGAAGGTAAATAATCATCGTCGGTTCAGGTGACGCAGCTTTCACTGTAATCGTTACCGTTGCAGTGTCATCCCACAGCCCTTGTGATTGTGGTGTAACGTAAGTCTGCAGCTTATAAATGAAGGTATCCTCACCAGAGAAATCAGCGTCAGGGATGTAGGTAAAGCTGCCGTCAGGATTCAAGTACAGCCAGCCATGTTGCACGTCGGTAACGATCGACACGTACCATTGGTTGCCATCCACATCAACGTCATTGGATTTCACGCCAGGTGCCGTGACGATTAAGGTTTCCCCTTGGTTCACCTCGTACGCGTCATCATTTGCGACAACCTGATCTTTCACAGGTGTTACCGTGATCGTCACGGTCGCGGATGCAACCTCAGCGCCATCTTTCTTCAATATATAAGTGAAGGTGTCGGTACCATGCCAGTTTTCATTGGGCTCATAGCTAAATCCGCCCTTTGTGCCGAGAGTCACCGTGCCATTTGCCGGATCGGTCACCTCCAAAGTGGTACCATAGGTCGCGAATTGATCGTTCGCGAATAAGCCTGGCGCGTCAACAACAAGTTCAGTGTCTTCCTTTGTCTGATAAGCGTCATTAACCGCTACGACCACATATTCACCTGTCGGGATATCCTTCGTCGCCGTCAAAATCTTCCCGCTCTTCAAAGTTACAATCGCTTCCACCCGGGTCGGGATCTCATTCTGGCCATATTCAGCCTCACGCACGTTCGCCCAGGAACTGCCCTCATAATTGCGGGTGCCAAAGATATCGAACGGTGACGTAAAGACCGTAAACGCGTTGAATTTCACAAGATTCGCGGTATTGGTTTGCAGCAGGACATAATCCGCCCCATTCGCGCCGCCCGTATAGAGCTTGACAACAATCGATTCCGCGTCATCTGTCGTCACTTCTTCCAGCTTGATATCCGCGCTGACACCCTTCATTGGATCATTGGTCGCGTAATAGAAATCTGTAACCGTTAACCTTCCAAGCAAAATCACTATTTCACCGCAGATTGTCTCATTATCAACCTTCACGCATACATTAGCCACAGGTTGCGTGTTTGTGGCCGTAAAGACGCTTGTTGCCGCGCCCGCGGTCAATGTTGTTTCTTCAGGATTGAACGTGCCAGCGTCCGTGGTGAACTTAATCGGAACTCCGTTATGAACGTGTTTCCCCTCGGGCAAAGCTTCGCCTGCGGAATTCTTGTTCAAGTCAGCGTTAATAGAAACGGTATGCCCTGGCTCAACGCCTCCCGTGGGTAGTGCCACACTCAATACCATCCATTTGCTGGCATCAATAGCGCCAGCGCCAGTGACAACCACAGTCTTGTCGCAATCAGCCCCGGCAGGGCCTTCGTTGCAGCCGAACCAGTCGTTTAGCGCGCTGATGTCGGCTTTAGCGTGATTGACCACACCTCCATAAGCCGCGCCATCATCACCACTATAGGTTTTATTGTTGCCAAAGATCCGATTGAACTGCAGCACAACACCAGTTGGCCCAGCGTTATTCTTGCCGGGTTCACCAATCACGATGCCTCTTTCGTTGCCGGTGATCTTTCCGCCCTCAATCAACACGTTATCAAGAGTTGCCGGTTGAGCGCCATAAGTCGCTCCATCATCTCGCGCCTTGATTGTAATCCCCGATCCATTCTTCGCGCCGCCTAAAGCGTTATCAGTAATGATCGGCTGAATGAACTGAATGTTCGCGTATGTCCCTGCTTTCAGGTTGATATCCACGCCGCTCATAAAGGCTTGAGCGCCAGGAAACTCAGGTATAGCCGCGTAACCATTGCCGCTCACCGTCACACCCGTGAAAGTGGCATTGTTCAGCTTTTCAGCGTAAATACCCTTTATATTGTTGTGATTAAAGGTCGTATTCGTCACCGTCAGGTCAGAAACCGTGCTCGTCTCAGTCGAAACCGCCTTCATGAAATAGACCCCATAGGCCAAGTTGTCAAAACTGCTGTCTTTAATGACCGTGTTTTTCAGGCTTGATGTACTGTCAACGAAAAGGCCGCGTTCCTGCTCTGTCTGAGGGTTGGCGTTTGTACCGATCACCTTTAATCGATCCAGTTCCACAAATTCAACATTGGTGGCGGTGCTCTCCGTGAACCTTCCGACGCTGATTCCTGCCTGACCGACGGGGTTCAACCGCATATTTCTCAACACGAGCGGATCCTCCGCGGATGCGCCGCTTGCCGCCAGGTTGAACAGACCAACTTTGCTGTCAAAACTGTTTGGGGTAGCCACGATGGTATCCACCAGAGGGTCTTCACCATTCCCTGAGCCGATAATTTTGACCTTCTTATTTACCAACACATTTTCTTCGAAGGTGCCTGGTCCAACCAGCAGGCTGTCGTCAGCCTCCGCGTCGTCTACCGCGGACTGAATGGAACAGTAGATTTGTCCGGTTCTCTCGTTCTTTACCTGTCCGTTGCCAAAGACTGGCGTTCCACCAGGCGTGGCAGCGTTCAACCACGAACAAAACTCGACCAATCCAACATAATTCGTGCCCGCAACTGGTTTATCGGCTGTCCCCCACCAGTTGCCATCCGCGGTTATCGCTACCGAGGAGATATTGTAGATTCCCTGTGGAATGTTGCTGCTGGCAACGACCATCTCACCACCAGCGTTTCCACGCAAAACGACTGAGCGCATATACTTCCCCTCAGCCGGCGCCAGGCTATCCGGGTTGTTCAAAGCCAGGGTCGAATTAGCGACATGAAAACCTAAAACGCTGGGTGTCCCTGCGCTATTGCCTTCGCCAAAACGCACAGCGTACAGGTCTTTGTCATTCCGAGTGACTTCGGTGACAACACGACTGCCATTAATGGTCAGGTTCCCGCCTCCCATAATGTTCACGCCCGCTTCAACTTTGCTGATATCAGAATTCGATAGGGTAAGGTTCAACGATCGTCCGTAAACACCAATCAGGAAGTTCTCAATCGTCACATTCTCAATGGTGTAATTCTTTGCGCGACTACCCATACTAAGCCCGTAGGCGATAGCAAACATCTCGTTCGGTTCAGTACCTGCCAGTTCAAGGTTGCGCAATTGAGCATTTTCGAAGTTTTCCACCCAAAGAGCGTGTCGGGTTGTTCCATACAGTGAAGTATTTGTGAGATTAGCTTCAATGCGCAGGTTCTCAAGGATGAGGTTCTTCTGCGCGTAATCTCCGCCAACCGTTCGCGGCGCGCCAAACTTCATCGACCCAAACACAACTGGCTTGTTGCCTTCCGCGTCCGCGACTCCCCTGACCGTCAATCCCTTGATGATCCGGTTTCCGGTGTCTACGTTTTCAGAGTAAATGCCCGGCCCAACCTCTAATACATGGCCATCTCCAGCCGCGTCCACCGCCGCCTGGATGGAGCAGTATTCCACGCCAGTATTTGTGTTCGTCACTGTTCCACCATTAACGATCGCCCCATCAGGAGCCGGAGCGTCTAACCAGCTGCATACGATCACTTTGCCCGTGTACCGCGCCGCAGGCCCATCCGCTTTACCCCACCAGTTATTCGGAGCTTTTACATAGACAGGATTTGTATTATCCGCGTCTACAGCCAGTGTGTTTGTGAGATCCATGTTGTTTTGAGCTAATTTCAACTTCAAATCCTTCAAAACCCATGATCCACCAAGATCTAAATCATCCGCTGTAACCTCCACAGCGGCGGCATTATTCACAAAAGTGTTGCCGGTCGCCTCGACATTGATATCCAAATAACCCCAGTTCATGATGCTTGTGGTTACGAACAAACCAACGCTGCCTGCGACATCCTGCCCATTAACTGCATTATTATTGATGATCACTGGCTCCGTGCCATATCCACCCCAGGCGGAAATCCCAACCGCGCATTTATGGAGTGTATTATTGAGCACTTTTGGCGGCTGATAGTGAGCAAAAGTGAAGATTCCATAACCATTTTCGCCACAGGTAATCGTGTTGTTTTCGATAAGGTCAAACTTATCTGCTCCAGGATTTGAATTGTCAGTATGAATGCCAGAACCTGAAGAATTAACGGTGTTTCCGACAAATTCGATACCCTTGGAATGATTGGCGGCAATCGCGTCATTCGTCAAAGAAACAGTATTGTTGGTAAACTTCCCATATCCGCCAAAAGCAAACAGCCCAATCGAAGCATAATCGCCAGCGACATTGCTGACTATATTGTCGTGGAAGTTGAACTCACCGTTTGTGGACATATAAATGCCACGAAGGAAGATGTTTTTGATAATCGTGTTATATATTTCCAAACCTGTTAGATTAGGATTTGTTTCATGGTTGGTAATGATTCCGTTACGGGCGTCAATATCTTCTCCGTTGACAACTGCATCATCACGCGGATTGTCCAAATCGGGATTGTTGCCATTTATGGTCAAATCATGAATCTTCACGTTATCAGCTTCGACCAAAATGACATTTGAGGCCCCATCGCAGAGCGAACTGCCATCACAGTATGACCCACTAAACGCTGGCAGAAGAATAACAGTATCCTTGTCAGTTCCACCCAGTGTAAGAGGTTTATTGATGACTACATTTTCAACATAAGTTCCCGGCTCGATCTCAATCACGTCGTTCGCATCCGCGGCGTTAATGGCCTCCTGAATCGTTGCGTAATTAATCATCTTGGTGACATTGACAACTTTGTAACGGTTATCCAGGCCGATCAACTTGTCGTAGGGATCGCCATTAACAGTTACATTACTGACCGTATTCGACCGAAGCAGAACTTTTGCCTGAGCGGTACCGAGCAAACTCCCCGTTTGATCAGTAGAAATTGTCGGCATAACTGATGAAAGGTTGATAGTCAAGCCATCTACCGTGTTGCCAGTAACCAGTCCAGCGTTGTTCAGGCCAACAAGTCCGCCTATATGAGGCAGATCTCTTGACCAATCAGGCCGATACTTTTCATAAACATTTAATGTCACATTTTGGACCGTACAATTCTTAATGTTCGTCTCGCTGCCATAAGCGGTCAGCGCGGCTACATATTTTGTTCCCGTAACCGTGGCATTCTTAACGGTGACATTTTCCAGGTCGCCATACCAATCGTTATGAGCATACACAACCGCTGAAAAAACCCTGCCGTTTGTCGAAGTGCTGGTCACGCCAATATTAGCGCCGTCAATCGTTAGCCCTTTAATCAGAACTTGTTTGAAATTCCCAACGAACATCGCGGCATAATAAGTCACATTTGGTGTTGTGTTATCTACCGTCACCTTCAGATTGCTGATGGTGTGACCGTTTCCATCCAACACCTTGTTGCTTTCGCTGAGAGCTGTCGATGGCGTCCAGGGATGGTTGTCAAGATTGATGTCCACCATCAGTTTGACCGTATCCACCTCACTTCCGAACATCGTTGGCCTGCTTGCCAGCCAGGCAAACTGGGCTGCACTATTTACCTCCTGAACCCGATCAACAACAGCGGGCATGTCAGCGGGCTTTTCCGTTGGATAAATGCCATCCCACACGCTTGCCCCTTGTGCGGATGCATGCCTGATCGGGCCGGCTGCAAAGAACAGCCCCCCGATCAGCAGAACGATAAACAAATGAATGAATAATTGTTTGAAAACCCTGGTATTTTGCTTCATTTTTATCTCCTCCTAAAACCTAAGAATGTTTGAAAATAAATTGTTTGAAACTTATGTGTTAAAAATAAAACCGCCCAATAACAAGGCGGTTAATTTACATATTGGATGAACATGGGCGCCGATAGACTCTATCCGGCGCTGTGAATAACCCTCCGTGTAGCTCATTAAGCTGATGCCGCTATCTTTCGGCGCCATTTCCTGTTAGACTCGTCAATCTCTTTTCTGGTCCTGCCGATTATGAAAGCTTTGATTTCTAATATTATACTCACTTCTTCTTAATTAATGGATATATTTTCATGGATTCAATCAGGCAATCACATCTTATTGTTCAATAAACCTCTAAAACTGAGATGCGCTTCAAAAGCTTTTTTTACTTAAGATTTTCTACCCCTTACGGAAACGAGCCTGGGTTTTGAATAGCAAGAAGAAACAGAAAAACAAAATATCCTCTGTTCGCGTAAACTGGCTTATCTGTCACTATATAAAATCGACTGAACGCCACGAATCGCTCTGATAGACACCAAAGTGCGAAGCGCCGTCATCGCTGATTCCCCTTGCCGTCTCAATCAGATTAATTAACCACGATCCCCGGGGCTCTGCTTGCCCGACCGATTACCCAGCCCTTTGACCCTCGTTCAGCCAGCTCAGCAAGCAATCTGGTCAGCTTCCGCGCGGGAACCGCCAGCAATAAGCCGCCGGAAGTTTGCGGGTCAAAAAGCAGCATGCGCAGGTTTTGTGAAATATGATCCGCGAAACGCACCCTTGGCCCAAAGAAGAGCGCGTTATTACTCGCCCCGCCCGGAAAGGTGTACTGCTCCGCATACTTCAATGCCGCTTGAGTCAAAGGAATTTGATTAAACTCAAAACGCAAACCCACCCCGCTGGCTTCCGCCATCTCAATTGCATGCCCCAACAGGCTGAAACCGGTGATATCCGTAGCGCCCTTGAGATGGTTTTCAACAGCCACCATCGATGCCGTCGCGTTTAGCGTCTTCATCCAGTCGACAATTTCCTTCAGTTCATCCGGCGTGGTCAGACCTCGTTTAAAAGCGGTTGAAGTGACCCCGAACCCCAATGGCTTTGTGAGCACAAGGTAGTCCCCTGCCTTCACCCCGCCCTTAGTGAGCATCTTACGCTGATCGATCAAACCCACCACTACCATGCCAAACTTCGGCTCAGCGTCTTTCACCGTATGCCCTCCGGCCACCACCACCCCGGCTTCTTTGGCTTTTTCAGCCCCCCCTTTGAAAATCTGCTGAATCATTTCAATCGGCAGGTTTTCAGGAATGGCGGCGATATTCAATGCGAATACCGGTTTGCCGCCCATCGCGTAAACATCCGAGATCGAATTAGTCGCGGCGATCGCGCCAAAATCATAGGGGTCATCCACAATTGGGGTAAAGAAATCAGTGGTCACAACCACAGCTTGCCTGTCATTCAGCCGCCACACCGCCGCGTCATCAGCCAACGTCAAGCCAACCAGCAGGTTCGGATACTCCTCTGGTTTGAAAATATCTTTGATTGGCGACAGAACCTGTGCCAGCGTCTCCGCGTCGAGTTTAGCCGCTCAGCCCGCGCAGCTGCTCAACGCAGTCAGCCGGGTCTGTTTGCCCGTGACTGCTTTATCATTCATGCGTTAATCTTACCAAATGCGAGAGCAATCGGCATTAAAAGGATGTTCAAAATCAGGTCAATCGCATCTCTTTTTAATAAAACCTCCCTCGTCTGACTGAACAAAAAAAGCAAGACACTTCTTTTTGGCTCTAAATTACAAGGAGAGCATCAAGCCCCCATTTCGTCGGGTTCCACCCAACCTCTCTTTGCCATGTGGGTTGGGTGGAGCGACTAAATATTTTAGTCAATCTTCATCTCCCGGAGCGCAACCCAACACTTCTGACAAAGCGAATTATCTTGAATTTACTACAGTACTGCAGCAAATTCAAGATATGGCCGCAAAAACTGCCAGGCGTTATAATGTATCTTTAGTTATATACAGTACTGTATTAAAAACAAGATAGGAGAGCTCTCATGGAGTTTAACAGAGGTCGATATATTGAACGCCTTTCCGGGATGCGCTGGAATGGTCTTGTTAAAGTCATCACCGGAGCCAGACGTGCTGGAAAATCTTATCTGTTAAATAATCTGTTTTATCGTTTTCTGCTTCAGCAAGGTGTTTCAAAAAATCGCATTATCAGATTTGCCTTTGATGCAGATGAAGATATTGACGGGCTTGAAACTTTTTCGCAGGGGGAACCTGTGAAGATCTACAATAAAAAAATGGGATATCTGATCAATGCAAAAGTATTCAGAAGATATCTCTCATCAATCATAAATGATTCGGATCAGTTCTATCTTTTCCTGGATGAGGTGCAATTTCTGCAGAATTTTGTTGGCACGCTGAACAGCTATCTCAGGCATAAGAATATTGACCTGTACGCGACCGGCTCAAATTCAAAATTCTTGTCTGTTGACGTCGCTACAGAGTTCAAGGGAAGAAGTTCGCAAGTGCATGTACAACCGCTGACGTTTTTGGAATATGTCCAGGGAACCGGAAAAAATGTGAGCGAGGCATGGGCGGAATATATTGTGTCCGGAGGGATCCCATTAGTTGCGTTAATGCAGGACGAACAGGAGCAGACTGAGTACTTGAAGAATCTGGCGGTAGAAACATATCTCAAAGACATCATCCAACGAAATGCTATCCGCAAAAAAAGAGAACTGTCAGACACGTTTGATATTCTTGCGTCGGTCATCGGAACACTGGTGAATCCAACCAAAATCGCGAAAACCTTCAAGAGCAGGGGATACGGTGATATTGTACCTGAAACAATTGAGCGTTTTATCAGCTATTTCAAGGATGCTTTTGTAATTAGCAGAGTAGGTAAATACAATGTTAAAGGGAGAAAATATATTGATTCTCCATTCAAGATCTATTTTGAAGATATTGGTGTGCGCAATGCCAGACTGAATTTTCGTCAGATCGAGGAAACGCATATTATGGAAAACATTATTTATAATGAGTTGCGGTATCGCGGGTTCAATGTTGATGTAGGAGAGATGGACATCACGGAAGATACCGGCCAGAAAGACAAGAACGGACATGCTATTTTCGCGCCGAAGTCACTGGAAGTTGATTTTATCGCTACCCTTGGAAGCAGAAAGTACTATATCCAGTCTGCCCTTTCCCTGGAGACTCCGCAAAAAACGCAACAAGAGAAGAAATCCCTTTACCATATTGACGATTCATTTAAGAAAATACTTGTTACCAGAAACGGCCTTAAAGTCATGCGGGATGAAAAGGGTGTCGTAACAATGGATCTTTTTGACTTCCTGATGAATTTGGACAGTATGGATATCTAATCGCTACTTTACTGAGATCTGGTCGGGCTGTGAATAACGAAGGTTCTATACACTTGAGACAACATAAAGAGCAGAAAACAAATCCGTTTCCCTGAAAATTCCTTGGTTAGGTGTCTCTAAAACAACCTGACGCACCTCCTGTAGAAGTCGTGTAGATAAACCCTATCAGTCCATCAATCTTCTGCAACATCTAAGCCGGGTATTCAGCGATCTTTTTCTCCAGGTCCTTATTCATCAAGCGTGGCAGGCGCGAGCGCACTTCCTTTAATATCTCGTCCAGATCAAGCGTTAAGTGTTTGCCATGCTGATATAAGACCTGTCCGTCACAGATCACCGTATCCACGTCCCCGGCCCCCAGGTTATAAACCAGGTTCGCCGCCTGATTGTTGACCGGCTGCGCCGCTGCCCGACCCTGCTTCAGCAACACGACGTCCGCCAGCATGCCCGGCTTCAAATTCCCCAACGCTTCCTGTCGCAGCGCCCTCGCCCCGCCCTGAAATGCCAGGTCCAAAACTGTGTCCAGGTTCATTACTGCCGCGTCCCCCGCCTTATCCTTCTGAGTGAGTGCGGTCAGCCGCATCTGCTCAAACAGGTCCAAAGTCGTGCTGCTCACTGCCCCATCCGTAGCCAGCCCTACCGCGATGCCCCGTTCCAGATAAGCCGGCAGGTCCGCCAGCCCCATCGCCATCGCTAGATAAGTTTTTGGTGCCTGGGCGATACCCACCAAACGCCCTCTCATCAATTCCAGATCCGATTCCGTTGGGTAAATACAATGGGCGAAAATCGCCGGATGATCCAACAAGCCCGCCTCCGCCACCACCTCCACCGGCGTCCTGCCATACCGTTCCAGAGAGAGCGTCACCTGCTCACGCGTTTCTGAGACATGAAGATGGTTGCCCACCCCTAAACGACCAGCCTCCTCCGCGCATCTTCGCAAGAATTCTGGGCCACAGAGATAGGACGAATGCGGTCCCAACCATGTCGTAATCCGCCCGCCGGCTTTTCCCTGCCAGCGTTCCACAAATTCAAGCGTCTGCTCGAACCTCTCATACCCCTGATGTTCAAAAACCGCCCACGCCAGATTAGCCCTCAGCCCGGTTTGTTCCACCGCTTTGGCGACCTGATCCATCTCAAAATAATGATCTGCCACACAGGTAATGCCCGCCTCGATCATCTCTGCCATACCCAACATCGCCCCCCAATACACATCCTCCGGGGTCAGGTTGGATTCAAGCGGAAAGATCACCTTGTTAAACCAGTCGTTGGCGTTCAGGTCAGGTCCGGCATTGCGAAACAGCACCATCGGAACGTGCGCGTGGCTGTTGATCATCCCCGGCACAGCTAACATCCCCTGCGCATCAATCACCTTCTTCGCCTCGCCAAGCGTCCCGCTTTTACCGAGAGCGGCGATCCGCTTGCCTTCGATCAAAATATCCTGAGCGTTCAAAAAAACCGGTTTGGTCCCCTCAAACGTCAAGGCATCACAACCTCTAATCAGGGTTTTAGTCATTCAACCTCCACAAAGAAAACCTTCGTCATTAAATAGAAGGGACTCGCGACGGTCATTAAAAATCTCGCGCGAAACTCAGCGCTTCTTGAGTAGTCCTTGCCAGGATGTTTTCCACCGGCTCCAAACCCAGATCAAGCCCATTCCCTGCCACCACATCAAAGCGTGGAATACCCCAAAACTCACAGAGCGCTTCAAGATATCGCGCCCCCATCTCAAGCGGCGAATCAGTCATATCCCCGCCGCGCGTGGTAATGAAGAGTAGTCGTTCAGCCGAACATAAACCAAAGGTGCCATGCTCATCCGCCCCGAATGTAATCCGGTCGACACAGATATTTTCGATATAGAGCTTAAGCAGCGCCGGAAAGCTAAGATCCCAGAATGGCGCGGCGATCACAACTCGCTCCGCCCGCTGAAACTGATGAGCGTAGCGAAAGCGTGGGTGCTCGCGATCAGGGCTTAGAAGAAGCCGCTCGCGTTGGGCAAGAAATCCTTCGCTCAACGCTTGCAGCGGCTCATCCATCAACGTCAAACGATCTATTGCGTATCTGCCTTGCGCCTCAAGTGCGTTCAGAAAAGCTTCCGCAACTTGTCTGGTGCGCGAGAGCTCTCGCCGTATACAGCAGTCAAGATAGAGCACATTTACCATTGTTTCACCTCAAGTTGGCCAAAGACCTCATTCTCCAACACCTGACTGACTTCAGCCATCACCGGGATTGAGTCCGCTGCCCCTGGCCGCTGCACGCACAGCGCCGAAGCAGTGGTCGCCAACCGCAGCGTGTCAGCCATTGACAGCCCATTCAACACCCCATAGAGGAAATAACCCGTAAATGTATCCCCTGCCGCGGTCGTATCCACAGCCTCGACCTGACAGCTATTGATGCTGAAATGCTTGCCATGCTGATAGACTCTCGCCCCGTTCACGCCCAAAGTCAGCAAAATACCCGTTTCGGGGTACGCCTTAGCCAGTTTCTCCAGCAGCCCATCCGTCCCTTCATCTCCAACGATGCCCGCCGCCTCAACTTCATTGACAATCAGCCAACTCAATTTTTCCAGAGGGTAAGCGTTTAATGCCATCGAATAAGGCGCAGCGTTCAGCGCCACCATCAACCCCTTGTCCGCGGCCTTCCCAATGATCTCCCCCACCAGATTAGTCTCATTTTGCAGCAAAACCAGCTCCCCGCTCTTAAATTCAGCCAGAGTCCGCTCAATATAGCCTTCCGTCAGCATCTGGTTGGTGCCGCCATACAGCAAAATCGAGTTTTGCCCAGAGTCCGCCACCTGGATGATCGCGTGCCCGCTCACCTCTTCCGATTGAGTCATCAATGAAACATCCACACCTGCCATTTTTAGCTTCTCAACCAGAAATCCGCCATCCCGCCCAATCAGGCCGGCGTGCAAAACCTCGTTTCCCGCTCTGGCAGCAGCGATAGATTGATTGAGGCCCTTCCCCCCACTGTTTACCATATAGCTCTTGCTGTGTTTGGTTTCGCCGGGCTTCACAAACTGGTCAACCCGATAGACATAATCGATATTGAGTGACCCAAAATTGATGATACGCATAAACACTCCCATGGATTGATTTTCACGCTATCGACAATTATACTGTTTGAAATCCTGCTTGACAGAAAGAACAACCATGCTACAACCCCATCTTCAACTTGATCAAACCGTTAATGCCCAATGCGCTCTATTGCCCGGCGATCCTGCCCGCCTCGACCGCATCGCCACCTTCCTCGATGAAGTCAGC
Source organism: Chloroflexota bacterium (assembly GCA_012729755.1). Classification (GTDB taxonomy): domain Bacteria; phylum Chloroflexota; class Anaerolineae; order Anaerolineales; family Anaerolineaceae; genus Mesolinea. The sequence goes on along the minus strand of JAAYCN010000121.1, from coordinate 4,137 downwards.
GAGCTCGCCTATAACCGCGAGTTCCGCAGCCTGCGGGGGCTCTACAAAGGCCTGCCCATATTGGCTGTCTCAACCGGCATCGGCGGTGCTTCCGCTGGCATCGCTGTTGAGGAACTGCACAACATCGGCGTCAAAGCTATGATCCGCATCGGCAGCTGTGGCGCCCTGCAGCCTAAAGTCAGGCTGGGAGATTTGGTGATTGTCAATGGCGCGGTGAAAGACGATGGCGCTTCCAAAACCTACAGCCAGGCCATCTTCCCTGCCATACCAGACACTGACCTGCTCATCGCCTGCATCGAAGCCGCCAAAGATCTCAAATGCCCCTATCATGTCGGCATCGCCCGCAGTCACGACAGTTTTTATACCGATCGCGAAGCCGAGATCGGCGCCTGCTGGTCAACACAGGGCGTCCTCGGAGCCGACATGGAAACCGCCGCCCTCTTCACCATTGCTCACCTGCGCGGGGTTAAAGCCGCCTCCATCCTCAATAATGTCGTCGCGTACGAGCAGGATACAGCCGAATCGATCAGTTCCTATGTCGATGGCGCCAACCTGGCCATGCAGGGCGAGCGCAACGAGATCCTTACCGCTCTCGAAGCCCTCCACCGCTTATGAGTGCCCAGCTTGAAACCAACCCAGCCAAGTTTCAGCCTCCTCAGGGTCACACCCTGACCGCTCATTGAGTTGCCTTATGCTGATAAAAATTCAATCGTCCCTTCTCGCTGCCCAAATCGCCAGAAAGGCTGGTTAACTCAACCCTAACCAGCCTTCACATAAGCTTGACCTCTGATTAATTTCGGGTTGATTTTCGCTTTTTATACTGATACCGATGCTTCAAGCTTATCCCATACAGGGGAGTTCTCCCCGCCAAACCACAGGTGCGATGACAAAACCAAAAATCCTTCTCATCGGCGGTTCTCTCAACCAGACAACCATGATGCATAAAATCGCCAGTGCTTTGCCAGACTGTGATTGCGTCTTTACGCCTTACTACGCCACTGGGATCATCGGCGAATTGGCCAGGCTAAACTTACTCCATTTTTCTATCCTGGGTGGCAGACACAAGCGTGCCACACTGAGATACCTCAACGAACACAACCTTCCCCTTGACCACGCCGGCCAAAACGGCCCTTACGACCTGGTCATAACTGGCTCAGATCTGATTGTGCCTGCCAACGTGCGCCAGACACGTCTCCTCCTTGTCCAAGAGGGCATGCTCGAGCGGCCTAATTTTCTGTTTCCCTTTGTTCGCTGGCTCGGTGCTCCTCGCTTTCTTGCCAACACTTCTGCCACAGGTCTTTCTCATGCTTATGACTTGCTCTGCGCTGCCTCAGAGGGATATCGTCAACATTTTCTCAAACTCGGCATCCCCAATCACAAGATTGTTGTGACCGGCATGCCCAACTTTGACCATTTCGAGGGCTATCGCCGCAATAATTTCAAACACCACCACTATGTGCTCATACTTACCTCGTCCATTCGTGAAACACTCGGTTTCGACGATCGTCACAGATTCCTTCAGCAAGCTCAGCTGATTGCCCGTGACCGCGAGGTAGTCTTCAAGTTGCATCCCAACGAAGACCCTCACCGTGCCATTCGCGAAATTCGCCAGTATTTCAAGCACGCTCCTGTTTTGTTAAGCGGCAATGCTCATGAGATGATCGCCAATTGCGATATCCTCATCGCTCAAACCTCATCGGCGATTTTTACCGCCCTCGCCCTCGGCAAACAGGTCTATTCCTGTCTGGATGAAGCAAAGCTGCGCGAATTATTGCCCCTGCAAAACGGCGGCACTTCACACCTGCGCATCGCCGAAGCCGCGAGAGTCCTCCTGGCCACCTCGCTGGCTGACCTGAAAGCCCGCCGCGGCCGCTCCCAACCCCTCATCGGCGATCGCAACCCTGCTACCTCCTGACCAGTTCCAACGTTCCCCTAACCAGCGATCCGCCTCATCAGCCCAGCCTCCCGATCTCCTGACCCTCTCAAACAAAAGAAGTCCCCTGTCACAGGAGGACTTCTTCTCCATTTAACCTGCAAGAACCTGATACTGTTTCATCAACTCCATCACCCGAGCCATAAACGCCTCACAGTCCACATCCATCACCGCGAACCCGTTCTTTGGCCATTTCGCGTCGCTGTAAAGATCTGTCACCGTCTTGCCTAATGTGATTGACCCGCGGGTTTCCACCCGAATTCCAGCCGGATACGCTTTAAAAATCGAGCCATCCGCTGCGTACAGCATCGCCGCCGGATCATGCATATTAATCCCATCAACCCCTAACTTTTTCATAAACGCGATGATACCCTGCACCACATCTCTGAAGAACTTCGCCTCTTTGCTGCCCAGCGCGGCTACTCGCTCAATATCTTCAGGGGTCATCAGCGCTTTCATTGTCATATCCAGCCCGCACATATGCACCGGCACACCCGCGCAAAATACGATATCAGCCGCTTCCGGGTCGGCGTAAATATTAAATTCCGCCGCCGGACTGGCATTGCCTTCGTTGGTCGAACCTCCCATGATCACAATCCGTTTAAGCAATTTCGGCAGGTCCGGATACTTAATAAACGCCATCCCCAAATTGGTCAGCGGACCGATGGCGATCAGTTCCAGCTCGCCCTTCCACGCCACAGCATGTTGATAGATCGCGTCCCAGGCGATTACGCCTTCAACTTCTTTACGACTATGCGCAAGATCAATTCCCGCCATGCCGTCATTGCCGTGTACTTCTGCGGCATCCACCCGCTCCCTGAACATCGGACCAGCCGCCCCGCGATACACCGGAACATCCAAACCGATAAACTCCGCCAATCCAAGCGCATTATAAGTTGTGCGTTCCAGGCTCACGTTGCCCGCCACCGTAGTAATCGCCAGAATGTTAAATTCCGGGAGTTTATTGGCTAACAGAATCGCCACCGCGTCGTCAACGCCGGGGTCACAATCGATAATGACTGGTTTCATGCTTCCTCCCTTCCATACCAGGCGGCCGCTTCCGCGAGCAGGTCGATAAACCCTTCACGGTTAATGCCGAGGATCACCCTTGCGTTCGGCGCTTTCCCTGTAAATCCCCAATGGTCGGCCACCGTCGCGCCGCGGCAGAACTCACCTTTTGTCTCAATCTGCACATAATACTCTTTGATGGTCAGAATCTCCGGCCTCACCAGCGCTGCCACTGCCACCGCGTCATGCACCGGCGCGCCAGGGTAACCCAACGAGCGGTGGAACCCATAGAAAAAGTCCAGCCACTCCGCCACGACAGCCGCCACCGGGTTATTCAATGCGCGGATGCGCTCAAAATCTTCAGGGAAGACTAACGCCTTGTTGGTCACATCCAATCCCGCCATCGTGATCGGCAGCCCTGATTTAAACACCACATCCGCCGCTTCAGGGTCAACCAGAATGTTAAACTCAGCCGCCGGCGTCCAATTGCCATGCGCGACGCCGCCTCCCATCAGCGAGATGCCGGCGATTTTGCGCTTCAGCTCGGGGTATAGCAGCAGCAGCGCGCCGATATTTGTCAGCGGGCCAGTCGGCACGAGCGTCACCGGCTCAGTTGACTCCGTCAGCGTTCTGGCAATCAGTTCAACCGCGCTGATCGGCTGAGGCTCAATCTTCGGCTCCGGCAGCGCTGGCCCATCCAGACCGCTTTCACCGTGCACGGTCGGAGCAACCATCGGTTGGCCCACCAACGGGTTAGATCGCCCCATCGCGAACGGAGCGTCAATCCCCAACAAAGTCATCACTCGCCGGGCGTTATAACTCGTCTTTTCGATGGTCTGATTGCCGCAAACAGAAGTACACGCTCGAATCTCAAGCTGTGGGCTGGCCTTCGCCAGCATCCACGCGATCGCGTCATCATGCCCAGGGTCACCATCCAGAATGATTGGTATTTTAGGGTTCATAACCACCTTTCCATACGCTTATTTGTTTCCGCCAATTATAAACGTACCCCCGTCTCTTTGGCCAAACAGGTCGGGCGAAACCCGATGAAACACAAGGCATAGCGAGACTGAAGAGGGTATTTCAGTGTTTGCTAAACGCCACATTTCGATCTGCTGGTTGACTTGTTCTTACCCACCAGCGGCGGGAACAGGCCATCCTCGACCCAATAAACAACGCTCACATGCCTGATTGAC
>JAAYCN010000120.1 GCA_012729755.1 Chloroflexota bacterium | reverse complement strand
TGCCGGAGTGGCGGAACTGGCAGACGCGCTACGTTCAGGGCGTAGTGAGCACAGCGCTCGTGAGAGTTCAAATCTCTCCTTCGGCATCCAACCATCCTGGCCAGAAAAGACGTGAAATACGTCTTTTTTCGCCCCTTTTCAAGAAGAGAAAACTAAATAAAAAGGGAAATCTGCTCACAAAAACTGCTCATTAATCGTTCGTTAATCTTTTATTCAATCGATTATAATAGTGTCCCTTATCTAGAAAGGCGCACTATGGAATTCAGATCAGTTGCCATCTCAGATGTCGACGCATTGTGGGAGCTTCAGACGCAGCTCGACAATGAAACAAAATTCATGCTCTATGAGGCCGGCGAACGCAAGAAAGACCTCGGCCCCGTCGAAGAAGTTATCCGTCCAGTTCTTCAGGGACGAGATTTTTTCGAAGTAGCTGTCGAAGATGACAAATTGGTCGGATATCTCTCAGCCCGTCGCGGTGCGCTGGCGCGCACGCAGCACTCAGTTTATGTCGTTACTGGCGTGCTTAAAGCTTATCAGAACCGGGGCATTGCCACAACTTTTTTCACTCATCTTGATCAATGGGCGAGACAAAACAATGTTAAACGCATGGAGCTGGTGGTGATGGCCCCAAATGAGGCAGCCATCCATGTTTATCAGAAAGCCGGCTTTGTGCTCGAAGGCACACTGCGATACGCCGTTGTTGTCGATGGCAAGTTCATTGATGAGTTTACCATGGCCAAATTAATCGAATAGCCAAAAACCACCTTTAACACCCTTCTGGTATGATTTTTGCAACATCTCCAGTATATGAAAACCATTCTGGATAAATTGAAAGCCATCAAATGGGCAAATAAGCGCTTGCTTTTGGTGGTAGCTCTGGCTGTGCTGGTCTTTATGATGATGGACTTCAACAGTCGCATGACTGTCATGCTCCAATTGGATCGGCAGGAACGTCAATTGAAAACCCAGAAATTCGAACTGGAACAGACCAAGGTCAAAGTAGAAGCCGAAATCGTCTATGCCAACTCAGCCCGCGCCCTCGAAGAGTGGGCGCGGGAAAAAGCCCGCATGATCAATGAAGGCGACATCCCGATTATCATTGTTCCTGGTGGTTCACTTAAAACCACCCCCACCCCCGAAATGAAGCCTCAACGTGCTCAGATGAACACCTGGGAAGTCTGGAAACAGCTCTTCTTTGGTGATAACGACTGACCGTTAATCTCAAACACCTCAATATCCTGACATCGAAAAGAACCCCCGTCTTGTAGGGGGTTCTTTTGTTCTCCTGAATAATTTTTATGGTCTCATGCTCTCAGCTATTTGAAGAATAACTTCCTCTGAGATTCTCTGTCCGCCATTGCTCCTGATGGAATAGAGCGTATTTCCATCCATCCAGTACAGCCAATTCTCACATTGTTCTAATCCGTTTGAGTCAGGAATCTGCCAAACACTCTCCCCGTAAATCGCATCGTGTCCCCATACCTTGACTTCCTTGTCGTCTCCGGATCCTATATCTCTAAAAGTGTCCAAGTCAAAGGCAAAGTTTATTTCCTGACCAACTCGGATGTAGTCCATCCACGGCAGCCCGGAATCTGGGCCGAGGAATAAAGTTGACACTTTCGTGATGTAGTCATCCTGACCGTCAAACTCGTAGTTCAAAACGTCGATCTCGGTGAAGAAATAATCCCGGACCATCTTAGTCGGGAAGGGCACCACAATGCCAAGATATTCCTCAGCAGCCGCGTGAGATTTAAACTTCTCAGTATCCACGATCGTTTCATCCTGCTCGAGGCCTAACAAGCCAGCGGCCATCTTGATCATCTCAGCTTTAGTCGTGATGACATTCGAGAACTCATCGATTTTTCCCCAGCTGAAAATTCCATAGTGCATCCCATTGGCTTCGAATACAATGCCCGTATTAGGCCTGTAATCTCCCTGGGAGCAGACGGCGTTATTGCGGATGCCGGTGCTGACATAATTTGCGACATATTCGCTGCCCAACTGAACATCTTCTTCTTTAACAATACGGTCGTACACTTTTCCCATGAATTCGCCCGTATGACTAATGATCTGCTCTTTCTGCCAGCCTGTCGGGCTCTGGGCAATATAAAGGCTCTGATATTGTTTAGGCCCATAAGCGTAATATTGACAGAGGCTGTTGGAATTTGCGTCATAATTAGCGAATTTAAAGGCATACCCCTCAGGCAGGAATTGCGGAGATGCTGCCTTATATCCCGCTCTGAGTTCGGCGTTTTCCAGACTCTCCTGGTTCAGTGCAGGTAAAATATCTTTAGCCATGGCGAAGGAAAGATTAGCGGTCGCCGAGAGCATTTCTTCTTTCGTGATATCAAAACCCCTGCCAATGGTTTTGTTAGGGACTGCCATCAGCTCCATGCTGAGACTTTCTGTCTGCCAGCGTAAGCTTTTCACTTCACTCGTTGTGACCCATTCGGCATGAAAATCATCGCCAACCGAAGCCCAATCACCCTTCACGAACTCAGCCGGATAACCATTCACCGTCAGGCTCTCTACATTGGCATGCAAACCGATATTTTTTAGCGGTGAGGTCGCCAGCTCTAATGGAGTCTGAACAAGCACCAGATCTCCGTGTTCGCTGCTGTAATAGACATATACGGTGTGATTAAAATTCTGTGCGCCGGCTAACACAAACCCTTCAGGCATTGGGTCAAGCACCGTCAATTCATATCCGGCTAACGCCTGTGCTTCTTCCAGGTTCAGTGGTACCGTACACCAAACATGTTCGCACGCGTTGTTTTGCGGTTCGCTGACCTCTACAACCACCGCTGGCGCTTGAGCGTCAATGTTGACCAATTCATCCGGTGCGATCGGGTCAGCGGCCTGTTCAAGCTCAACCCGGTTGAAAAAACGCAGGACCTGCTGCGCGAAAGCCTGTCCTGGCGGGGTAAAAGCCACAAAGGCTACCATCAGCCCGGCAATACATGCCAATGCGGCAGCAACACGCAGAGAAACGCCGATCCGCGCCTGTTTTTTCATTTGGGGCAATTTCGACTCCACCCTGTTCCATAACGACAAGTGGTTCCAACTTTCTTTGGATACTTCCTCATCAAAATATTGTTTAAGTTTCATGTGATTCATATCTGTTTTTCCTTCCTTTCAGAGCTGTTAAGACCGTCCATCAATGCCTGCCGCAGCTGCCTGAGGGCAGTAAACCTGCGCCATTTGATGGTTGAAACTGGTTTGCCTAATTGCGCGGCCGTTTCTTTCTCACCCAGACCCAAAAAGTATCGTGCCACAAGCACGGCCCTTTGTTCCGGGTCCAGTTTTCTGAAAGCGGCTCCAAGTTCTTCCATAGTCTGGGTTCGCTCGAGCTGTTCCTCAACTGATAACTCAGCGCTGGCAAATCTTTGATCGTTCTCAAGCTCTTCTGTCTCATAGTCAACAAAACGCTTCTGAGACCTGAGGTAGTCGATGGCCAGATTCACCACAATGCGGAAGAACCAGGATTGAAATCTCCCTTCATTTTTGAACTGTCGGATGGATTGATAAGCCTTCAGAAATCCCTGACAAACCAGATCTTCTGCGACATGATGGTCGCGGACAATCAGCCAGGCTGCTTGTGTTGCTTTTAGTTGGTATTTGTTAACCAAAAACTCAAGCCCGCTGGCATCCCCTTCTTTTAGTCGCTGTATTGCAATTGTATCTTCCATAAACTCCTTTTGAGAATTCTCTTATATACAATACGGCTAACCAGCTCAAAAGTTAGTAATCACAGACATCATAAAGTCATTACCCTGCTTTTATTGTAACGAACCTCGTGGAAACCTGTTTTCATCAACCAGCAGCAAACGGGGTTCACGCAAGCGTGCAGGGTGGCGCTAAAAGATTGGACAGAAATCCAGCCTCATATAGCCCTCCCCACTGGTGAGGCTGCAATGGGGAGAGTCAGTAACGATGGCGGGCAACGTGGATGAGTCGCCCCCACACTGTTGATTTGCTCCGCGAAACTGACAGCCATTGGGTGACCGCCAATAATGCGGTAGGTCTTGACGGACTGTCCGTCATCGGTCACATTGTTGGATATGTGAACGTTGAAGCCGGCAGCCTTGCCAACCAGACCGTTGGAGCGGATCTGATTGCCGGTTTCGGTGGCATTGACAAAGCGGTTATCTTTCAGCAGGTAGCCGTAAGCCCACGGGGGAACGACCACCCAGCGCTGCCCGTCATCGGGGCAGTTGTTCTCGTCCAATTTGACTTTGAGGTCAACGAGATAGTCATACATGGCAGACCCGACAGTCAGCACGCCGCCGAGTTTGGCGCTGGCTCCATCGCCTCCGACCTTATTGTTAGATGGAGTTGACGTGTGGATCTTCGCCAGCTCAGTATCAACCTCGCGTGAGAGTCCATAAGCGGCCTCGCGCATGGCGGCATCCATAACCTTCGGCTTCTGCTGTGCCGCGTCGATGTCATCGATCTGGAAGTTGAAATACTTCGCCTTGTCGATGGTGAGCGTGCTTTGTGCATCGGTCAGGGTTTCAGCTGCGGTGATATTAGTGTTTTTGACATAGCTGCCAATGGTTACGCGGCCAATGGCGTTGATCTTCACGGTGTCGCCCACATTCTTGATCTCGCCTTCATAATCGCGGTTGCAGAGCGCGGCGTACACGTGAGCTTCGTTGAGGTTAGCCAGCAAACGGGCTGACCAGATTGTTGGAATAAAGTTGTCAAGTGACATTGTTTAGCCTTTCTGTTATTTTCCGGAACGCTCCAGAAAAGATTTGATGGCGTCCCAGTTTTTGTTAATGTCCTCCGGACTCATCTTCTCGATTTCGTCCTTTGTATAGGTGCGACTCTTCCCCGGATTCATCGCACTTGAGCCTGTGCCTGCCAGATACGGACGCTCTTTCAGCATCGCCACCAGCAGCGCCTCGGTGTTCTTCGGTTTCCCGTCATCGTCATATTCAATCGCCCCTTTATCGAGCAGCTTGAACGCGGCGTCAGGGTCAACGATCCCGAGTTTCGCGGCTTTCGCAGTAATGTCAGCCAGTGTTGCCATGTTTTTTTGCAGCTCAGCAGACGCGGCCAGCTGTTTCTCAAGCTCTTTCGCGCGTTCCTGCGCTTTCTGCAGTTCCGACATTTCCGCTTCCTTGCGCTCTTTGCTCTCTTTCACCAGGCTCTCTGCGTCCGAGACGCTCTCGAACCCCAGCTTTTTCAACAGCGCGCTTTCCGCCTGTTTTGCCCGTTCTGCGAACATCCGGTTCAGTTCGTCTTGCGAGTAGGCCTTTCCGCCCTGGCTGGCGCCGTCACCAGATTCACCGGCATTCCCAGTTTGTTCGACTTGCTCTTGTTTGTCTTTGACTTCTCTCGTGCCCGTTTGGGTGTCAGTCATTTCTCTTTACCTTTCCCCCGATTGCCGCTCGGGTTGCGTATTTTTTTCTTGCCCCCTTTAGGGGGTTGTGTGAGTAACAAAAAACGCCGGAAGTGCAAACCTGATTTTTCAGGTCTACAACTCCGGCGTCTGTGCTGCTCGTGAGTTTGCGGTTTCCCGCTGTTTAGTTTGATTCAGTTTAGCACATGTGTTCACCAATTGCAAGTATGTCAGACTCTTGAACTGTGACTCTTGAAACTTAACTGTCAATGTGCTATACTACTAATGCGCTTGAGGTGGAAAGTCAGGCACCATTTACCCGGAAGGGATTGATGTCGGAGAGCCTGCCCGACCAAGCGCTATTTATTTTCTCTCATAGTAAACAGTTCTTTTGCCCCATCTTCTGAGAAACCTGTTTTTTTCCTCAATAAAAATAGTTTCTACCCACATTTCTTCTGGCAAATGTTTTATCGGTACAAGTACAAAAAATTTATCATCAAAATCATCTACAAACTGGAGTGAATTGGACTTTTTACCTTGCATGATGTAGAGAGGATTATCGATTATGCCGGCCAACATAGTAAATGCCCTCTCAACGTCAAACTCATTAGAGTGTTTTTGTACATGCTCTCTAACAGAATTAGTCATATTTATTGTGTCTGAGCTTACGATGTCTCCGATTTTCTCTCGGACGAATTCACTTAATTTTCCTGCGATAAAAGTCTGATCCTCTCCAGCATCTGCCCACCCGACAGACTTTTTTAGTGAAGCTAAGGTAAAGTAGCGTTTGGCCTCGTCTTCCCCAACCAGCTCGTTTAGACTGGCAGCTGCTTTCCCAGCTCCCCATTCATCAGACCAGGTGCTCTTCCAGATATCGTCGAACGCGAACTTGCCTTCCTTCCACGCCAGCCATTTTGCGTTTCCCAGTATCTTGCGCTGTTCTTCAGGCGTCAAACTCTTGAAGTAATCCACCCCTGTTCCCGTCCGCGCCCGATACCGCGCGATCTGCTCAGGCGACATGTTGTACTTTTTCGCCAACTCCTCAAACGACGGCCCGGCATCATCCACCCCAGACCAGTCCACGCCGAATCGCTTCCCCAGCTCCTCCCAGCTGTAAGTTATTGGGGAAGCGCAGCACCGGCAATTGGGATGGCTCGACATCTTTTCGCTCATCGGGAATTCCCTGCCATGCAGCGAGATGCACACTGCGCAGGTATTGCCGCTCAAGGCCGCCTGCCAGCGCCAGCCTTTCACGACGTCGGCATTCTCAGCGTAAATCTGATGAGCCGCTTCCCTGTGCGCGCGCAGAACCTCCGTCCTGCAGATCGTCAGCGCGCGGTTGAGCTGGATGCCCAGCGCGTCCCGTACCATCGGCGCGACCTTGCGCGGGTTGTAACCCAGTATCAGCCCCTCGATCAGCGCATCTGACGCCATCTGTGCGGATGCCGCGCCAAAACTTCTGAACAGCATGCGCAATGGCGAGTCGATCTGATTCATCCCCACCATCGTTTCTATCGCAGTTCGGCGTCCTTTTCCCAGTTCAGTAAACCCACAGAAAACCCTCTTCAGTCTCGCTGCGCTGCTTAAGTTATTAACTTTGAGGTGGACGAGATACAGCGCACTGGGTTACTATAAAAAGACTATCGAAATCAATATCTCTGAGTAATTAGGCGGTTTATTGAACGAAACCATGCATTCTGTTTAGCCAGAGTCGCTCATTTAGATGCGATCGCCCTGCCAAACCGCATAAGCGCGGTGTCATAAACGCGTGTCATAAACGCGGCCCAACTGCCGCTTCGATCAGGTATAATGCAAAGGTTATGGATATTAAGGATCTAACCCGGAAAATGCACGATTTCGTGAGCGCCAAAGGCTGGTATGAGACAAACTCACCCAAGCCTCAAACCCCGCGAAATTTGGCCATTTCTCTCAGCCTTGAAGCCAGCGAAGTGCTTGAACTCTTTCAATGGGGCGAGCAAAATCTCGATAAATCCGCGCTTTCAGGTGAATTAGCCGACGTCGCCCTTTACCTGCTTCAGCTGGCCAGTGTGAGCGGTATAGACCTTGAACAAGCCGTGTTAGACAAACTGTCAGCTAACTATTTGCGCCATTGGCCGGAAGAGGCAGGTCAATCATGATCGTTGCTGTCTTCGGTTCCGCTGCGCCAAAGCCCGGTTCTCTGGCTTATTCTCAGGCTGAGGAGCTTGGCAGAACATTAGCAGAAATGAACGCCACGGTCATGACCGGCGGCTACTGCGGAACGATGGAAGCTGTCTCAAAAGGCGCTGCTGAAAACGCCGGCAAAACCATCGGCATAACCTGCAAAGATATCGATCAGTATCGACCGGGCGGACCAAATCGCTGGGTACAGGTGGAAATTCCAACTGAAAATCTGAACCGCCGCCTCGAGGTTCTCACTCGTCAACCAGACGCGTTTCTGGCGCTCCCAGGGGGCTTGGGCACCTTATGCGAGATCACTCTCGCGTTGAATCTGATGGCGGTCGAATCGATTGATCCCCGCCCTTTGATCCTGATTGGTGAAGGTTGGCGGAAATCCTGGTCAGCCATCCTCGAGAGCAATCAAGACATGATCCCCAGCGCTCATGCCGCCTATCTTCAATTCGCCAAAGACAACACTGAAGCTATTCAGCTTTTGAAACAAACCTTATTAAAGTGAGATCAAACATGGAAGACTTGAAATTAACCACCCGCGCCGAAAATTTCTCAGACTGGTATAACCAACTTGTCCAACGAGCAGAGTTAGCCGATTATGGCCCGGTCAGAGGAACCATGGTGGTGCGCCCGTATGGCTGGGCACTATGGGAAAACATCCAAAAAGCGCTCGACAGCCGTTTTAAAGCCACCGGCCACGTCAACGCCGCTTTTCCCATGCTCATCCCGCAATCTTTCATGACCAAAGAAAAAGAGCATGTTGAGGGTTTCGCTCCTGAATTGGCAGTCGTTACTTATGGCGGCGGTCAGGAACTCGAGGAACCTCTCGTGTTGCGCCCAACCTCCGAAACCGTCATTGGCACTATGTATGCCAAATGGATTCAAAGCTACCGTGATTTGCCAATTCTGATCAACCAATGGGCTAACGTCGTGCGCTGGGAAATGCGCACCAAGCTCTTCCTGCGTACCCTTGAGTTTTACTGGCAGGAGGGCCACACTGCCCACGCCACTGAAGTCGAAGCGGTTGAAGAAACTGAACGCATGTTGGGCGTTTATGCTGATTTTGCGATCAACGAAGCGGCTGTTCCGGTGATTCCCGGCCGTAAAAGTGAAAATGAAAAATTCGCTGGCGCCAGGGCCACCTATTCGATCGAAGCGGTCATGCAAGATGGCAAAGCGCTTCAGTCAGGCACCTCGCACTTTCTTGGGCAAAACTTTTCCAAAGCCTTCGACATCAAGTTCCTCGATGAAAACAACCAACTTCAATATGCCTGGACCACTTCCTGGGGGCTTTCTACGCGCTTCATTGGCGCCATTATTATGACCCACGGTGACGATCAGGGGCTGGTCCTGCCCCCCAATCTGGCGCCAATCCAGGTTGTCATTGTTCCCATCTACCGCAAAGACGAAGAGAAAGGCGCGGTGATGGAAGCGGTTGCCAGAGTGTCTGCCGGGCTTGATGGCCTGCGCGTGCATGTAGATGATCGCGAAGGGATTACTCCTGGGTTTAAGTTCAATCACTGGGAGCTCAAAGGCGTTCCGTTGCGCGTCGAAATTGGGCCTAAAGATGTTCAGAACAACACTCTGGCGATTTCACGGCGCGACCTTCCAGGACGTGAAGGGAAACGTTTTGTCCCCATGGCAGGGTTTGAGGCCGCTATCCGGGACGAGCTCAAAGATATTCAACGAGCCCTGCTTACCAGGGCAATTGACTTCCGCGACCGTCATATTTACGACGTGAACAATTACGATGAATTTAAAGCCGTCGTCGAAGACAAGGGTTGGGCAAAAGTCTGGTGGAGTGACGACTCAGATGCCGAAAAGCAGATTAAAGAAGAAACTAAGGCCACCTTGCGTTGCTTCGCTCGGGATGTTGAGGGTGAAGGCGTCTGCTTCTATTCTGGCCGAAAAACGAACCAGGTCGTTTATTTCGCGCGGTCTTATTAGTTGTTGAAATCGATCAACAAGCAAAGGGGAAATCTTGCCCGCTATCGATATCAGCCGCCTCCAGAGCCAAATCTCAAATCTGGCTGGCTTGATTTCTGATCCTTCCGCCTTCAGGAAGGAATTGCATGCTGTCTTAAGCTTCTATCATCGTTACGCTCACCGGCCAGCTAAGGACACTGTGCCAAAGTCGTTTATGCGCGCTTACAACCTGCCTGATCAGGTCATCAAACAGATCGAATTGGGCTTACGCAAAACGGCCCAGTCCCATCCGAATCAAGTCTTTGTGTTGATCTGTGAACTTTGGCAGGATGACCACTTCGAAGCGCGCGATATAGCGGCTTTTTTACTCGGCCAGGTGCCAATCGAATTCGCTGACCGTGTTAAACAGCAAATCTTTGACTGGCTGAGTCAGCCTCTCGATCGGGCGGTGATTGAAGCGATTTTTACCAAATCAAGTCAGACCATTCGCCAGCAAACGCCGGCAGATTGGCGAGATTTTATCCGAAAATTACTCGAAGACGCCAATCCTCGTTTACAAAACTATGCTTTACACGCGTTCGCTGCTGGTTTCGACACCCTGGAATTATCCGCCATCCCGGCCGTATTCAACCAGATACGCCCGTTTTTACAGAGTAATGATCCGCGTTTTGACGATAATTTGAGAAAAATAGTCACCGTCCTGGCAAAAATCAGCCCCAACGAAACAGTTTATTTCCTCAAAGAAGTGCTCTCTGACACAGCCGGCGCGCACATTGAAAGCAAGGTTCGCACTTGCCTAAACGCTTTTCCCGAAGAAATCCGCGCCAGCCTGGTTGAGGCGCTCAAAAATCATCGCCGCCGCGCCCAATAGAATTATACAAAACAGCCCCGCTTGAGCGGGGCTGTATTCTTTAATAATAATCAGATCAATTTCCTAAGAGGTGAAAAACCGCGATCACCGGGGCGAACAGTGATGCGACCAGGCTCATCACCGTGATCAACGTGTTCAGTGAAGGGCCAGCGGTGTCCTTAAAGGGATCACCCACGGTGTCACCCACCACTGCCGCCTTATGGGCTTCAGACCCTGGTCCGCCATATTTACCGGTTTCGATGTATTTCTTGGCGTTGTCCCACAAGCCGCCCGCGTTTGACATTAACAGGGCAAAAATCACGCCGGTAAAGATCGCGCCGCCCAAGAAACCGCCCAAAGCGTCAGGCCCGAGCAGAAATCCAACTACCAGCGGCAAGCCGACCGCAAGAAAAGCGGGCAATACAAGCGAACTCAACGCGCCATGCGCCGCCAGGCTGACACCGCGGGCATAGTCAGGTTGTTCAGAACCCGCTAAAATACCTGGCTTCTCACGGAATTGTCGCCTGATGTCCTCAATCAAATCAAAGGCGTTGTGTGTCACTGCCAGCATAGTCAGCGCGCTGAAAAGCGGAGGTGTAATCGCGCCCAGAAGCACGCCCGCGATTACCATCGGACTAATCAGGCTGATCTGAACATCAACGCCATGAGCAGACATCACCTCTGCATATGCCGCGAACAAAGCCAACACGGTGAGCGCGGCAGCGCTGATCGAAAAACCTTTCGTAATGGCTTTGGCCGTATTGCCAGCCGCGTCCAATACATCTGCGCGCTCAATCACTTCTTCACCCATACCGGACATCTCAGCGATGCCACGCGCGTTATCAACGATCGGACCATATGCGTCAGCCGATACAATCATGCCGCTGATCGCCAGCATGCTCACCGCGGCAATGCCGATGCCGTAGACGCCTTGTAATCCTGAAGCTTCCGCCGCGTAAAACGCTACCAGAGTAGCGATCACAATCCCAACCACTGATGGCAGGATCGAAATCAAACCATATGAAAAACCTGTAATGATGGTAATTGCCGAGCCCGATGTCGAGACTTTGCTGGTTTCCTGCACCGGTTTATAGTTTTCATTGGTGAAGAAATCAGAAGTAAATCCGATCACCACGCCTGCCACGATACCTGCCAGACCTGCCCAGACAACACCCCATGGCATGGTCGGTGAGAGCAGCTTCAATAAAACAATCATAACTGCGAAAATAATACAAGTCAGCACCGTGCCCAAATTAAGCGCTGGACCGGGTTTTTGTCCTTCTTTTACCTTTACGAATTGAATACCAATCAGAGAGGCGAAAATGCCCAACGTACATAAAATCAAAGGCAGGACGATAAACATGCGATTCGAAGCTGAGTTCATCGCCATGCTTGTGCCGAGCAGCATCACTGCGACAGTCGAGGCTACATAGCTGTCAAAAATATCCGCTCCCATTCCTGCGACATCACCAACATTGTCACCAACGTTGTCAGCAACCACCGCAGGGTTGCGCGGGTCATCTTCAGGGATGCCGATTTCGACCTTACCAACCAAGTCCGCAGCGATATCCGCGGTCTTGGTATAAATGCCGCCACCTGCCTTGGCCAACAGTGCCAGGGTCGACGCTCCAAAACTGAAACCTAAAACCGCCTGGGCAGAATTAGTCACCAAATAAATCAGGCTCATCCCGACTACTGCCAAACCAACCATCGCCAGGCCAAGAACAGACCCTGAATAAAACGAAAGCTTAAAAGCTTCAGCGAGAGACGTCCGCGCCGCGTTGGCAGTACGGACGTTGGCTTCGACCGCCACTTTCATGCCCATGTAACCTGCTACAGCAGAACATAAGGCGCCAAGCACAAATGCTATCGCCATCACAATCCCCAGCGGAATCGCCAATCGATAATCAGTCTCTGAGGCCAGAGCCGCTTTATCGATGCTGAACACGATCGCGATCACAATCGCGATCGCAACAGCCAGTGTGGTCAGCGCGCTGTATAACTTTTTCAGATAAGCATTCGCTCCAGAGCGAATCCATCCAGCTACTTCCCGCGCTCTTTCCGAGCCTGGGTCCTGTTTGATTACCCAGAAGTAAATATAGACCGCCATCCCTACCGAAGCCAAACCAGCCAGGATGCCGACCACCAACCAGGCATTCAGATTACCAATAATATTCATGACAACTCCTTTTGCCAGTTTCGGCAAAGTTTTATTTACATATTTGCTGATCTAAACCAGCGATAGTTTTCAGCCCTCAGCTCGGCATGGCTGGGCAGGGGGAAGTATCGCAGCATATCATGGTTGCCGACATAGAAACCATTTTTAACCGTGCGGTATTGCACGCTTGGTGAACTGGTTCGATCCACCATTTTGGTTGAGACATACTTAGTCTTGACATCGGTCAGGCATTGTCTCAGATGATCACTGTTGCCGTAAGGCAAATTGTCAAGCAAACCCATCTCAGGGTCAAAAGCCAATTCACCCAGCTCGAGCTCAGCGAACACAATCGCGGGAACCGTAATCAGAGAGGTTGGGTTCTTTACAATCAATTCATAAAACGCCTGAGGCGCGAGTCGGCTCACAACCAGCGGAGTTACCTGCGCGATCTCCTGATAAAGGTGCAGGCACTCCTCACAACTGGAAATGACATCCTCGGGCTCCAAGCCCAAAGTGCGTCCATCCTGGGTCACCAGATACAGCTTTTTCAGCGCGTTCAGGTCCATATGTTCCAAGACCCGATAAACAGACACATAAATCGAAGCTTTAGGGCTGCCATCTTCATGTGGCTTGAGGCGATTTAACGCTTCTTCCAGATGAAAATAAGGATCTCTAAAGTTTGTGTCAACTTCAAAGAAAATTGCCTGTCCGCGTGATTTTTTCGCAGACCCGACGGCGTAATAAGCTCCAAATTGTTCGGGCGTCAGGTGAGAGACAATCAGCGCTTCCGGTATTAAAGACAAATACAAGTGTGCTTCCATAACAACTCCTTACTTCATGAGAATGAACGAGACACTTATTTCCTATATCCCGCCATTCTAATTGTACCCCAAAAAGCAGCATGTGAGGAGGTCAGCACTGTAAGAGCAAAGTAGTAATGTCCTAAAGTAGCAAAATAGAAATGTCCTAATTAGGATTAGGAGCTATGCCATGGACAATAACAATGAACGCTAAAGAAATAGCCCGGAAAGCTGAATTAGACCGGG
>JAAYCN010000119.1 GCA_012729755.1 Chloroflexota bacterium | reverse complement strand
TGCGATAAGCCACACCTAAAGCCAGGGCAGTTGAACCGATCAACCTCGTATTATCTTCCGGCGTCAGCATGCGTGCTTTTTCAGCCAGCGACAAGGCTTCAGTCGCATGACCCTGTGCCAATGTTAGGAAGGATTGCAAGGCAAGGATATCGGCTTGCAGGGAGCCAGCTTCGATAGTTTCTGGTGGTATTTTTTCCAGCGCAGCATGGGCAGCGGCGAGATAAAGGGCACCTTCATGGTATTCGCCATGCAGAATTTTTCCCCAAACAATTACCGTGGTGAGTTTCGGGCATTCCTTGCGCCGCACTTCTGGCAGAGATTCTACCCACTTCATAAGCGGGCGCGAGTGACCATGGGTCAGCAAGTGCCAGGCATATTTTTCCAACAACGTAACTACCCGTACCTCATCGCTCGCCGCCAATGCATGTTCAATGCTCGCAACAGGCATATCCTGTGCCTCGTGCCAGCGGCTGGCGCGCTGGTGCAGGTCGGACAGATCGGCGGCGAATTCGTGTTTCAGACGGTGCTGGAGAAGTTCAGCAAACAAGTGATGGTAGCGATACCAGCGTCCCACGTCATCGAGTGGGATGATAAAAAGGTTGGCAGCCAGCAGGCGCTCAAGCATTCCGGCGCTATCCGCGCACCCGGTCACTGCCTGGCACAAATCCCTGCTTAGGCGTGGTAGGATCGAAGTTTTTAAGAGGAATTCCTGCACTTCGGGCGGACGGGTCTTGAGCGCTTCCTCAGTAAGGTAATCCAGGATTAGGCGATGACTGCCGCTCAGGGCTTGAACAAACTCACCAGGATTCTCCCGTCCTCGCAATGAAACTCCGGCCAATTGCAGGCCAGCAGCCCACCCTTCGGTGCGTTCGGTTAAACGGGTCACATCAACAGCTGGAATTTCCAACCCCAGTCCATCCCGGAACAACAGGTTGGCTTCAGCTACCGAAAAACGCAAATCAGCAGCGCGGATCTCGGTCAACTGACCGCGTAACCGCATGCGTGAAAGCGGCATGGGTGGATCTTCGCGAGTTACCAGTACAAGATGGAAATTGGGAGGCGCATGAGTCAGGATGCTCATCAGCGCGTCCAGAATGGTTTTTTCCTGAATGGTGTGGAAATCATCAAGCACCAAAATATGCAGTATATTCCAGGCCGACATGGCATTAACCAGATCTGATACCAGCACATCAACACCCGGAATTTCCCCTGCGCGTAGTGATGCGAACAAATCTTTGCAAAATAGATCCTCTTTTTGATTTAAAGCAGCAAGAACATATGTAAAAAAGCGCCCCATATCATTATCTGAGGGTTCCAGCGATAACCAGGAAGCTGTTACCTTACCAGTATGCCATGGCTTTTCACCTTTCTCGGACAATTTCCCCAGCCATTCCGCAACTGCCATACTTTTACCATACCCCGCTGGCGCCGAGACAAGCGTCATCCGATGACCACTTTCTACTCCTTGCCACAGCTTCTGGACGAGATGATTCCGTCTAATCTGTTTTGGAGATAAATGCGGTTGATAGAATTTTGTAATTAATAAGTTTGTTGTCATTATTTGGTCAGGTTGAACTGGAAATAAATTATTTTAACAATAATTCTATCAGGCATGGTTCAGCTAGGAAAATATGCTGGAAAATTCGACTGTTCCATCTATTCTTTACATGATAGAAATATTTCAAGGAATCAACTCATGTTTAGACCAAAAACGAGCATGTTTGGTCGTCTCAGAATCAGCAATGGGGAGTAGACTCAGACCAACGACCATGAGGTTACGAGCCTGAATCCTGAAATCGAGGGCATAATGGTAAATATCTGAACTGATACTTATCGAGTGAAGACATCTCTTTTCTCTTTCTAAGAGCCTGAGTGGAGTAATCTCTTCTAATATATAGAAAATGGGCACAGGAAATTTTCTTGAGTTTTCCTTAAAAAGCTCAACCAAATCACCAAAACCTATCGATATCGATAGGTTTTTAGGTTAAAAAATCTACCAATATTGATATATTGATTTGTAATCACCGAATGATACCCTTGCTCTATCTCAGGAAGAGAACCATAAAGTTAGTAACACAAATGATAGAGGTATGGGGAGATCATCATCAAAAGATGAATGAGATGGAAAGTAAAATTTATGATATGAAGTCAAGTATAATTACCTTAGTTCTTCGACTCACTGCACCTAAATTAATAAAACAAGGGCAGATGAGCGGTAGCATATGGAAAATCCCAGGTGCCATATGCTCAAGGGTGTTGCCGGAAACAGCAGCGCCTCCCGTTTGGAAAGGAGAATGATATACCTGCTGTTTTAATTAGCCAGGGATACTATTTATTCCTATTCCGAAACATAACTCTATATTAAGGAGAAGAAATGAAAAAAAGTGTTGTTATTTTTGGATTGATTCTTTTATTATCGCTGGCTTTAAGCGCTTGCGCAAAAAGCACTCCCGAACCTGCTGCAGCACCAGTGGTTACTGAAGAACCAGCGGCAGCAGAGACCACTGTTGCATTAAGGATCACCGGTAAGGTGGAATCAGAAATTGCTTTGTCTGAGGACGAGGTTAAGGCAATGACTGCTATTGACGTTGAATCAACTAACAGCAAGGGTGAATCTGCAACTTATACTGGTGTAAAGATCAATGACCTTTTAGCACTTGCTAAACCCGCAACGGATGCGACCACCCTGGTATTTGTGGCTGATGATGGGTTTACTGCCGAAGTCCCCCTTGCGGATGTCTCGGCCTGTGATACATGTATTCTCTCCTTCAGGTCCAAAGGTGGTTTTTCATCTGTCATGCCTAACTTCGATGGAAAGCTCCAAGTCAAAGGGGTTGTTGCGATCGAGGTTAAGTAGAATTGGTTGGTTATATTGGGATAGATGATACTGACAACCTTGAATCACGCGGCACGGGCCATTTAGCCCGTGCCGTAGCAAATCGTGTTGGAGAAAAACATCATGTTGTCGGAATCGTCAGGCACCAACTCCTGTATGACCCTCGCGTACCATATACTTCTCATAACAGCAGCGCTTCGATCATCTTTGAACCTGGCTCAGATCTGGACTTACAAAGGCTCTTTAGTGATGTTCGACTATGGATGATGGAACAATTTCAACCAGGGAGTGACCCAGGATTATGTATCTGCATTGACCCCGATGAAAGTCTAACCAGCTTTGGAATTAAAGCACAACAGGAAATAGTCACCCAAGACGAAGCTCGTGCATTGGCTTTACACCACGGTACCCTTCTTGAGGGATTAGGTGGTACACAAGATGGCGTTATCGGGGCATTAGCTGCAGTTGGCCTCTCAGCAGGCGGAAACGATGGTAGGTACATCCAGTTTGGAACTATTCGCGATCTCACCGGGATCTTATCAATAAATGAATTACTGCTTGCTGGATTGCACGAAGTGCGGACGATTGATGGCAAGCAGGTTACTGAGGGGTATATATTGGCAGATAAACTGCGCCCAGCGAGGCGTGAAAGTAAAGCCATCTTATTTGTGGAAAAGCGCCAAGACACATGGTATTACCCACTCAAATTAGATTAATTCTTGTGGTCTCATAGAGCAGCATCTTGAAACCTTTGCTTTACGCTGAAAAAGTAAGCTTTACATACCCACAAACGCAGCGCAGCAGCGGCCCTTTATCACTATCCTTGCACCAGGGGGAATCGCTGCTGGTTTATGGTCCGTCAGGCGGTGGCAAGAGCACTCTGGCACGCTGCCTGGCAGGGTTAATTCCCCATCTTTATCACGGTCAAATGAATGGCGATGTGTGGATAGGAGATCGAAACACCAAAGAAATGCAATCCTGGGAGATTGCAAGGGAGGCAGGTTTTGTCTTTCAAAACCCTGCCACTCAAATAGTGACCTCCTCTGTCGAGGATGAACTTCTATTTGGCCTTGAGAACCTTGGATTGCCAAGGGAAGAAATTAAAACCCGTTTTGACAATGTTGTTGACCAATTCCATCTCAGTTCATTTTTAAAGCGTTCGCCCTTTACACTTTCGGGTGGAGAACAACAAAAACTTTCCCTTGCTGCCATCATTGCAATGCACCCATCAGTTCTGATTTTGGATGAACCTTTGTCTATGCTTGACAGTTCTGCCGCTGATGAATTTATAAACTTATTAAAAGAACAACAACAAGAAGGGACAAGCCTGGTTTTTTTTGAACATCGCCTTCCATATTTGCAGGATTTTCCAGGCCTTAAACGCATTCCTCTAGGCATTGCAAGTAATGATCAGCCGAAATCGCAGATCACGACGGCTGCTCATCCCAAAAAAGTGGGGGCCTTTTCTATCCATGTTCAAGGCTTGACTGTTTCCTTTGGAAAGAAAAAGATTCTTGATGAACTTAACATTGAATTTGAGGGAGGACAACTTGTTGCGCTTGCAGGTAAAAATGGGTCAGGAAAAACGACTCTTTTGCGCTCTCTTGCAGGCTTGCAACCTTTTGAAGGCACTATTCGGGTCATTGGGAACAGACAAGATGAGAGCGATTTTCCACAATTGAATATGGTATTCCAAAACCCGGATACCCAACTGTTCAATCCAACAGTGCGGGAAGAAATCCTTTACAAAATTCAATCACCCAACCAAGAGCTCTATGAATGGCTTATCCCCGCTTTGAACCTGGAAAAATATCAAGATACGCAACCTTTGTTGCTTAGTGAGGGTGAAAAAAGACGGCTGGCTTTAGCGATTGCTCTTATGCATCCCCATAAGCATGGCATCCTATTAGATGAGCCCTCTCTTGGCCAGGATCAAATGCATAAGGATTTGCTCATACAACTACTAAAAACCATCTCGCAAATGGGTTATCTGGTTTTTTATGCCACCCATGACATTGAGTTAGCAGCCAAAGCAGATCGAATGATTCTTATAAGCGAAAAAGGAATTATCGCTGATGAACCGACCCGGAATATCTTGCTGAACAAAAATGCCTGGCAGCAAGCTGGTTTGTTATTGCCACACTGGATCTCACCATGAAATGGAAGAGACGTAAGCTCTATATCAGTACCGACCTGGAGGAAACCTCTCCACTGCGAAAATTTGACCCCCGCACGAAATTGTTTCTTAGCCTGTGTGCTTCAGTGGTGGTGATGTTGCCTCTTCAACGACTATTCATTTTTTTAGGCCTTTACATAATATTTATTATTTGGGCCAGGTTGTTCTCACATTTTCTTAAACAAATGGACAAAATAAAATGGATCTTAATCATTTTATTCCTTGTAGATTGGCTGGTGGTAAGTCTCCAACTGGCAGCAGAAGTGACCTTGCGCCTGTCTGTACTCACAAGCGTATTTACGGTCTTGTTTGCGACCACGACTCCAAGCGAATTAGGGCTTGCCCTTGAGAGTTTAGGTTTTCCTTATCGATTTGCATTCAGCATTAACCTCGCCTTTCAGAGTTTGGGCATGTTGGAACAGGAATGGCAGGCAATTTGGGAGGCACAAAAAAGTCGTGGAGTGTTGTTTGATATCATGAACTTTCGGACTTTATTTACCAAAGTAGGCGATCTGGTATCCCTTACTGTGCCAGCCATTGTGCTTGCAACCAAGCATGCCTGGGTAATTACCGAGTCAGCAACCGCAAGAGGTTTTGATTCCCCAATGCGAAAGCCATTTCATCAACTTTCTTACTCTGCCTGTGATTGGGTGGTTAGTATAATATCGGCGGGACTTGTCTCGATGCTTATTCTTTGGAGGTAATTTTGAGTCAAAGCAAACGTATCATTCTTGCAGTCGGTTTGATTATTGTTTTAATCGGTGTTGTTCTTGGATTAGAAAGCTTGCGCGCCAAAATCATTGCAAAGGAACAGGATGTGAGCCTGAACCCCGGTGATGTACCAGTTTACAAGGACGGCGAACTGCTTGCTGCTATTAACAGTGCAGATCTTGCAGATCTGCAAATGGTGCAATTCACTGATGCAGAACAGGGCAAGGTCCAGGAGGGCTGGCTGATAATGGACATTATGGATAAGTATTTTAAGGCCAAGCTTTTTCCAGATTCACTTCAGCTTGTTTTTTCAAGTTCCAGCCGCGACAAATCAATAGCATTAACCTGGGATGAAATTGCTGACCCTGAAAATATGGTCATGTTTGACCTTTCTGGGCGAGGTACCTTAAAACTAGTATCAAAGCTCGAAAAATTAGATGTTCGCGATGAATGGATCCAGGACGTTGATAGAATCGAAATAATTGAACCATGAAGAAGAAATATTTCTCGACTTTCCAGTTAATTATATTAACCTTATTTTCCGCGCTAATCGTTGCCGCCAAGATCGCATTGCGCCTGCCAATCCAACTTCCTGGCCATTCGGGCATATTTTGGATGGCTATCATCATCGTTGCTGCCAGGGTTGTTCTCAAAAAAGGCGCGGCTACCTTTGTGGGAATTGTCTCTGGTATCATGGCAGCATTTTTGGGATTGGGAGATTTCGGTTACCTGGACACATTTATATCTTATACGGCTATCGGAATTGGAACCGAACTGGCTTTGCTCTTGTTAGGTAACCCTGAGAACCTGGTGGTGGCAACTCTTGCAGGAATCATCGGTCATTTTGCCAAGTTCCTGGTCAAGTGGGCTTTTGGAGCAATCACAGGAGCCCCTTTAGGATTTGTAGCCCTTGGATTAGCTAAAGCGATGATCAGCTATATTGTATTTGGTGGATTAGGCGGACTGTTGGGTGGATTAACCCTGCTCGCACTTAAAAAGGCTGGATTCTTCGCTTACCTGGCAGAAAAAAAATAAAAATTTATAGCCAGTCTCCAAATAGCTATCATTTTGACTGAATTAGCTCATTTGATTGAAATTTAGCTATTGATCTCACGACAGCTGTTGTGTCAACTACAATCTCAAATTCGATGAACTGAAGCGTGAGACTGGCAGGGAGATCGACCGTCTTCGAAAACATTCAAGGGAGAAAGAAGTCGAGAACACTGATATAAGACGCCACAAAGAATTGAAGGTGTCATGATACCTGATCTTTCAGTTGAGTAAGTAAACCTGGTGGCTATCTTTCCAACAGTGTTGGCGATAGAACAATAAATGGATGAACTGAACGTAGCCTGCCTTGTGAATCTGAAAGAAGAATTCGACGCCACGGTTGATGCAGCGGACTGGTTCAAATATGACTGGGTCTCCATCCCGCATATTTACGGCACGAAATACGATTATAAGCTCATGCGGCAAACGAAAGTAGATGTGGCCGCCATGCTGGGCGGGGATGCTCCGACACAGGAACGCTAATCTATCCGACTACTGCTTTGTGATGCCGGCAGGCCGCAAGAGCAACGGCAATTTAGTACAAAAGAACGGGATCTGGAACGTTAAACTGAAATAAATGTTCAAACCCGCAATAATGTATATCTGTGATAATGTATGTCTTGACAAATCATTATTCTTGATTGAGAATAAAAATATATTCGGGCTTCTGCTCCTAAAACTGACGTTATGGAACAGGAGCTATGCCGGTTGCCGGCCGGGGTCGTTTAAGAAGTGAAACGACCTTCCTTTTGAAAAGGAGGCGGAATCAGCGCTGTGCGGCATGCCAATATGCTCTCATGCTTTTGTTGTCTGTTTCCTATGGGGACGGACTTTTTTATAGGAGGAACACACCATGAGGAAAACCATCACGCTGATGTTTGCGCACTGCATGACCCTCTGCCTGCTGACGGGCTGCGAAGCCGCGAAACCCACCCCCGTGCCCGCCACTGCCAAGCCTGCGCCTACACCGTTGCCCTGGTAAAAGTGCCGTTGGCCTTTGTTTCGGGTGATAAAGACCTGTGTGAAGGTGCCGTCTCGCTTAACCCCCACGCCATCACTGTTATCGTTAAAGAGGACGTTGGCGTTTCTACCATCAACATTCACCCTGACCTTGCCGTGGAGCAAATCCGCTCCCAGGTGACACGGGCTGTGACCGGTGCATCGAAGTGCCTGCTGCCCCTCCCCGACCCCTTCACTGTAGAAATTCGCTTCCGCCGCCCAAGTGTGCCTGTCAGTTCGGATTCTTCCCCAGCGTTCGACAAGCCGATTCCACCACCGTCCAGTTTGACCACGCCGGTCTCTTTGAAGTCATGCGCTTCCTCCTGTTTGCGGTTTAAGTGTTTGGAGCCTCAATGTGTCTGCATCTGAAGAAATTTCTCGCCTGATTGAAGAAAGCCGCGCCCTGGAACGCAGCGGTGAGATAGCTGCCGCGATTCAATGCGCCACGCAAGCCACCAACCTTGCCCGGACTCAAGCAGACGCCGAAAGCGAGTCCCGGGCGCTTAACGCCCTGACCTATGCCCATATCCGTTTGGCCAATTACCCCCAGGCCCGCCGGTTCTGCCGACAGATCCTTGACCTGGCAGGTCCTGAGTCACCAGCTCGGGTGGATGCGTTGCTGAATCTGGGCATTTGTGCTGGTGAAACCGATGATTTGGCGGCCCTGGAGTTTTTCACCCGGCAAGCAGTCGATTTGAGCCGTCAGATCGGTTATGACCGCGCCCTTGTAAGGGGATTGCATATGCTTTCCTGCATGGTCTATATGCCGCGGGGCCAGTTTGCTTTGGCGCTGTCGATGGATGAAGAAGCGCTAAAGATCCTCCAGACCCGTGATCAGCCCGATCAGGCCTGGGGGCCGCTGTTGACCATGAGTTATGTGCACTGGTTGACGGGGCAGACCGCCATGGCACGCGAGCTGTTAGCTAAATTACGGCAGGTGGTCGTGCCTGGTTCGCTGGGGGATGGGTACTGGCACTATCTCCAGGCCAACCTAGCGCTTGAAGCGGGCGATGTAGAATCTGCGCGCACCCTGTTTGGTTGCACGCTGTCCATTGCTGAAGCCAATGGCATTTCAGAAAACCTATTCATTGCCCGCATGGGTCTCAGCCGTCTTCACCGTACCCTGAATGATTTCCCCACCGCCCAGGCCTGGGCCACCGAGGCCCTGGCCATTGTGCAGCGCAGCGGCTACCTGCATTTGCAGGCACAGGCGTTGATTGAGCGCGGTCGCGCCACCTGGGGTTTGGGAGATATGGCCGCTGCCGAAGCCGATCTGCGCTCAGCCATCCTCCTGCTCACCACCCAACATCTGGACTTTGATCTGGCGATTGCCACCCTGCTCCTGGCTGCCTTGCTGAAGCAGCAAAACCATCCCCAGTCCCCCGCCGCCTGGCAGGCGGCAGCGGCTTGTTTGACTCAAGGTGGCTTTGTATTTCTGGTTGATCGGGAACGTGCACTCATCTTCCCCTTGATTGTCCAGGGATTGAAAAGTCCGGACAAATCTGTTGTTGCCGCCAGCAACAGCCTGCTCAAACACCTCCAGCGGGTGCCGCCGCCACCGTTGGAGATCACCACCTTGGGCGGATGGCACCTGAAGGCAGGCGGGCGTTCACTCGATCCCCGGTCATTGCGCCAGCGCCGCGCCGGGGAATTGCTGGGGCTGCTGCTGATCAGCCCTGGGCGCTGCCTCCTTATTGATCAGATAGTTGACACTTTATGGCCGGAAAAAGAATTTAACGCCGGTCAGTCCCTGCTCCATCAGGCTACTTCCACCCTGCGCCGGGCATTGGAGCCCGACCTTCCTGAAAAATTTTTCTCCCGTTATCTGCGGGTGGATGATGGCAGTATCGCCCTGGTGTTGCCTCCGGACTCGCAGGTAGATTATGAGACTTTT
>JAAYCN010000118.1 GCA_012729755.1 Chloroflexota bacterium | reverse complement strand
GCCAAAGCCGCTGACCGTCTTATCCTCCCGAATCAGCCGCCCTCTGATGTCATAATCCCAGGCGGTGGAACCGGAAGCGTCCGCCATCCCGGTGCGGTAGCCAATATCCCCGTTGGCGTCGTAGCTGAAAGTGACCGCGGGAGAACCATCACTGAAGGTCTTCAAAGTCAGACGGTTGAGCGCGTCATAGGCAAGCGTGGTAGTGTTCCCTTTCGCGTCCTGCTGTGAGGTGAGGTTCCCCTGAGCATCATAGGCATAGGTCCACGTGCCCATGTCGGGGTCTGACATCTGCGTTTTCTGCCCGGCGGCGTTATAGGCGATCGTCGTCACCGCGGGACCGTAGCTTGTTTGGGTCAGCCTGCCGAGCAAGTCGTAAGTGAACCACACCGAAGGACCAGCCCCTGTCGGAGGAGAGGTCCTGATTATTTGCCCTTTGGCGTCAGCGAAGGAATAAGAGACGTTGCCTTTCGCGTCTGTTAGTGAGGTTTTCCAACTTGTTTGGTTGTCAACGGTTTCGAGGGTATAGCTGTAGGCAGCCTCAGCCTGAAATCCGCTGTCAGACGCTCGCCCAACGGCGGATTGCCTGCCGATGCTGTCATAAAAGAAGCGGGTTGCCAGACCAGCGTTGCTTTCCTGAATCACCCGGCCAAGTCCGTCATATATGTAAGCTTTTTCGACCCAGTCCGTCAGGCTGTCATTGATTTTGGCCGAGAGGATGGTTCTGGTTTGAAACCTGCCAAACCCGGTATATTCCATGCGGACGCTCGCCATGCTCCTTCGGGCGATGGTGACCCGGGGTGTCGGGAGAGTTAGCTCGTAGGTGATGTTCAGCGTAAACGCTCCCCCGGTGGAACAGGTTAAGTAGTCGGCCGCATCTCCCGGGGCGCAGACGCGAATGGTGCGCCCCAGGCCATCATAGACCGCCGATTCCACCGCTCCGTTGGGGTGGGTCACCTGGATGGGAAGCCCAAATCTGGGATCGTAACTTGTCAAGGTCGCATAGGCGATGCCATTCGCGTTGATGACTTCCTGGCTTACCTGGGTCGGGAAAACCGCATCATAGAGAAAATGAGCCGTTCGGGAGGTTCCGGTTGGGTTGGATGCCGCGGCTGCAAAACCCTGCCATTCTGTTTTTGAAGCGAGACTGCCGCTGGGGTGATAGGTATAGCTGGTCTGGGTGTATTGCCTGCTGGCTTCCGGGCCATCCGCCCAGATCTTTTGAGCGCTTAATGTCCTGTCGGTGTTGTAGAAGCTGAGGGTTTCAGCCAATAACGCGCCGTCGCAGCTGTCGGAAACGCAGGTTTTGACCCTGGAGCTTGTGAGGTCCGCGTTAAAGAAGAAGGTCTTTCCCCCAATCGTCTGGTCGATGGCGGGTTCGTATTCATACCACGCGGCGTATCCATCCGCCCAGGCAACACCGTTGAAAACCTGCTGTCTGACGGAAAGCGGGTTGGCGTTCAGGCTGGATTTGAAGTCTGCATCCGTCTGATAGGTGTACGCCTCCCGGGTGGCGAGATGATCGCTTGTTAATAAGCTGTTACAATCCGCGCCGTTATAAGCTTGTTTTTCAACGCTGGCGGCCTTGACCCAGGTTATTTTCAGATCCGTGAAATTGGTTAGACCAAGAATCTCGGACCTCGCATAGAGCTGGGAGGTCTGATAGGTATACAGGTTCTGTGAATAACACAAGCCAGTATGATCTTTGCTGATCTCACTGCTCAGCCTGCCTTTCAAAAGGTCGTCCTGATGGAAGTTCTGGACTGTGATCAGTTTGTCTGGGCTTTCGCTTTCCTGTTGGGTGATGGTTACGGAACTGAACCCGCGGTACTCCATGTTGGTTTCGATATAAGGCTTGCCGCCCTGGCCGGTGTTCATCTGGAAACCCTCGGCGGGATAGGTGTAAGTCCAGGTGGCGGATTTTCCGGTGATCGTATCCGTTTCAATGCGTTGCGTGACGACATAGCGGGTGATGAACTGTTGGACCTGTAAATCTTTCACTAATAGTCCTTGATTCCTTAAATAAAGTTGAACATTACCAAAGTCATAATCAGCAGGCATGACTAGATAATCCTGACCATAGACCCACGGTGAAGCCAGTGTGCCCATAAAATCTTGCGGGACAGAGATCGGGTTTGTCGAGGAAGTGACCGGGACTCCTGTTGTCATTCCAAATTCCGAATCGGTACCAAACCCAATCGACTGTGCCTTTCCGTAAAAAATATAACGCCCCCCAGGTTTGATCAGTGTCTCCGGAAAAGGACGGTATGCAGTGCTGGGAATTGATCCATTGTGACATATTCGAAGATTACGCTCAATATCCCCGGGATTCTGGTTATAAGGACTCTGGGCATAAGAAGGGAAACAATCAACCTCAGTATTATGTCCTGACCAATCATCGTACTGAATAGGATAAGAACAGTATGTCGTGATATAGGATTGATTCGCAGGACAGCTATTAATACCGAAGCACCATCTGACTGTGCGGACATCGTGGTTGATGTCGTCTGCATGATACCTCGGCGCGTACGTGAACTGGACTTTTCCTCCATAGCCGTTATTCACTTCGAGCAAGTGCATGTAATCTTCTGAACCGGTATCCTCGCCATCAAAATAAGAGAATGTGATCGGTTTATATCCCTCAACTGGATTGACTCCAGATGTCTTGACTTCCTGTACAGAAATCAAGGTCGAGGTTTTACTGCCACTAAACCAGGCGAAATTAGGATAAACTACGTTTGCGGTTTCCGTATCGGGCGCATATCTAAGCAAGTAGCTCTTCACGATTGAACCGTTGACCTTAACATCTACATGGTCCAGGCGACTTCTGGTGAAGAGTACTTTTGACTGAAAATGCTGCCAGGAAGATCGAAAATCATTCCTCTGAGCAGTTACAAACTCAATTTCAAAGTTACCATAAAAGACCCTTGATGGGGTCAGATGAATGTGGTTATGGCAGTATTTGTCCTCATCCGTGTCTGTGTCACTGATACCCTTTTTTTCCGGGATGTATTCATAGGTTATCGTATTCCCAAATCGATCGACGATGCTTGTGAGTCCCCATTCCCAGGTTAGGTTGAGCTCGTCAACTGCCTCAGCACAGCCGGACCCTTGTTTTAGTTTGGCAACCGAGTTGTATCCACCAAAGATATAGATCAGACCGTCCCCACTCCGGACTTCCCAGATGTTGCTTGTTGTATTCCAAGTGACTTTCTCTGTTGGATTTTCCTGCGAGCGATAATGAATGACACCATCAGCCTGAGAAATCGGAAGCAATCGCTTGCTGATGCCATTGTAGCTGAGGAAAAACGTATCATCGGCTGTGCTGTCTGTGCCGTGCATGTCGCGGGTGATGGAACCGGTTTCCAGCGTCCAACCCATCCCAACCCAGGATGCTTGTGTGTAGGCGACACTTTGATCAATGATCTGGCTGTTGTAGCTTAGGGTCAGCTCCGGCTTAAGCCCGCCAGGACCAGTAAAAGTCTTCAGCGGATAAGAGTAAGTCATTGCGCCCGTAAAAGCGGACACTTCGTAACTTTGGGTGATCGGCGGAATGTAAGATTGCCAATCCGCCACTTTGATATCAAAGACGGTCAGGTGGTCTGACTGAAAATGAACCCGGTTGGCGTCTGGATCGGTGGTGGTCTCAATTGGGAACCAGTCGTTGTAAAGTTCATGATAATAAAAAGCCTGAAGGTTCGCCTCCTCTTCGGGAGTGTAATCCTCCTCGGCATAACCTAAACTGATTTGAAGCGGCTGTTCAAAAGTTGTTACATTTCTGCCGGTTGCGGGATCGACAGCCAGGATCTCAACGGGATTCAGCGAAAGGGAATACCCGGGCATGCTTTGGCTTCGCAGCGAGCCTGCATGGAACAACAGGTTATTGGCCGTGGTTTCATCTTGCGACAAAATCTGGATCGGGATACTGGCCGTTTGCACCGCTGGCGGGTCGCTCAGAAAGAAGCCTTCAGTTGGAATGCTGATGGATCTCGTAAATATCCGTTCTTCATGGTCCAAGACAACAGCGGTCAAAAATAACTCCGAGCCAATTTCTGCTCTTGACAAGGTTTGGTTTAGCGCGATAGAACCCGAAAGATCCTCCAATGCAACAGTCAGGCTGCCGTCAGAACGCATGTTTGATGAGAGCTGTTCATCCAAAGGCATTAACCCGCTGGGTAATTCGAGCCTTAATGCTTTTCCAGCCATTAATGCCTGCTCAGATTCTGACAGGGTCAAAGTCAGAAAAATGGGTTTCCCTTCCACATAAATTGCCGGCTCAACTTCAATGGAAAATGGTGGTTCAGCAATCGGCTGCTCTACCGGTTCCTCAGAAGGCATTATTTCAACCATTTCCGGAGGAGGGAGTGGGGCATCACCTTCGAAGGGATTTGGTTCAGCGCCGTCATCCGGAAGCGGAGCGGTTGGCGGCTCTAACCCTTCGATGGGATAGGTATAGATGGGGGAGTCTTCGGGAACGCCCTCAGAAGACGCGCTCTCATCAGACGGTTCATTCTCTATCGGATAGGCAAGATTCGGATCTTCAGGAACACTTTGAGAGCTTACTTTTGTTGGCGCGGGATAAGAAAAACTGGTAACGAACAAAACAACAGCAACAAGAATTAACCCAAAACGTTTCATTTCTCTCCTCAATGAGAAGTCTGACACTCGTTATTCAGGTCTTCACTGCTTATATTTTACATCGCCCCGCGAATCCTGGCAGCTTTTATCTCAATTCAAACCATTTCAATATTTGTTTCTCATTGAGTTGTTTCAAGATGTTAGAATTAAGCTGCTCACCTAATCTAAAGGAGTTTTTATGCGCG
Source organism: Chloroflexota bacterium (assembly GCA_012729755.1). Lineage (GTDB taxonomy): Bacteria > Chloroflexota > Anaerolineae > Anaerolineales > Anaerolineaceae > Mesolinea. Next base: position 7,690 of record JAAYCN010000118.1, on the reverse strand, counting down.
AAGCAGTAATTATCGATTCCATCCGCACCCCGATTGGCAACCTAAACGGGGCGTTGTCTTCAATCCGCGCTGACGACCTGGCAGCTCTGGTTATCAAAGCCATCGTCGAGCGCAACCATCTTGACACAAGCCTGATCGAAGAGGTCTACATGGGCTGCGCCAACCAGGCCGGCGAAGACAACCGCAATGTAGCGCGTATGGCCAGCCTGTTGGCCGGGCTGCCGGTTGAATTGCCCGCTCTGACTGTTAATCGCCTGTGCGCCTCCGGCCTCGCCGCGGTCAACCTGGCTGTCCGCTCGATCAAAAGCGGCGAGGGGGACGTGTTTATCGCTGGTGGGGTCGAGAATATGAGCCGCTCTCCCTACGTCCTCGCCAAGACTAATGCCACCGGCAATTTGACCGCCTATGACACCACTCTTGGCTGGCGTTTTGTTAACCCGCGCATGGAAGCTGAATATGGCGTGGACCCGATGGGCGTTACCGCTGAGAATATCGCCGACCAGACGGGCATCCCCCGTGAGGCGCAGGACGCTTTCGCGCTCGCCAGCCACCAGCGGGCGATTGCCGCGCAGGATAACGGCATTTTCGCTGACGAGATCCTGCCGGTCCTGATTCCACAGCGCAAAGGCGATCCGCTCCGCTTCGATACGGATGAGCGGCCAAGGCGAGACACTTCCCTCGAGTCGCTCGCGCGCCTCAAACCGGCCTTCAAAAGCGGAGGGTCTGTGACGGCCGGCAATTCGAGCGGTCTCAATGATGGAGCGGCGGCTCTGCTGATCATGGAGCGCGACACTGCTCTCGGGTTTGGTTATAAACCCCTCGTCCGTGTGATCGCTTCGGCGGCCACGGGGGTGGAACCGCGCGTGATGGGGCTTGGGCCGGTCACCGCCACACAAAAAGCGCTGAGGCGGGCCGGGTTGACCACGGATGATCTTGGGCTGATTGAGATTAATGAAGCTTTCGCCGTACAATCGCTGGCGGTTATTGACAAACTCCAGCTCAACCCGGAGATCGTTAATGTCAACGGCGGGGCGGTCGCGTTAGGGCACCCCCTGGGCTGTTCTGGGGCGCGAATCCTGACCACTCTGCTGCATGAAATGGCCAGACGCGCGCCGACGGCAAAACGGCCTTTCTATGGGCTGGCGACGCTTTGCGTTGGCGTGGGGCAGGGCGAGGCCACAATCGTTGAATGGCTGGATTAGCTTGAACTAAGCGGTTTGAGGATAAACCGAGAGCAACAGGTTAGACATTACCCGCTGTACTGATTCGTTGATCTCGCGCGGGTCGAGCGTGTTTGAGAGCTCATCCGGCAGGTATGGGCTGCCTACCTGCACGCGCAGGGGAACTTTCCATTGTTTGCCTGGCTGAAGGCGCTGCATGGCGAATTGTGTGATCATCGCCAACTGCTGCCGCTTTCTGGGGACGCGCGACCAGGTTGCCCACAGGCTCTTCCAGGCCTTGGGCGCGACGGTCTGGCTGACCAAAAGGGGCAACAACTTTGTTTCGGGAACTTTCGCCAGGAATACGCCCACGCTCTGGGACCAGCTCCTGATTGATTGTAATGCGCCAGGGATCAAAGCCGGGTCAGGCTCGAGCAGGCCTTTGGGAAAGAGGATTACCGCCTCACCCTTCTTCAGCCTGTTGATGATCTGGCGCATGTCGTTCATGCGGCCGACTGGGTCTTTTTCCAGAAAAAGCAGGTGACGTGAAATATTAGGCAGCGCTTCGAGCATGGGGCGCTTCCCGGCGACGACGCTGCTATCCTTGCGGTCAACCACCCCAAACGCGCCGATGCTGTCTGCGGCGCCGGCGTGGTTGGCTACGACCAGCAGCGGCCCATTCTTCGGCACGTTTTGTTCATCGATAAACTCATAACCGTCGGTAAAATAATCCAGCGCGATCGCGCTGCTTTTTCGGACGTCTTCCGCTGAGAGCGACCGATCGAGCTTCAACAGGACCTCCGCGAAACGCAGGGCGGGCTTATAGACGATTCTTCTGACCGTCTCATAAATGAGCCCGCTGTTTTTCATGCCGAAGGTCTGGGCAATATCCGTGAGAATATATTCGACCAGTGTCTGAGCGGCAGGAGCAATTGATGAAGATGATGAACTTTCCATACTATCTATATTTTATAACACCGCCAGGCTGATTTGATACAGAGCTTTGACAAGCTGTTCTGGCATAATAATTGCTACGTGTTTTTTGATAAGAATTAACAGTTACGAAAGCGGTATATTATGCATCCAAAAACCTACACCCCCGCGACAGAACCAGCGCCGAAACGCAGGAAAGGCGGTTATTACCTGCTCATCCCCACGATGCTGCTTGCGTTGATTCTTGGGGTTCTTATCGCCACCAACGACACTCAGATCTTAGCTAAGGCCTTGTTAAACCCCACACCGCCCCCCGGCAGCGGCAAGTTGGAGAGCCTGCTCTATGAACAGCTGCCTGCTAAACTGGCCGCGGATGGTGATGAGGACTGGGTTTTAGATGAGGTGCAGTTCTCAGAAAACAAAGACCAGGCGATGTTGTGGCTGGCTGAGAAGAACCCGGAGACTGGCGAGAACATGGCCAGCGAGCCACATGTCATCCTGGCTCTTTATAACTCCGAAACAGAAACCTGGGAGCTTCACCTCGCCAGCGACGATGATTTCTATCCGCTCCTGCTCAATTCTGCTTTCTCTGAGACGGAAATGGCGATGCGCTATGAGGAAGATAATTCGAAACTGGTAATGAAAGGCATCGTCTATGGGGGCTATAAGCTGCCCTGGCGGGCAGGGCAGATCAAGAGCCTGACCTGGTCGGTTGGACACAACTCATGCGCACCGGGTTATTGTACGTATGCCTTTGATTTTGCCGATGGAACCATGTTTGAGCTTCTGGCTGCCAAGGGTGGTTATGTCTATCACTGGAAAGATAGCTGCGCCAATTACAACAGCGCCTGCACCAACAGCATCACTCTCGAGGATCGCACAACTACGCCGTGGACTTATCAAATCTATCTGCATATCGCCAAGAACAGTATTCCGCCAGCTCTCAAGGTTAAAGGAGCCTATGTCTGGCAGGGGATGAAAATCGCCAATGTTGACGACACCGGTTACAGCACGGGGCATCATGTGCATTTCATGGTGGTACAGAAAAACACCCTGAATGCCTGCAACACTTATTGTTGGGGCAAATCGGTCGATATTACCTTTAAAGACGTCACAATCAACTGGGACGCTGCGACTCAGGGCGGCCGCCCTCGCCTGCCTGGCGAAGCCAGCTGGTATGGCGGCACTGGCTTGTATAAGTACACCAGTGGCAACGCGTTTAAGAATGGGCCATATATTCGATTATTACCAATGTCTAATAAATAGTTATCACTGTTCGTGGAATGATTTACAATTCAATTTATGAATTCCCAGCCATTAAGCGAAAGAGAAATGGATATCCTGCGGTTAGTTGCCCAGGGTAAAAGTAACAAAGAGATTGCTTCTTCGCTATTTATTAGCATCAATACAGTCAAAGTCCATCTCGCCAACATTTTTCAAAAATTGAACGTGAAGTCTCGAACAGAGGCAACTTTCTATGCTTTGGAAAACAATATCATCGAAACCCGAAGTAAGTCCGAAGATGATACACAAGGCAATAATGGCTATAGAACGAAGCAAAATTCAGCCAGCAAGAGAACTTTGCCAGTATTACTGGCTACTTTGATTGGAATAGTATTAGTATTAGCTTCATCTGTGTTTTTTTTAGTGAATCGAGATAAAAGAATTGCTGAAACATTTTCAACACCACAGTGGCAAGAACTTAACGGGACACCTAACATACACAATAATCCAGCGATTGCTGTCCATGAAAACCGGATTTTTGTTTTTGGAGGATCAACGCACGAAGGGATCTCATCAGTAACAGAGAGCTACGACCCATCTTCTGATACTTGGCAATCACTTCCCGATAAGCCTACAGCGGTAACCAAAGCAAGAGCAATCACACATGGCAATCTCATATATATACCAGGGGGATTATCTCATAATAATCAAGTCGTGAATACCATGGAAGTTTTCGACCCCATAAGCCTGTCTTGGTCGGAAAAAGCGCAAATACCCATCCCACTCCATAGTTATGGAATAGGACTCTTTGATAATAAAATCTATTTATTCGGGGGGCAATCAGAGGGGAAGATTAATAACACCGTCCTGGTTTATGATCCGAGCAGTGACATGTGGCAGGAAGCTGGAGAGTTTGAACCTGTCGGGAAGCTGGATATGGGAATCGTCTCACTTCAGGATAGAATACTGGTTTTTGGCGGTTATTTAAATGAGAAGCCAGTGAGCACAGTCTACGCCTTCTATCCAATGGCGCGCCATCAAGAACAATGGAAACAAATAGCCACATTGCCAGATGGTACGTTAGCAACAAGCGTCCAATCCATTGGCGAATTTATATTTCTATTAAACTCCGATGGCATATGGCAGTTCATCCAACAAACCTTGAAGTGGACTCACTTGCCAGTTCATTCAGAAACGAATATTACCCGAGAGGATTCTATCGTTTCTGCATCAGGCTACCTGTTCCGCATTGCCTATTCATATTCTAATGAAGGGCAAACAAATCCTTTTTTTCGATATCAAGTTATTTACTCAACTGTATTGCCAAACGTGTTTAACTAAATGTCATGACAAATATTTCATGGTGGATTAATTCGTGAAGAAAACAAGAATCGGAACTATCTATAGATACAATCTACTAAAACACATTTTGAAAACAAACATGTGGGACCATATCGTTGACATAGGTTCGCATGATGATTATGTTCTTTCACGCCTTTCAGGAAAATTCAAAGTGGCAGTCGACATGGAAATTCCTTCTGAGAGAACGGTTTTACCTTTTGTCGTTGCAGACGCAAAAGCACTCCCTTTCAAAAATAATGCTTTCGATTTGGCGTTGATGTTGGATGTAATCGAACATATTGCAGATGAGAACGGTGTTGCACAGTCGATTTCAAGAGTATTGAAGCAAAAGGGCATACTAACATTGTCAACACCTTCAGTAGACATTCAGTTATTCCCAAGATTTCTAACGAAAGCAATTAGCCTTAAATGGGGGCACTTCTATCGATTAGGGTATTCACAAGAGAAATTGTTCGAACTTTTTTCCACCCATTTTGCAATAAAGATATATCAGCAAAATTCATCGGGGTATCGTTTCCTGTACCTACTTATCAAAGCCATTGATCTTATCTCTCAAAGACTTTCATCCCATTTTCTACAATGGATAGCTAGAATTGATCTCAATCACAATGCAGGAACTAATGGGTTCTATTGGATTATCGCAGAGGTAATCAAATGAAATCACCAACAATAACCATTTTTGGAGGGGATTCTTGGGTAAACAGAGGGGATGAAGCGATTCTTCGAGGCACGCTGAAAATTTTAGATTATATTGAACCAAAACCAAATATAAAAATTCTTACTGGCAATGTTCATAAGACATCCTCGGATTTTCCACACCATGAAGCTATAAACCGGTCAAACCCTTTTCAAGTTATCTCTGCTTTCAAGGAAAGTGATGTCATATTATGGGGTGGTGGACACCTTCTACAAAACACTTCTAGCAAGGTGTTCTTAGTCTATCACTTCTTTATTCTTTGGCTTGCATTGATACAAAACAAAAGGGTCATAGCCTTTTGTTTAGGAGCAGAAAGATTAAATGGAGTCATCTGGAATCATTTTGCGAAAGCGACTTTAAACCGGTTTGTTGCGATTACTGTCAGAGACTCGTTCTCGAAAAATGTGATCGAATCTTTAGGGGTAACCAAAAACATCTTGATCTTTTCTGACCCTGCACTAGCACTTACTCCATCTCTTCCTTCGTTAAAAGCGAATGGGATTCAAAACAATTACTTTATCGTTTCAATTCGCAATTGGTTTGATTATAATTCTTCCTTTTTGCCTGTTTCGATGCAAAGAGCCGTATCAATCGCAACCAATCAACAAATGGATGAGCTGATTAAAGTGTTCGCAAGAGTATGTGATTATGTTGTGGCAACGAAAAATTTATATCCAATTTTCATTTCAATGTATCCAGGGCATGGTCAGGCTGATGAACTGATTGCCAAAAATGTGATGGAGTTTATGCGAAGTAAATCCAAAGCCTATATTTATTCCCCCTATCACAACTTTGAAAACCTGCTTACTTTAATAAACTCAGCAACCTTTGTCATTGGAATGAGGATGCATGTTACGATTTTGTCAGCAGTTTGCAGCACTCCGTTCATTAGCATTTACTACCAAAATAAAGGAAAAGAATTTTTAAGCATTGCGAATCAAGATCAGTTTGGAATACCGGTTGAAAGGACTAATTACAAATCATTGGTACAGTTAATTGAAGAACTACTATGCCAAGAAAAAAAGATTCGTGTAAACCTTGCCTCAAGTGTTGGTATTCAAAGAGAGCATTTTTCTGATCTTATAAGTCTTTTAAATGAGTTGATCGTTAGAGGTTAGTGTGAATTTCTTTAATCTTTTCAAGAAATTGACTAAAGAACCCTTGGTTAGGTTGCTAGTCACCATCATAATACTTCTTTCCATTTTCCTCTATATACGTAGTTTCGAACAAAGTAGTATCCCTTTAGAAGGTTTTCAAAATAGCCAAGCCATCCTTACAGCGGTTCCGATTGTAATCTTAAGTCTTAGCCTTCATGGAACAAGCTGGTTCCTGATTCTAAAAGCATTAGGTGTATCAACATCTTTTATCGAATCAAATTACTTATATTTCACCTCCTTACTCGCTAGGTACATTCCTGGGAACCTATGGCATATCGGCTTTCGGACAATCATGGGTCAAGAAAGAGGAATCAATTCCGATATCAGCATGCTTGGAATTACCTTAGAGTTGGGGTTCACTGTTGTAACAGGGGCAGTAATAACGATTACCGGAGCAATAACAAGCAAAATAATAATTCAGCAAAAATTCTTTAACCTCATATTGTGGATACTTGCTCTGGGACTCACAATCGGCTTAGCAGTAGCTGTCTTCGCAAAACTACGTGAAGACAAGATGTCGATTCAAATTGAGAAATCAACCAGCCTTATTTCAATTGTTAAACAGGCGCTCAACCGATTAAGAAAATTTCCAAAAGGCTTATTAATCGCAATAATTTTACTTTTTCTAACTGCCTGGATATTTCAAGGCTTAGCCTTTTTTCTAATTGTTAATGCGTGGAAAACTGTACCAGAGAGTTTTCTATTGGTTTTTATTCCAGTTTATGCGGCTGGATGGCTTATAGGTTTTTTAAACCCATTAACCCCTAGTGGAATTGGTACAAGAGAAGCTATTTTTCTTGGAACATTGCCAAGCCTGATCTCCCCAACAGTAGTGCTTTCATCCAGCATGTTGATGCGCTTAACCGGATTAATTGCAGAACTTGCTCTTACAACTGTGTATTGGATTATCCTCCGTGTTTCCAAAAAACAGAAAGGGTATTAATTATTCTAATTTGATCGACCCAATATCCAGTGTTTTATCTGCATCGATTGTTAATTTTATAGCAAGACCATTTTTTCGATATGCTACTGCGGTATCCGCATCAGGCCCCACAACCAATATATAGATTCCCGGTGGAATATTTGTTATCCGAAAATTACCCTGTGTATCGACAAGCGAAGACTGGTTCAATTTATCATCCAGAACAAATATGCCT
>JAAYCN010000117.1 GCA_012729755.1 Chloroflexota bacterium | reverse complement strand
TTGATGTCGGTCACTGTGAAACTGCCGCCGACCATGTTGAACTTCGCTTCGGCTGTGCGGGGGTCGCGCGAAACGCTTTGATAGAGCAGCGCACCCCAGCGGCCAGGGCTGACGGCGGTTAATTTTGAATCCTGGAGGGTCAGCGCGCCATTATTTTCAACGACAGCCGTTTCGGAACGTTCAGCGGTGCAGGTTGTGCTTGTGGCGTTGAGGGTCGCGTTAGTATACAGGCATGGCGAGGAACTTTCGAGGGTGGTGACGGTAACATCGGTCAGATTAGCAGCTGAGGTTCCCAGATTGACGAAGACGCCCGGCGAGAAAGGCGCAAGGGTAGACAGGGAGACACTGGAAAGCTGCAGACTGCCGCCGTTTTCGGCGCTGACGGCGCGGGAGTTCTCACCGGCGGTGGTGATGGTAACCTGATCGGCGACGATCTTTGTGGCGTTGCCGAGCGCATATAGGCCGGCCGAGCCTAAACCATAAGTGAAGGCGCGCCCTCCGCCTACATTGAGCGTGGAGCCATCAAAGGCAAGCAGGCAAGCGTTGAGCCCGCTGGTCAGGCTGTTTGTCAGTGATGAGCTGTTGCCGGAGCAGTTGATGGTGGGGGAGAGGAGGGTGAGCTGGGCGGCGTTATACGTCCAGACAGCGGATTGATCGGTCTGGGTGGCGTCGATAAATTGATTTTCACGGGTGGCGCTGTCGGAACTCAGACTGAAGACGGCTGAGCCGGTTTGCAGCCCGGCAGGGAGGTTGGGGTTGGCAGACGGCAAGGTTGGCGTTCCGACCGGGTAAGGGTTGGAGGACTCAGTAGGTTGGCCAAAAGAAACAGTAGGCACGCTGCCGACCGGGTAAGCGTCGCCGCTGCCGGGGAGATTACGCGTTGGCGTAGCGAAAGGTGAGGTGTTGGGACGAGATATTCGCGAAGGGGTCAGGGCATTATTGGCTGGTTCGTTTGGTTGAAGATTGCCGGTTTCGGTCTCGAGCAGCATGGTTTGTTCAGTTCCAGCGGCGGGTGGGGTGTGAATCGATGTTTCAAGCGGGGCGTAGGATTTCTCGAGCGTGGCGATTACGGTGGGAATGGAAATGTTGGGTTTCTTGCCCGCACAGGCAGCGATCAGCGTCAGACTGATCAGAACGACAATAAACCGGAGAAAGAAGCGCCAGCGTTGCATAGTTGAAATTGTAACTGATTTGCTTATCGATAGGGCGAGGTCTATAATGGCAATATGCCAGTCAACGTACAGATGCATCGAAATTTAACGTTCCCCGGTCTGTTGCGCCGCAGGGTGGATGTTTGGATGCCACAAGGGTTTGAAGGACCGCGACCGGTGTTGTATATGCACGATGGACAGAATCTGTTCCGATCCACGCCGCTCATTGGAAAAGGCTGGCAGGTGGCAGAAGCAATCACCGCGCTGGCAGGACAAGGCTTAATCGACCCACCGATTGTGGTTGGCATCACGAGCACGGCTAACCGCCTGGGCGATTACCTGCCGCAGAAGCCAATGTCTTCAGCGGAAGCGCTTCAGTTTGTTAACGAGCACTGGAAATTTTCAGGTTTCAAAGCCGGGCAGATGAAGGCGGATGACTACCTCGTCTATCTGACCAAAGTGGTGAAACCTTTCATCGACGCAAATTATGACACATTGAGCGACGCTGATCACACCGCGCTGATGGGTTCGAGCATGGGCGGGCTGATCTCGGCATATGGGTTGTGTGAGTACCCGCAGATATTTGGCATGGCAGGTTGTCTTTCGACACATTGGCCGATTACGGGGGAGTTCATGCTGGAATATTTCGATAAACACCTGCCCAAGCCTGGAGCGCACAGGTTTTATTTTGACCACGGCGATAAAGGCATGGACGCGGCTTATCAGCCATGGCAAACGCGCGTGGACGAGTTGTTGGTGGGGCATGGTTATGAGCAGGATAAGGATTTTCAGAGTTGGACGTTTCCGGGGGATGACCATCATGAGGAATATTGGGCGAATCGTCTGCATATTCCGCTGAGTTTTTTCTTTGGGGTGAATAACTGGCCGGTGATGCAGCCTGTTTAATGGGCTTTTGGTTGATATGCTTCAGACCGGATGAAAGCAAGGCCTTGATTTTAAGGTAAACAATTCGCTGCCAGGGA
>JAAYCN010000116.1 GCA_012729755.1 Chloroflexota bacterium | reverse complement strand
TAATTGCAATCGTTTTTGAAGTGCCTGCGAGCGTGTCTTTCCTGGTTGTTCCTGTGAAAGAAATTGGTCTCCCCAGGAATGCGAAATCGGTGCATACCATGGGCTTGAACCTGGGAGCGATTTACGTACAATTTCATCCCATTGACGTACCGGTTCCAGTACATCAGGAAGGTTCAACAGGAAAGTAGTCGCCTTCTTGCCATTCTTGGTGTGAACGCCCAGCTCTGGCCATTGGCGAAGGGTTAGATTTTCCAGATCAACCGCAGAAATCGGTAATGTGCTAAATGCGCTGGCCCGCATCCCGGACAGAAAAAGCATGGCAGCGGCTGCTTTGTCACGCAGGAGTGCCAAATTATCTTCAGGGATTGAAGTATTGACCAATATCTGGATTTCTCCCAGTGAGACAAAGACATTCTCAGAAGATTTTTGCGGCTGGCGAGGTTGACGCAGGGTTTCAAACCAAGAAACAGGCAGTTTATTCATTTCGCGGGGATAAGTAACCTTTGCCCAGCGAAAAAAGCGTTTGCTTGAATCAAGGATTTTCTTCTGAGAAGCACTTGCCAGAGTTCCTCTCCCATCCTTGCCGGGTAATGAAGCTAGATAGGACGGTAGGGTTGGACGTATGGATTGCACATTGCGAAAATGTTGATCATCTGCCCAAAGCAGCAAATGACGCAAATAGAACCGGTAGCGTTCCACGGAGGCAGGATTCAACTGTAGAACTTCCTCGAGGTATTTAAGATGTTCTTTAATTTTGAGATAGTTCTGACGTTCGATCACGATGCGCTCCACGGTTAATAACATTTCCACATTTTTCGCAAGTGCCTTTGATCAAGACAAGATTTCCTTTAATGGGTTGTATCTGGGGAAAAATCAATTTAGATACCTGATTACAACGCATACAATAAGCTTCATCTTCATTTAATGAAGTTGCCATTTTGGGTTTGCGTTGTTTAGTTACCCAGCCAGCAAAGAGTTCACCATTTATCCAAATGCGATTGCGATTATCCCGTTGGTGGGGGACTCCCGCTTGTAACCAGTCGCGCAATGTGCTTTCCGCGATACCCAGTTCTTCACAGATTTCTCTTGGGGTATATAACATCGGTAATAAACCGGGGGCTTTGATGATGACGGCATGAGGTAATTTTGTTCTGCGACTTTTTACTTCCATCCAACGATGCTCCTAAAAAAAATAAATGAGTAAGGGGTTTATCCTTGAATAGGCAAATCATCCGTCACGAAATCGTTGACGACATACCCTATAGTTTGGTTGATCCGAAGAAGATCTTCAGGGATCGCAGCGGGATCTTGATTCTCGCTTAAGCCGACACGAATTTTGCTTATGGATTCAGTTAATTGGCGTGCCAGTTTGTTGGCCTGTTTTGCTTCGCGTCGAACTGGGTTCCAATCACCAGTTGACTTTGGGAATATCCAATCAGATTCTTCCATTACCGGGTCAGCAAATTCGTCATTGGTTAATCCGATCTTGATGGCTGCCAGATGGGTTTCAAACCGTTTCAAAGAGCGGTGGATCGAAGTTAATTGATCTGAGAGATCCAGGTTTTCCAACTGTTCATTGGGTAAATCTGATAGCTCTGATACATACCCGGACAAGCGCATCAGATCTTCTTGAATATTTTCAAGCTGAAAGACAAGCCTGGTACGCTGAGTTTTATTTGGTTTCTTCAGAAAGCTGTTGGTCATGCTATTTCCTTTGTGATTAGAATTACAAGTAGGATAACATCCAGGAGGATTCATCTCAATCTATTAATTTCGATAGGGTTAATAGGCTGACACCTATCGGAATTGATAGATTGGTTTTTTTCTCATCCACTTGCACAATGTAGTAATCTCATCTATAATTTTAAAGAACAATTGTTCTATTTTAGATGTTCAAAAAACCGTTACCTCATTTGCGCATACGAATCTAGAATGAAAGATATCCTCCAACTACACACTCAAAAACAATGCTCTCTCCTGATTAATGCGCAATTCTTTGGGGGTGTTATGTTTCTTAATCATTTATTTTGGTTAACTTAGGGGAGGATTACATCGATGCCATCCATTGTTGTTATCAATGAAGAGGGAAAAGTTCTTTACCAAAATGTGACAAATAATATCCAGGAAGTGGTAAGGACGATCCGGGATGGCGGTATCTTGCCCGGTTATTTGGGAGCCTGTCCAGAAGTACAGGTAAACGGGTTGATCGTTCTCGCGCAACAACCACCCAAACCCCAAAGGTTGGCTCCGGCATTATCAGAAAGACAAATGAGTGTTTTGCAGTTGCTAGCTAAAGCATACACCACGGATCAGATCGCAATAAAACTAGGGTTATCGGAAGCAACCATCCGCTTACATATCAGTGCATTAAAAAAGAAATTTGGCACCGTTAGCCGGGACCAAATGATGGCGATGGCAGGTACTTTAGGATTATGCGATCCATTTGATGTGATACCTGGTCATGATCCCGTTCTCCATCAAGGAAATGTGAAGTGATATAATCAAGTAAAGGGGGATTCGTTGCCAGAATGATGAAAATATTATATGATTAATAGTGAACATATTTTTCATTGTTCTGATTCTCACAGTTCAACTAAAGCAAACAACATGTCAAAATTTCCGGCCTGGTTTAACAGAGCATACAAACGATGGAACCGATCCCAGCCGGGGGAGGAAGATTTTTTAGCCTTTTGTGATCTGTTAGGCTACTCACCCTCTAAAGTGTTGGCGTGGCTGCACGGTGAGTCAGTCCCAGAAGGGCCAGAAGTGTTGAGTATTGCTGGTGTCTTTGGAATCGATGTTTATACGGTATTAAGCCTTCCCAAACCAGATCCTGAATTATTAAAAATTTTCGATCTATTTTCACATTTACATGGTGAGGACCGCTCCAGGGTGGCGTTAGCTATCCTCGATGCTGAAAGACATTTACAGGAATACGATATTTCTACCAGTTCTTCAGCAGCTAAAGAAATATTAAAGAATGTGTTTAAAAAATATGGATTAGATAAATAGTTATATTTTAAGATAGGCTCATCAATCTATAAAACGCTCAAATTAAACTCATGGGC
>JAAYCN010000115.1 GCA_012729755.1 Chloroflexota bacterium | reverse complement strand
TTCACCTGACGGATCGCGGGAATCACAGCGGTCTCACCAATGTGGGCGGTACTCAATACGCCCCAATTGAGCCCGGGTGTTTTAAGTAAGTTGCCGGACGTTTGTAATGATGATAATATATCCACAAGTGCCTCTCAATCTTCTCGATGAACGAGGGGTAATAATGTAATTATAATCAATCAGCTCATAATTATCCTGATCCGGAGGAGAATAAACATGGATTACACCCAAAAGGCAGCGGCAATACACCAACAAGTCGAGGCTAACCGCGAGAAAATCATTCGTTTTATGCGCGAGATCTGCAGGATCCCTAGCGTGGAATCGAAGATTGGACCAGTCGGCGAGCGCATTGCCGAAGAAATGAGGTCGCTCGGTTTTGATGAGGTGCGCTTTGACAAGATGGGCAACATCATGGGGCGCATCGGCAATGGCCCGCGCACCATTGTGTTTGACTCGCATATTGATACGGTGGGTGTGGGCGATCCACAGGAATGGAAGTGGGACCCGTTTGAGGGCAAGGTGGAGGACGGCGTGCTGTACGCGCGCGGCGCCTGCGACGAAAAAGGGTCAACTCCTGGCATGGTCTATGGCATGGCTGCCGCCCGCGATCACGGGCTGTTGGACGGCTGGACAGCGTGGTACTTCGGAAACATGGAAGAGTGGTGCGACGGTATCGCCGCAAACACCTTTGTAGAAGTTGACCCCAAAATCAGGCCGGATTTCGTTGTGATCGGTGAACCAACCAAGATGCTGATCTACCGCGGTCACAAAGGCCGCATTGAAATGAAGGTCACTGCCAAGGGCAAGAGCGCGCATGCTGCCAGCAATCATGTCGGCATTAACGCAATCTACCTGCTTTTGCCTGTCATTGAGGGAATTAAAGACCTCGAACCGAAATTGGGCAATCATGAGTTCCTGGGAAACGGTAAGATCACTGTTTCAGACATGACGGTTAAAACCCCTTCAATCAACGCAGTGCCCGACGAGGCTGTGATCTACATCGACCGTCGGATGACCTTTGGCGAAACCGAGGCTGAGGCGATCGCTCAGGTGGAAGCGTTGATCCCGGAAGAGCATAAAGACCGTGTAAAAGTTGAAGCCCTGTTTTATGATGAGCCTTCATATACCGGTTTTGTTTTTCCGGTTGAAAAATACTTCCCGGCTTGGGTGCTCGAAGACTCCCATCCACTGGTGCAGGCGGGGCTTGAAGCGCGCCGCCTGATTGGCCTCGAAGACGCGCCTTCGGGCAAGTGGGCTTTTTCGACCAACGGTATCTATTGGGCGGGCAAAGCCGGCATCGCTTCAATTGGCTTTGGCCCAGGCGATGAGGTGACAGCCCACACTGTGATGGATTCAGTTAACTTGAATGATGTCGTCAAAGCCGCTGAGTTCTACGCGATTATTCCGGCTCTGATCCCCTAATTGTTTGAGATCGATGCTGGTCGGATAATTAAAAAATTAACAAAATATCGATTGAGGAGAAATAAACGATGCAAACATTTTTACATGGTCGCGATTTGATTGGTGATCTTGATTTTTCGAAAGAAGAAGTCGAAACTGTTTTGGATGTCGCCTGGGATCTTAAGCGCAAGCGCGCTCTGAACGAGCCGCATGCTTACCTGCGCGATAAAGTGCTGGCGATGTTGTTCTTCTTCAGCAGCACACGCACACGCGGCTCTTTCGAAGCTGGCATGGCTCAGCTGGGTGGGCATGGCGCTTTCATTGAATCGAGCACCACACAAATCTCCCATGGCGATACCGCCAAGGAAATCGGCGAGATCTATGGCCGTTATTTTGACGGCATCGCTATTCGCCACTGCGATTGGCTGATTGGCAACAAATATCTGAACGAAGTCGCCGAGGCTTGCCGCGTGCCGGTGCTGAACATGCAGTGCGATATCTACCATCCATTCCAGTGTCTGGCGGACTTGATGACGATTATGGAGAAAAAAGGCCGCGACCTGCGCAGGAAGAAGATTGTGGTGTCGTGGGCTTACGCTGCCTCATACCTCAAGCCGATTTCAGTGCCTCAATCGCTGATCATTCAGATGCCGCGCTTCGGCATGGATGTCACCCTGGCTTATCCGAAGGAATTCCCACTGATGCCAGAGATCGAGCAGCAAGCCGCGGACGAAGCCAAAAAATGGGGTACCTCTTTTGAAATCGTTCATGATATGGACGAGGGCATGAAGGACGCCGATGTGATTTATGCCAAGTCGTGGGGTCCATTATTGACCACCGCTGACCCCGCTCAGGGGAAGGTGCTGCAGGATTCCTATAAGGATTGGATCATGGACCAGCGCCGCCTTGAGCTCGGTAAAAAAGACGCGATCTACATGCACCCCTTGCCGGCTGACCGCAACATCGAGGTGACAGACGAGGTAATCCTTGGACCTAACTCGGTGGTTTACGATGAGGCTGAGAATCGCCTGCACGCCCAGAAGGCGGTCATGGCGCTCACCATGGGTTAGGATTTTTGAGTGAAGGGACGAGGCTGGCAAACACAACCAGCCTCGTTTGTTTTTGATCTGTCAGGAAAGCGAGGCGGTTTGTGAAACTGGGAGAATTTGAGGCTTATTTGCTGGACCAGTTAGCGCCGCTGGGCGAGGTGGACATCCGCGTTGTGTTCAAGAGCCCGTGCGTCTATGTCGGGGAAAGGTAGTGGGCTGGGTCGCGGGGGATCAACTGTTCATCAAAGCGACCAGGGCAGGCAAAGCGCTGTTAGGCGAAGACGAGCCCACATATAGTGACGTACCGGGTTCAATGCCGCTCTATCTGGTCGATCCGGAAGACCAGGAGGCGATATTGGAGCTGATCAGAGCGAGCTGGCCAGAGATTGGCTATCCGGCGTCATACCGCGGCAAGCGAAGAGCAAACTTGGGAGGAGAGTAAATAACGCGTCAGGCTGCCCCCTTTTAGGGATTGCGCCTAATTATCAAATGGTTGATGGCTCCGCGAGCTATCAAATCAGCCTGGCGCCGGGGGATGGGGCGGAAACAAGGACGTCTAAAACACCCTCAATTTGGCGCAGCCTGCTCAGCGCTTTCTGACCGTCTTTTTTTTCGGCAATCACGTGGACGTTGGGGCCGGCGTCCACAGTGGCGCATACAGCGCAGCCCTGATCGCGCCAGCTTTTTATCTGGGCGAGGATGTCAAGAGTGAGCTTAGTTTGGTAGATAAGTGAGGGCGTGCTGGTGCGCATGACAGCGTGCATATGTTCAGAATCTGCTTCGGTCACCTCGGCGAGGGCTTGAAAGTCACATTGGAGGATCGCCTGACGACAAACGTCAAGCCGACCGGGAACAGCGGCAATCCGTTCAGCGTTAAGCGGTGAGGTGTGAGCGAGTTTGTGGCCGTCGCTCGAGCCGGTTATTTTGTGCGTCTGATCGAGAATCACGATCAGGTCTACCAGCTCCCAGTGTTCTGGTGGGGCAATTGACCACGCGTAAGACTCCGCATGAGTTTCACCGGGCTTCCATTCAACAAAACCGTCAGGGATGGAACGGCTGGCGGAGCCTGAACCCAGCCGCGCGAGGGAGGAAAGGGAAGCCTCTGGCAGGTCGAGCGCGTAGGCTTTTGAAGCCGCCAGGGCAAGGGCAGCGAAGGCAGAGGCGGAGGAGGCGATCCCCGCGCCAGCCGGGAAGTTGTTGGCGCTGGTCACGCGAGCGAAAACCACGCTATTGGCGAGACGACGAACCTGATCGAGAAAACGGCTGACGCGCTCGAACGCCGCGCCAGTTTGGCTGACACCGCCCAGCGTTAACCGGTCTGCCTTGAGGCGCCGATCGGGCACGACTGTGGTGATGGTTTCGAGGCCGCTCAGGTTCATGGAGATGGAACCAGTGAGCGGCAGGCGCAGGGCGTCATCACGGTTGCCCCAATACTTGATGAAGGCGATATTGGGGTGCGCCAGCGCGGTGGCAGGTTTGAGATTAGCAGGATGAGACTTGGCCATAAATTGATTCTACCAATCTTTGAAGTTTTTTCCTGATGGAGGAGGATAATTACGCAGGGTGATCGCAGCTTGTCATTTAATGAAGCCATCAAAATGGGGCGTATTAAAAAGCTCTTTAGTTTTTGATTGACCATAGCCTCAATGAGGAAGAGGGTGGTTTTATGTATCTGCGAAAGTCTATGTCAACAATCAAATGTGTTGAGTTGCGCTCCGGGAGTTCGATAGCCGGTGAAAGCGCTGGGTCGCTCCGCCCAACCTGCGTGAGGTGAATCTCCTGACAGAAGACTCCATCAGTCCGAGCCTACCCTTTGTCCCTACACAGCCTGCGGATGCCCTTTGTTCATCTTCTATCGTTCCCTCGCCAATTCGGTATAATTGAGACATCATCCGGAGGCAACTATGACAGATTCAAAACGGCTTTGGTGGAAGGATGGCGTGATTTATCAGATCTATCCGCGCTCCTTCCAAGACACAAACAATGACGGCATCGGTGACTTGCCCGGCATCATCTCACGTCTCGATTATCTGCAACAGCTTGGCATCGATGGAATTTGGCTGTCACCGATTAACCCTTCTCCTGACCGGGATTTTGGCTACGATGTCGCAGATTACAACGCCATTGATCCAAAATATGGCACGATGGCTGATTTTGAGGAACTTCTTGATCAGGCCCATAAGAGAAAGCTGCATATCATCCTCGACCTTGTCCTCAATCACACGTCCGATCAGCATCCATGGTTCATTGAATCCAAAAAATCCAAAGACAATCCATATCATGACTGGTATATGTGGCGCGACCCGAAGCCGGATGGCAGCCAACCTAATAACTGGGAATCATTATTCGGCGGAGGCGGTTGGGTTTATGACAGGCAGCTCAATCAATACTACTTCCATATGTTCGCCCCCCAACAACCAGATTTGAACTGGCGCAATCCAGCTGTTCGCGCGGCCATGTTGGATGTGTTCAGGTTTTGGCTTGACAAAGGCGTTGACGGCTTCAGGTTGGATGTCTTTAACGAGTATTACAAACATCCTGACTATCTCGATCTCCCCAAACGTAAAGGCTTTTATCCTCGAAAGTTTGAGCAGCTCGAACATATTTATGATGTTTCTCAGCCTGAAATGTACCCATTGGTGCGCGACATCCGCAAGATCCTTGACTCTTATCCCGATCGCTATGTGGTCGGTGAAACGTACCTGGCTGATCCCGCCCACGCACGCACTTATATTGGCTCTGATAGATTACACGCCGGCTTTGACTTCCGGTACCTGCACAGCAAGTGGGGTGCAGCCTCTTTCGGTCGCGCCATTCAATATTGGGACGCCCTGCATGGTGAGGAAGCCTGGCCAAATTACGTGCTTAATAATCATGACACTGTGCGCAGCACAACTCGCTATAAAGCGGATGAAGCTGATAAAAAGACCCGCCTTCTCGCGGCTATGCACTTTACTGTGCGCGGCACTCCTTATATGTATTACGGCGAGGAAATCGGCATGCGCGATATCACTCTTCTGCCAACCGAATTGCAGGACCCAGTCGGCAAGCGCTATTGGCCTTTCAACAAAGGCCGCGATGGCTGCCGTTCCCCCATGCAGTGGGACGCGTCAGCTTTCGCTGGTTTTTCCGCCCGCAAGCCCTGGATAAAAGTTCATCCCAACTATCCAAAGCGCAATGTCGCCGCCCAGGTAGAAGACCCGGCTTCACTGCTCAATTTTTATCGCGAGCTGATCGCTCTACGGCGCGCCAGCCCGGCGCTGTCGCGCGGAAAAATTGATTTACTGCCGCTTTACAACCAGAATCTGCTCGTTTACCAGCGCGCTGCCAAACACGAAAAACTGCTCGTGGTATTAAACTTCGGCAGCAAACCTGAACAATATCCCCTGCCCATTCTCGAAAACGGCAGGTGGGGCCTCATTTTCGCGGGCAACCTGCCCGAAAAGAGCCAGATTAACGGCGCTACGCTTCACTTGCCCGCCTTTGGCTTCGGGATCCTGAAAAAACAAGTTTGAGGTTTCGATGGAAGCGGCAAGCTGGCACAACCTCGAGGCAGCGTTCGTCACTGGCGAGCCTGAGCCTGTCACAGGGTTGCCTCTTGACCGCTTTCTGATGCCCTACTTTCCGGGACGTGCAGCGCGTTGGGTAAACACATACGCGCCACCCGGCTCGTGGCTCCTCGATCCATTCGGTCAGGATCCATTTTCAGTTCTTGAACTCGCTAAAGCTGGTTATCGTGTTTTAGTGACCAGCAACAATCCTGTTCCTTCCTTCATACTCAAGGTGCTCTGCGCCGCGCCAAGCCAGCAGGAATGGTCAGAGGTGCTGACCACGCTTTCCAACATGCGCATGCTGACCGGCGAACGGCTTGAAGATTATATTAACGCTTATTACCAGTTAGATTGTCCTACGCCCACCTGTCAGGGTAAAGCCCAGGTTAGCAGTTTCATCTGCACTGAAGAGTCTCCCCAACCCGTCAAAGCCTTTGTGCGCTGTCCTTTATGCAGTTTGGACGCTGAAGTGGAACTCACCCCCGAACTATTAGAGAGCTTCCCGCCCCTGCCTGCTTATACTGCCCATCGTATTCGCGCGCTTGAGATGGCCGCGAGTCTCAACGACCCTCTCAGGCCGGTCATGGAAGACGTCATCAGGTTTTATTCAGAACGCGCTCTGGTGCTCTTTCAGGTCATACTCAGCCGGGTAAAAAGCGCCACCCTTTCGGATCGACAGCGCATGCTCATCCAGGCGCTGCTGCTTACCACCGCGGATCAAATCAACCAACTTTGGGCTTATCCGCTTGGAAAAAATCGACCCCATCAGCTGCTCCGCCCGCCTATCTACCAGGAGCCCAGCCTCTGGGAATCTTTGCTGCGCTCAAAATCACAGTGGTCTCAGTTCACTGAACCGGTAGTGATTCGAACCTGGCCAGATCTTCCGCCTCAAAAAGGCGGCATAACTCTCTTTGAAGGCCGCCTGCGTGAACTTTCACCTCTTCCAGACCCCAGTCTTTTCGGTGCGGTGTTTACATCAGTTCCGCGCCGCAATCAGGCGTATTGGAATCTCTGCGGGCTTTGGTCCGCCTGGCTGTGGGGACGCCCAGCCATCGAACCGCTGCGCCACAGCCTGGCGCGCCAGCGCTATGACTGGACATGGCACGTCAAAGCTCTGCAAAAAGTGATCAACCAGCTCAAAAATCACACTCTGCCCCATACGCCGCTGCTTTTACAGATTGGCGAGCTTGACCCCAGGTTCGTATTGGCCACGCTGCTGGCTTCGCAGGACGCCGATCTGAGCTTGAAATCCTTCGCTCTCGATGGCGAAGATATTACCCTGCAAACAGTCTGGGACCATGAAACCCCCAGTTCCCATACCCCGCCTGACGAGACCATCCCCAGCGCTGCCCGGCAGGCAGCCAAAGTTTTTCTTGCCGATGCGGGTGAACCTGTTTCCTTCCTCAGCCTGTTTACGCACATCAGTCTTTCGCTTTATACGGATGGATTGCTGAAAGGCCAACCGCAGGCTCAACCCAATGGCACCTTAAACGAATTGGAAGATCAGATTGGAGACGTTCTTCGGGATGACTTCCACTTCGAACGTTTTTATCCTGGTCAAACCATCGACACTGGCCTTTTCTGGCTCACAGAACCGCCTGCGCTTTACGCCCCCTTGATCGACCGTGTCGAACAAAACATTCTTGAGATCCTTCAGCAGTTTCGTCAAATTCCCAATCATGAGCTTGTCAGACTTGTTTATGAAAACATTCGCGGCTTGCTTACCCCTGACCAGGAAACAATTGACGCGATCATCCAGTCCTATGCTGATCTTGACGCTGATGCGAATCTGACCTGGACCTTGCGGACGAACGAAAGCCTGACTGAACGCGCCAGAGACCTTCAAGAAGTTTGCGGTCTGCTCGAGCGCATGGCAAATCAGCTTAAATACTCACGCATTCTCAGCAGGGAAAACATTGTCTGGCGAGATGAACAGGGCCGCCAGGTTTACACCTTTTTTCCATCTAGCACAGCCATCGTCACCCCTTACCTGCTCAAATACGCTTCCTTACCCGGCTTAAAATTGATTGTGATCCCCGGAGGCCGCGCCAACCTGCTCTCTTACAAACTCAAGCGAGACCCAAATCTGCAAAGCCTTGTCACCAGCGACTGGCATTTTGTCAAATTCAGGCACTTGCGCAATTTAATCGACAACCCCCTGTTGAGCAGGGAGTTGTTCGCTTCACAAATTGTCGGCGATCCGCCCGAATACCGCGCTTCTCAATTGGCGCTCTTCTAAAAATTCAAGCTCAAGGCGTCGGCGCTGGCGTATCCTCCACAGGCAGTTCTGTAGGTGGCGGTGGCTCCGTGGGTGTCGCCGTCGGCGCCGGCGTCTCGGTAGGCATCGGCGTTTCAGTCACTGTTGGCGTCAGCGTTGGCGTCGGGGTCGGCAGTTGCACACCCACCGTATATTTCTTATCCAGGTCAGTCCCAATCGTGCTGCGCAAGACAACCTTGATCGTGATAATCGGGCCTTTAACCCCTTCCATATCCCATTCATAAATCACCTGAGGGGAGACCGCCGGGTCATCATTCCAATTAACCAGTGTATGCCACTCCTTCGGATCAGGCCCCTCGCCCCATTCAATACGAAAGTCCTTGAAATTGGCGGTGGCATTAATCACCCCGGAGATCTTAAAGGGGTTCTCACGAATCACCGCGCCAGGCTGCAATCCGATCAGCTCAATCAGAGGCCTGGGATCGTCCACGCGGCATTCCCGCTCAGGTCGGATCAGTAATGGATCACCAAAGTCATAGTTGCTCGCCCAGTCTTTGCCTTGGTCAGTTTCCAGCCATTTGATTGCGTCAGGGTCTTTGACGTTCAAAACCAGGCGGTCTTCAGTAAGGTCACCACAGGCTGGCGAAGCCCTCAGCCCAGACCAGATATCCAACTTTTCTTTCACCCAGAAATCTTCTGATTTCGGCAGAGGTGGTTGGTCAGAAGCGAAAATCTCAGTTCGCTGGCTCGGGCAATATTCGGATGGTTCAGCCCCCGAAACCGTGCAAATGATACGATCCATCACATCTGCTGGCCGTGCGAACGGCGTAGCGACGCCACCATAGAATCGGTTGATGCCATCCTGCATCAATCTCGCCCAGATCGGCGCTGCGCCATCCACACCGCTGGTGTTCTGCATTGGCGAATAATCTGCGTTTCCCACCCAAACCCCCACCACCAGATCAGGTGTGTAGCCGATTGTCCAGTTATCCCTGAAATCATTGGTCGTACCAGTCTTTACTGCCGCCTGGAAAGGCAGGCTCAACACTGAATTCACGCCAAACATCGGCGCGCGGGCATTGTTGTCAGACAAAATGTCCGAGATCAGGTAAGCATGGGCTGGTCTCACAATTTGAGCGCCCTCGGGAGCAACGTATTCCGAAACAACCTTCCCCGCATGGTCAACCACCTTTGTGATCGCCACTGGAGCCAGGCGCTTACCTTCATTCGCCAACACCGAGAAGGCGCCAGTCATCTCGAGCAGGCTGACTTCGCCGCCGCCCAGTGTGAGCGACAAGCCGTAATCATCGCGAGTCAGATTGGTGATGCCCAGTCGTTTTGCCATGCTGATGAAACCATCTTCTTGCGGCGTAGCAGGGTCATCATAAATGCCCACATATCGCAGAGCTTTCACGGCAGGAATGTTAAAAGAATTAGCTAACGCGCTGCGCAGGGTCACTGGTCCATGAAAGCGCCCATCATAATTGACTGGCTGATAAGGTTCACGGTAGTCATCCGCTCGTCCGGAGGGCGGTAAGCTCACCGGGACATCCCAGATGACCGTTGACGGCGTCCAGTCTTTTTCCATCGCCGCTAAGAATGTAATCGGTTTAATTGCTGAGCCTGGCTGTCGGGTCTGGCTCAGCGCCATGTTCACTTGCCCGCTGATCGCGGGGTTGTTAAAGTCAGCCGAGCCTACCATCGCCAAAATCTCACCAGTATTTGGGTTAAGGGCGATGACCGCGCCATTTGTGGCGTTTTTGTCGGTCATTTGCGCCAGTTGGTCCCTCACCGCAGCTTCCGCTTCGCGCTGAAAATCCGGGTCGAGCGTTGTGTAAACTGTAAATCCCGATCGGTAGATCGTCTGGGCGTCAATTCTTGACTCGAGCAGCGACTGAATGAAAACTACCCAATGCGGGAAGCGCATGCTGGTGTCGCGCGGTTTAAACTCGTAGGCCTCCAGCGTCTGCACCGCCTCAAGCGCCTCCGCGGGGCTCACACACACCTTTTCAAGGCTTTGTCCGATATGAATACAGTCTTTTTCCTGGCTCAACTGATACATCAAAACCGTTACGATCTTATTGCGGCGCAGTGTCGCCTCACGATTTTGATAGATGTCATAAACCGCTGGCGATTGCGGCAAACCAGCCAGGAAGGAAGATTGCCATAGAGTCAGGTCAGCAGCAGTAGTGTTAAAGTAGATTTCAGCAGCCGCCTCAACTCCATAAGCGAAGTTGCCATAAAAGATTTCGTTCAAATACAGCTCAAGCACTTCTTCTTTGGAGTATCGACGGGTTATTTCAGCGGCCAGGATGATCTCACGCGCTTTGCGTTCGTACGACTGCTCAAACCGTTTGTCGGTCAGCAACAGCATTCTGGCCAGCTGCTGCGTGATCGTTGAAGCCCCAGAAACGATTTCGCCAGACGTATAGTTGGTATAAAGCGCCCGCCCGAGAGCGACCAGATCAAAGCCGGGATGGTTGTAATACTCCTTATCTTCTGTCGCGATCGTCGCGGCGATCAGGTATGGTGAGATGCGATTGAGCGGCACGTACGTTCGCTTGCCGGCGTTGGGGTCAACGATTTCATAAAGAATGTTTCCGTTGCGATCCAGAATGCGTGTGGTCTCAAACTGAGATGCTCTCATACGCAATGTATTTACGTCAGGCAATGTACGCGCGATTTCGATGTACTTGATAACCCCAAAGCCCGTTGCGGCAAAAATAGCCAAAAAGAACAAAATCAGTATGGCCAGCCAAACCTTTCCTGCCCCTTTCTTTCTTGTTTTGGCAGGTTTTGGCGCTGCCGCGCGAGGCGGTACAGCCAATGCTGCTTTCGGCATTCTCCCGCGATGGGCGGGTCCCTGCGTTTTGGCTGCTGGTTCACCTGCTGGCGCGAAAGCCACCGGAGTCAACCTGGTTGCCGAAGGGTCAATTTCAGCCACTGGCTGAGGAAGCGGCAACACTTCGTCTTCTCTTGGCATCGAAGCAGGATCGGGCGGAATAGTTGGAATTAAATCCGGATCTTGTTCCGTCAACGGTTCCGGCGTCCAGGGATAATATTGGCGTATCGGCGGCTTGGGCGTATTGTCATCCTTTGTCCAGTGCCCCTCAAAAAAGCCCGTATCTTCACTCAGCGGTTCAGCCAGCGACTCTTCAGCCCGAACGGCTGAGCTGGAAGGGTCAAACGCGCTTAACTCCGCGAACCACGGGCGAATTTCGTTCAGATTCCCCTCAGACGTGTCGCCTTGCTGAGAATCAGCGGTCTCGTTTTCGCCAACTGAATTTTCTTCAAATTGACTATCAGAGGTTGGTTCATTCACCGCGCTGCCCTCATTCTTTTCATCAACTGAATGAAAGCCAGAACCCTCATTCATCGCTGGGCTGCCTGAATCAAATGCGGCCAGTTCGCCAAATTCATTCACGCGGGTCTCATCAGATTCATTCGTATTGTCGTCTGCGATATTCTTTTCCATACCTTCATTTTAACTGATTTCCTGAACAGCTGATTCGGACAGGTGGACAGAACAGGATAATCACATTTATGTGTCTCATCAATCTCAAAAGCAATGGCTAAATGAGGCTTCCCCTGGGGAAAGCTGGCGAGCGCAGCGAGACTGAAAAGGTGATTTGATGGGTCGTTGAAGAAGACGACGGTTGAGTGTGGTCATCCAACCCTACAGGGAATGTGTCAGGCAGGCCGGATGGAACCTGACAAAATAAATCTTCAGGTGATCAGGACAGTAAAACGCGACTTGACAACCATATGCCTGTCAATGTTAATAAACCGCCCCGGATATGCTGACCCTCCCCAGTGGGAAGGGCTTAATTGCGATCAATGAACCCACCTGACACTCAACTCACTAAAAGGAATATTTTTAATTTATTTCTATAAGAAGTGAGCAACCTCTGAGAGTTCTCGAAGGCTTTTCTGAAAGATAAGAAGTCATTGCCCTGGTGGATAGACTTGGCAAACAATAATGATAGAATGGCTTTATGCCTTCCGATCCGATTCTCATGGGCGAACCCATCAATCTGATCTTAGCCGCAGATCTGAGTCAATCAACCGCTCAGCCCTGGCTTGACGCTGTCTGGCAATTCTCACTCGAGCCAACCAAACCACTGCTGATAGAAACCAACCTGGGTTTGCAGGTAAAGGCGCTTAAAATTTTCCCTGCTTTTCTTGTCAATAATCGCCCTATCATTGCGATTGAAGATCTTTTTGCCAGGCCAATTGTCGAAAAATGGCTGCCGAATTATTTGAGTTTGCGTTTTTACCTACAGCAGGGCTTGGCTGTGAAATATGAACTGATGGTTGAGACCCCACAGGATCTATTGGGGCGAATCACTTTCACCAATGAAAAAGAACAGCTCAATGAGTTTGGCGTGCGCATCGCGGGCGACCTGTTTCCCCTCGAGAGTATTACCGGATTCATTCCCGCCAAGTTCAAATATCAGAACTTTCTGCGCGGCCACACCGGCCAGCTTGATATAGCTCTTTGGTTAGGCCAACCCTCCACACCTGTGATCAGTCCTCTCTCAGCGCTGTTTTGGAGCAAAGCTCTCGTCCCTGGTGAAAGCGCATGCTTCAGGTGGCAATGCGGTTTTTTTGAGCCATCTCACCGCCCGATCGAAAAATTCAATTTTGGTTTTCCCGACAATTGGGATGAACGCCTCGCAGAACATACTATCACCGTATCTTCCAGTCTTTTAGAGGTGGAAACTGGTAACCCTGAAATTGACCTCACCATTCGTGCTTCCCAATATCTCGCTAAACAATTGAGCCTGCCCAATCAAGGCCTATGCGAAACGCGCACCCCGAGCCTAAACGCCTCATCTATCCTCTCACGAGGGCAGGATCTTAACGCTCAGGTGTCCAATTTATGGCAGATAATCATTTCTGCGCTGACCATCGCCCCCGAGAAAGCCCAACTTATGCTTCAACAGGCGATCATCGCCATCGACGGCCTGCTGAAAGACAGTACAGATGTAGTCTTTCCCCTTCTCAGCCGTCTGACTTGGAGCGTCTTTCAGCACACGCACGATCGCGAATTCCTAAACAAAGCACTTGAGCCGCTCTACAACATGGTTGCCCGCTGGTTTGACGCCGCTCACGACCAGGATCAGGACGGCCTCCCAGAGTGGTCCAATATCGGACAAACCCAGTTTCGTTCCTCGTTCGCTTTTTCACTTCTCCAGCTTGATGCACTCCCCAGTCATATTGCCAACGCGGAGAATATCGCCCTCGGCACTCTGCTGCGCGCGGAGCTTAAACAACTCCATCGCATTGCCAGCGCGTTAGAGGATGCCTCGCGCGCTCAGGAAATCATCCACTTTCTTGCCCGTCTGGAACTCGCTTTGACAAACTGGAGCGTCAGCCAGCCTGAACTCTCGTGGCGCGACGCTCTCACACACCAATTTCCACATCAGAAACTGTACTTTCAGGCCCCACATCAATCTGCGCGAAAAATCCAGTTCACCTTTGAGCATCCTTTGCGTCTTAATCTCATTCTCAAACCGAGCCCCCAAACTCGCCGGCCCGCCTCGATTATACTGGCAGGAATTAACGAAAATGGCCAGGCAATCGAAGAGTTGCTGACTTCCGATCAGTTCACCTGGCTGCCAGGCTTTTTCTACGCCAGCTCGGCTTCTGTTTACACGGCTTTAAACGGCGTGTCCGTTGATGGGTTGGAATTCGCCGAGCTCCTTATCTACTCTGCCAGCTTACCTCAGCACGATTTCAGCGCTCTCTTCAACGATCTGATTGACGCTGAGTCAGACGCGGAATTGCCTGTGCTCGCGAATTGGCTGGCAGAGGCCGATCAAACCCAATTCGGACTGCCAGAGCAGCTGAATAGCTCCGATGAATCTGGCAAGTCTGTCAACCTCTTTTGGCATTCACTGCTGATCGCGGAATTGATAAGAGCCGAACACAAGGAACTTGCCTGGCTGATCTTTGAAAAACTATTAAAAGCTCAAATGAAAATCTTGAAAACCGAAAACGCCCTGTTTGGCAGTTTCACATCTGACCAGGGCAAACCCATCGGCTCGCGCAACACCGTCCAAAGTCTTATCCCGCTTGAATTGCTGATGGAGATTGCCGGGGTGAAGATTTACAGCTCACACAAAGTCAGCCTGGGCGGTGAAAATGGTTTAACCGCTCCGATCACTTTCCGTTTTCAGGGTTTGGAGGTACGCAGAGACGGCAAAAACGGTTTTGTGCGCATGCCGGACGGCAGCGAATTTCACCATTTTGGCAGCGTTACCAGGCTTTTCCAGATCGACTGAGCTTAAACTTCGGGCTGCTGACCATAGGTCTTGAATTTCTCAATCACCCGCGCCATTTCCTCGCTGTCGATAATGATCGGCTTGCCGATTGAAAGCGCCCGATATTGCAGCTCAGCCATAAACTCAACTTCCTTGATCAGGCTGAAAACCTTCGGCATGGAAACGTCCCACCCAATCAGCCCATGATTAGCCAGCAAAACAGCTTTCGACCTGCCTATTGCTTTCAGCGCGTTCACTGAAAGCGCAGGCGTCCCAAAAGTGGCATATTCCGCCACCGGGATCGTCTCAACCCCCGCCGCAGCGATTCCATAATGCACTGCGCGCAATGGCTCATGCAGGCAGGAAAACGTCGTCGCGTAGGCTGAATGGGTGTGAAGCACTGCCCTGGCGCTCGGCTCGGCCAGATAAAACCCGATGTGCAGAGCCCACTCGCTGGAGGGCTTTCGTGACCCTTCCACGACCTTTGCCGTACGCGCTTCCATCACCACAACATCTTCGACTTTTGTTTCCAGGTATGGAATGCCGGAAGGGCTGATGATCATGTGGTCGCTCTGCGGGTCATAGATTGAGAGATTGCCGCTTGTTCCGTTCGTCAGCCGCTCAAGAATCAACCGCTTGCCGTATTCAACAACTTGTTCCCGTTCGCTCAGATGTAACATGCCGCCTCCACCTTTATTGACTATTATTGATTATATACAAGACCGGCAACAAAAAAGACAGGCATTTTTGTGAGGGGGTCAGCACATGGTATACACTTTTTAGAAAAGTCATATGAGTTGTATCGGGATCGATGTCTGGAGTTATGGGGGATAAGATATCAAGACATCGAGGTGTATATTGATCAAAACTATA
>JAAYCN010000114.1 GCA_012729755.1 Chloroflexota bacterium | reverse complement strand
GGTTATCGTCTGGTCAAGGAAATAATTATTTATCACTTACACACTGCACAGCGTCTAAACGAGGGTGAATCAGGTTCGTTGGGTTGCGCTCCGAGAATTCGATAGTCGGTGAAGGCGCTGGATCGCTCCACCCAACCTGCGTGAAAAATGCAGGTCGGGTGAAACCCGACAAAACAGGTACTAGGTTGATTAGGTTAAGTCTCCACGTGGAGGCTGACCCAAAAGCCTGGAATTAGAAAAAAATTCGCTAAAAGTGGGGGCAATGTTTTGTTTTACCCTATAAAAAGCAGTGCATGCCCAAAATAATGGTAAAAAAGACCTGAAAGTGGGGATGCAAAATCCTGACTTTGACTTTTGGGTCTGCCTCTGGTGAACGCAGCGAGACTGAAGAGGGGGGGACATGGTTGTGCTGAACACACATCGCTTACCAAAGACCTCTTTTTGTAGAGACGAACTTTCATTTTCGCCAGGTTTTTGTCATAAAACGAAATGACGCAAGTTGGTTTGGGTGTATTGGGTTGCGCTCTGGCAGGCGCGCAGTTGGGTGTAGTCGCTCAACCCTACGTGTGATCAATTAGATGAGTCGGATGAAACCTGACGAAACAAGTATGGGTTTGATCAGAGTAGGGCTTAATATGGTCTCCACTTTTCACTCAGTGCTTGACCGGCATTTGAAGCACGCCTTATTTTGCAGTTTTTTCTAAAATAAGATGCGGTCACCAAGCCAAACAGCTACATTAAGGTTTTCGAAGCCTGTTCATTCTTCTTTCGCTGATATTTTATTTATACGGTTTAAACAAAATTAATACATTTAAACCCTACACTCTATTTAAGAAAAATAGCAAGCAGGAGTCATTATGGATTTAAATAAATACACTCAAAAAGCACAAGAAGCAATCGTGGCCGGCCAATCTCTCGCCCGAGATAACAATCAGCAGACGATCGAGCCAACGCATCTTTTGCTGGCGCTGTTAAATCAGAACAGCAGTCTCGTTCCTGCTGTAATTACGCAAATTGCCGGCTCGGTTGACATCCTTAAACAAGAATTAGTGCGTGATATCGCCAACATGCCGAAAGTTTATGGGGGCGGCAGCGGTGAACCCAGCCTGGCTCGCCCCAGCTTAAGCGCGCTTGAGGCGGCAGAACGTTACGCGAAGGGCATGGGCGACGAATATACTTCAACGGAGCATATCCTGCTCGGCCTGACCGAAACCTCCGAAGGGCAACGCCTGGCGGAATACGGGCTCACCAAGGACGCCATCCTTAAAGCGTTGCGCTCCCTGCGCGGCAGTCAATCGATCAGTTCACAAAACCCTGAAGGTACCTTTCAGGCGCTCGAAAAATATGGGCGCGACCTGACCGCCCTCGCCCGACAGGGCAAGCTCGACCCGGTGATTGGCCGGGACGAGGAGGTCAGGCGGACAGTTGAGATCCTGTCACGACGGACGAAGAATAACCCCGCCCTGATCGGCGAGCCGGGTGTCGGGAAGACAGCCATTGTCGAAGGGCTCGCTCAGCGCATCATCAAGAAAGACGTACCTGAAGGACTGAAGAATAAACGCATCGTGCAACTCGACATGGCCTCGATGGTCGCTGGGGCGAAGTTCCGCGGCGAATTTGAGGAACGGCTCAAAGCCGCGCTTAAAGAGGTCACCGACACAGAAGGCGAGATCATTCTCTTTATCGATGAAATGCACACAGTCATTGGAGCCGGCGCCGCGGAAGGGGCGATGGATGCCGGCAATATTTTGAAGCCAATGCTCGCCCGAGGCGAACTGCACCTGATTGGGGCAACAACGCTCAACGAGTACCGCAAGTATGTTGAGAAGGATGCCGCGCTCGAACGCCGCTTTCAGCCGGTGATGGTCAGTGAACCAAGTGTGGAAGATACGATCAGCATCCTGAGGGGGCTTAAGCCGCGTTACGAGATCCATCACGGCGTACGCATCACTGACCCGGCGGTGATCGCCGCGTCCACCCTGTCGCAACGCTATATCACCGACCGCAAACTGCCCGATAAAGCGATTGACCTGATAGACGAGGCCGCCGCCCACCTGCGCACGGAGATTGATTCGAAACCGCAGGCGCTCGATGAGGTTGACCGCGCCATCATGCAGCTGGAAATCGAAAAACAGGCGCTATCGATGGAAAAGGATAAAGCCAGCCGCGAACGTCTGGATAAGCTGGAGAAGGAACTGGGCGAACTTAAGGAAAAATCGCATGAGCTTACCGCGCGCTGGCAGATTGAAAAAGGGGCGATCGGTGAGATGCGTCAGTTCAAGGAGCAGCTTGACCAGACAGAGCACGAAATTGAAGAGGCTGAACGAGCTGCAAACCTGGAAAAAGCGGCACGGCTGCGCTACGGTACGCTCAATGAGTTGCAAAACAAGATTAAAACGGCTGAAGACAAACTCAAAGAACTGCAGAAAAACGGCGCGCTGCTAAAAGAAGAAGTTGACGCGGAAGAGATCGCTGCTGTCGTCGGCAAGTGGACGGGCATTCCGGTCAGCCGATTGATGGAAGGCGAAATGGAGAAGCTGCTCAACATGGAAGCGCGGCTTCACGAACGCGTAGTTGGGCAGGATGAGGCGCTTGAGGCAGTCGCCAACGCAGTGCGCCGCTCGCGCAGCGGGCTGCAGGATCGCAAGCGACCGATCGGCTCGTTCATCTTCCTTGGCCCAACCGGAGTCGGCAAGACCGAGCTGGCGCGCGCGTTGGCAGAGTTCCTCTTTGACGATCAGAACGCCATGGTGAGAATTGACATGAGCGAATATCAGGAACGCCACACCATTTCGCGGCTCTTTGGCGCGCCTCCAGGCTACGTTGGGTACGAAGAAGGCGGTCAGCTGACCGAAGCGGTGCGCCGACGCCCCTACAGCGTGGTTTTGTTCGATGAAATTGAGAAGGCTCATCCTGAGATCTTCAACGCGCTGCTGCAGATCCTCGATGACGGCCGCATGACCGATGGGCAGGGCCGTGTGGTCGATTTTAAAAACACGATCATTATCATGACCAGCAACCTGGGCAGCACGCTGTGGATGAACGACCCGACAACCGTAACCCGCGAACAAATCACGGAAGTGCTCAGGACTTTCTTTAAGCCTGAATTTTTGAACCGTGTCGATGAGATTGTGGTCTTCAAACCGCTCACGCGGAAGAACCTGGCCGAAATCGTGGGCATTCAACTCAAGCACGTCGCTGACCTGTTGGCGGAACGCGGCTATAAACTGGAGATTGCCCCTGCGGCACGCGACTACCTGGCCGAAGCCGGCTATGAACCCGAGTTCGGCGCCCGTCCGCTCAAACGGGCGATCCAGCGCGAAATTATGGACCCGCTCGCCCGCGACCTGCTCTCCGGTAAATTCGCCGAAGGCGCAACGATCAGGATCGACGCGCGAAATGGTGAACTCGTGTTCAAATAATTTAAATAAATCAGCCTCGGAGGTCCGAGGCTGATTTATTACGCAATCGTTTCCAGGAATTTTTGTGTGACCGCCTGAATATCCTCAGTCATCACGATCCCACCCCACGGATCATCGGGGTTCACTACGTTCACCACTACGATGTTCGCGCCGTTAAAGATGGCTGTGCGTGCCTCGTGCAAATCCACGCCGCCAGCCGCCGAGATCATCACGTTATATTTGCTGCGGATCTTGGCAATATGGCGGTAACCAATCATCTTCGCCCGGTTGGTTTCTTCATCTCTTCCCCGATGGATCACCACGATATCCGGAGGTGTATATAAAGGCCTCAACACGCTCAGCGGGTCATCCACGCCGATCATGTCAATCATCGACAAAACGCCAAAGGACTTACACTCATCAATGAACAGCTTCAACGTCTCGACGGGCGAATTGCCCAACACGGTAATGGCCTTCGCCCCGGCCTTCGCGGCCATCTCCACCTCCCCCTGCGCCCCATCCGCCACCTTGATATCCGCAACCACCATGCCCGGGTAAATACGCGCCATCCATGATACCCCGCGCATGCCCTCCCGTTTAATGAAAGGCGTACCCGCTTCGACCCATATCCGCGGGTCGCGCACGATCCTGGGCACAACTTTCATCGCCATGCCCAGGTCATTGTTGAAAGCCAGTTGCAGGTAACGGTGATTGTTATCCAGCTCGATCACAAGGCTACTCTTTCTTTACCAGCTGGCCAGCAATTTGCCCCAGGTCAGAAGGCAGGAAGAGCACGAGCTTTTCTGAAGGGTCAGAGGCAATATCGCGAATGGTCTGCAAGGTGCGCAGGTGCAGCGCCCCCGGCGTAGCCGCCAGGGTGTCGGCCGCGTCGCGCAAGTTCTCAGCTGCTGAAAGCTCACCTTGAGAGGCGATAATGGTGGCACGGCGTTCGCGCTCTGCCTCGGCCTGCTTGGCCATGGCACGCTTCATTTCAGCTGGCAGCTCCAGTTCCTGGATCTTAATCGACTCAATATCCACGCCCCAGCTGTTGGTTTCTTTATCGACAATCTCCTTGATTGCGTCCGCAATCTGCAGGCGTTCCGTCAGTACAGCATCCATTTCGTTGTTGCCGATCACATCGCGCAGTGCCGCCTGGGTGTATTGGCGAATAGCAAACTGGTAATCTTCGATCTTAATCACGGCCGATTCAGGGTCAATCACCTTGAAGTACACCACCGCATTCACCAACACGGAGATATTATCCTTGGTCATCACTTCCTGCCGTGGCACTTCCGCGGTTTTCAGGCGCATGTCGACCACCAAAAGACGCTGGAACAGTGGAAAAATGATGTTCAGCCCGGGGTTGCGCACACCCGAGAACTTACCCAGCGTGAACACGATTCCCCGTTCATATTCATTGATGATGCGAATCCCGCGTATAACGAGGAACAGGAAAATAAAAATTACCGCAGGTACGATACAGGCTAAAATGTACCACCCTCCTCCGAAAAACTCATCCATATGCTTAGAACTCCTCTCTGATTGATATGTTGATTCTACCTAATCCGCCGCCGATTTGCAGGCTTGAAACTCAGAGTGTACAAAGATAATTCTCCGTTCCCTGTCATCTGCTAACTTTACCGATACCAGTTTCCCACCCGACCGACCTGTTATAATTAATCGCGCAATAATGCCCCTGCACTGAGGGGTATGGAGGATTAATGGAAATTACCTGGTACGGACACAGCTGCTTTCGAATCACCGAGCGGAGCATCGCAACGGTGGTTACAGACCCCTTTGACTCTGGGATCGTCGGATATCACCCACTTAAATTAAAAGCTGAGGTCGTCACCGTCAGCTGTAATGATCTTGGACATAACAACCATGCCGCTGTTAAAAGCGACCCATATCTTATTTCCGGGCCTGGTGAATATGAGATTGGCGGCGTTTTTATTACCGGGATGCAGACAACGCCTTCAAAAAAGTCGGACAGCGAGATGCGCAACACGCTTTATGTTTTAGATTACGGCACACTCACCGTCTGCCATTTAGGACAGATCAATTCAGTCCCGAGTCAATCGAGCATCGAAGAGCTCGGCAGCATCAATATCGCGCTCGTGCCGGTTGGCGAGGGCGGCGCGCTAAACGCGAGCAAGGCGGCTGAGGTGATCAGCATGCTCGAGCCTAATGTGGTCATCCCGATGCACTACGAAACGCAGTATTCGAAATTGGCCCTCGACCCATTAGCTAAATTCCTCAAAGAGATGGGGATAACGACGCTCGAAACTATGGAAACCTATAAAATCCCCAGCAGCTATTCTTTCACCGAAGAAGAAACCCACGTGGTCGCGCTGGACCCTAAACTTATGCCGCTCTGACATGGAAGTCAAGGTCATCATGACCTGGAATATCAAGCCAGGCAAAGAACAGGAGTATTTCAACTTTATTGTCGGTGAATTCTTGCCGAAAGTGAATAAGATGGGGCTCGACCTGACCGACGCCTGGGTAACTGTTTTTGGGAATCAGCCGCAGATTTTGGTTGGGGCAATGCTGCCAGAGTTAGCGACTGCCCGGGAGCTAATGACCAGCCAGGCCTGGAAGAACCTGCAGGCCCAGCTGGAAGATTTTGTCGATCACTTCACGTTTAAATTCGCAGCGCCCAAAGGTAATTTTCAGTTTTGAACAATTCTTTCGCCGCCAAATTATTGGCATGGTACGACCGCAGCGCCAGGGTAATGCCCTGGCGTTCTAATCCGAGCCCATATCACACCTGGGTATCTGAGATCATGCTGCAGCAGACCCAGGTCGCTACCGTGATCCCATATTTTGAGCGCTGGGTAGAGCGATTCCCGACTCTTGAAAGCCTGGCGGAAGCGGAGCTAGAGGAGGTGCTCATCATGTGGGAAGGGCTCGGGTATTACAGCAGAGCACGCAATTTGCATAAGGCCGCGCGACTGGTCGTCAGTGAGCACAGCGGCGAATTGCCCGCAGACTCCAAGGCACTGATCAAACTGCCTGGGATCGGCCGATACACAGCGGGAGCCATTCTCTCCATCGCCTTTAATCAACGTCAACCGGCATTGGACGGCAACATCCGCCGGGTTTATACGCGCCTGCTTGATTCAAACGAACCGATTCGAACTCCTCAGAGTGAAAAGCTGCTGTGGGACTTCGCGGAACGTTCACTTCCGCACGCTCGCCCGGGAGACTTTAACCAGGCACTCATGGACCTCGGTGCAACAATCTGCCTGCCACAGGCGCCTGAGTGCGCGCGATGTCCGCTTCAGGACGATTGTCTCGCGTTTCAGCATGGCGCACAAAATGACCTGCCGGTCAAAGTGAAAAAATCAGCAATTCCACATCTGATCGTCGGCGCGGGGGTGGTGAGGAGCAACTCAAAAGTGCTCATCGCCAGACGTCCGCCCAGAGGATTATTGGGCAGCTTATGGGAGTTCCCAGGGGGCAAACTGGAAGCGAGCGATCAGGACATCCGAGCCTGCATCCGACGCGAACTGATCGAGGAATTAAACCTGAAAGTTACGGTGAATGAGCTCGTTGGCATCTATTCTCACGCCTATACCCATTTTAAGGTCACAGTGCACGCTTATTTCTGTGAGCCCGAAGCGGGGGAACGTATCGTGGAAACTGCTGATCTGAAATGGGCAGCGCCAGCAGAACTCGACGCCTATGCCATGGGAAAGGTCGACCGCCGTATCGCTAAACAGCTGATTTTCGCCCCTGGTGGGAGTAATAAAAACACATAACCAGGCTTTGGCATGCGCAGTTTCCAATTTATAAAATAATAGATCGCGCTGTGGCGCGATCTATTAACGCTAATCAAAAAACAAGATTAAGTACCGAACTGTCGGTCGCCAGCGTCGCCCAAACCAGGCAGGATGAAGCCATGTTCATTCAAACCCTTGTCAATCGCGGCGATATGGATGGGAACGTCGGGATGATTGTTGTGCAATACTTCGATGCCTTCGGGCGCGGCAATCAGGCCAAGAAACTTAATTTTGCTCACTCCCCAATGTTTCAAAATGTCGACTGTGGCGCTGGCTGAGCCGCCCGTGGCCAGCATCGGGTCAAGGATGAGGCAAACAGAGACGGTCGGTTCAACGGGCAGGCGATTGTAGTATGAGACTGGTTTTAGGGTGCGTTCGTCGCGGTAGAGGCCGATATGCCAGACTTCAGCGCCCGGCATCAGCTCCCAGACACCTTCTACCATGCCCAGACCGGAGCGCAGAATGGGTACGAGTCCGATGCGCTCCATGAGATGGTAGCCGGTGGCTTCGGTCAGAGGGGTCTGAACCGTGGTGGGACGTACCGCCAGGTCCTGGGTGGCTTCAACGGCTAACATGATAGCCATTTCTCTCACCAATTCACGGAATTTCTTGGGTTCAGTTTTGAGATCACGCAAGAGAGTTAGTTTGGTTGACATAAGGGGATGACTGGACGGGAAGACGTTGTTCATTGTTTCTCCATTTTGTGCTGGTTTGAATAAATAAACCACATTCTGCGCCACTTGGCAAGACTCGCCGGCAAATTGCCTGAGGATTTTTCGCCTGCGGATTGTTATCGTGATTTGATACAATCAAATCATGCAATATCTGATTGATGGGCACAATTTAATCCCACATTTTCGTGGGCTGAGCTTGAGCGATCCGGATGATGAAGAAGCTTTGCTTGAGCTCCTGAGCCGCTTTCAGCGCGTCCAACGCGCCAGCATCACAGTGTTCTTCGATGGCACGCCGCTGGGCAAGCACGGCACACGCCGCTACGGATCGGTGAATGCCGTTTTCGTGCCGGCCAACAAGACGGCTGATCAGGCTATCGCGGAAACCCTGGCGCGCCACAAAGCCGCCGCCAAAAATATCGTTCTGGTAAGCTCCGACCGACAGGTTCAAGCCACAGGCCGTGAACGGCGCTCCACAGTGATGCAAAGCTCGAAATTCGCGAGGCTGGTTCTCAATGCCATACAGTCAACAGACGCTCAATCAGGAGAAATCGAGGCATCATCCGCGGATGAGATCGAGGAATGGCTGCGCATTTTTTCTGACCCAAAGAACAAAAAAACTTCATCCTGACGCTTCTTTTAGAATCTTATTAGAAATTCCCCGCCGCATTGTCAGCGTTAACATATCCGTATATAATTTTGTTATGCTACAATCAATGATGGTCAGGTTTAAGCGGCGATGAGCCAAAATGCCGCTGTTCCAAAACGCATTCTGGCGGTTTTGGCTCACCCGGATGATGAAGCATTCGGCATGGGTGGAACGCTCGCGCTTTACGCTTCGCAGGGTGTTGAAGTCACTCTAGCTTGCGCGACTCTCGGCGAAGCGGGAATTGTCGAGGAAAGCTATCTCAGCGAAGGCCAGACTGTCGCCGAGCTGCGCAGCGCCGAACTTGCCTGCTCCGCGAACACACTCGGCCTTCATAAAGTCATCAAACTTGGCTATCGAGACTCAGGCCTGCTTGGTTGGCCTGACAACACCCATCCTAAAGCTTTAATCAATCAGCCGCTTGAACAGGTGGCAGATCACATCGCGGATGTCATCAGGCAGGTGAAGCCAGACGTGGTGCTCACTTTTGATCCGATAGGCGGCTACCGCCACCCTGACCACATCAGGGTTCACGAAGCCACCGTCAGAGCCTTCGCAAACGTGAGAGCGAGCGACCCCACGCATAGTCAGCCCAGGGCGCTTTATTTTCACACCATGCCTGTTGGGTTGGTTAAAGCGATGGTCTGGACGCTGAGACTGACCGGCAAGAACCCCCGCAAGTTCGGCAATAACGGTGATATTGATCTGGTAGATATTTCCAGTCAAAATTTCCCGACCCATGTGCGGATTAATTACAAAGCAGTTGCTGAAAAGCAGGTTGAGGCATCGCTCTGCCACGCCAGCCAAAGCGGCATCACCCGCGGCACCGGCGTGCAGAACTTTTTGACCAGGCTGTTTACCCGACCAGTTGACCGCTTTATGCGAGCTTACCCGGAACCCGGCAAAAGCCACCGCGTTCAACACGACCTGTTCGAAGGGCTTTCATGACATCTATTGGGTCCTACTCCGCTGAACCCGTCTTCACAATCAAATCTGTTCAGACGCGCACCAATATCAAACCGGTCACGCTGCGCGCCTGGGAACGGCGCTATGACCTGCTCGCGCCCGTGCGCATGCCAAACGGCTATCGCCTCTATTCTGAGCGCGATATCCAACTGCTGTTCTGGGTGCAGCGCAAGCTCGATTCGGGCATGAGCATCAGTCAGGTTGTTCAGCAGTTCAAACAAGCCAGACAGAACGACACCTGGCCAGAAACCATCCAATCCATAGCATCTGAAGCGCCACGCCTCAAAGCACCACGTCCTGCGCGGGACTACGCCGAAATTATGTTCGGCGCCCTGGTTTCGTCCAACGAACAGCGCGCTAACGCCATCTTTGAGGACTCTCAAAAATACTTCGACCTGCTGACGATTTTTCAGGAGATTATCACTCCGGCGGTGGCGCTTTTAGAGGAAGCCTGGTACCGCGGTGAAATCCGCATCGCCACCGTACATGCTGCCTCCACCTATCTCAAGGGTAAACTGCTGGCTTTAATGCAGATCATGCCAATGTCAAAAGAGGGCGCGCTGATTCTGGTGGGCTGCGGGCCGGAAGAAACGCACGAGCTCAACCTGCTGATGTTCGCGGTTTTGCTCCGACAAGCGGGCTACTTTGTGGAATATTTAGGGCCTGACCTTCCGACAGATGACGTGATCGATTATTCCACCTCAGTAAGGCCAAAGCTGGTTATTTTAAGCATCACGAACGAAAACACGGCATATCTGCTCAAGGACTTCGCTCAGGCTTTGGGCTCTCTGCGCGGCCGCCCGAAGTTTGGCTACACAGGTCAGTACATGCAGGATAACGAAACGCTGCGCGCTCAATTCGGCGGCATCTATATCGGTCCGACACTCGAGGAAGGCATCAAGACCGTTAAACAACTCATTGCCGTCCCATAAGTCTGCACTGACTTCCAAACACACGTATAGATCAAAACCGGCGCCTGTCCGGCTCACTCAAAAGCCAGACAGAATGATAGCGCTTAGAAACCTTCCAACGCCGAGAGGTCTGCATAGGGTTTGAGCAGGGCGACGACGCGCTGCAGCAAACCCAGGCGCGACTGACGCAGTTGGGGATCTTCGGCCATTACCAATACTTTGTCGAAGAAAGCGTTGATGGGGACGATCAAACCGCTCAACTGGCTCAGAGCCTGATCGAGGCTGTTCTGCCCGGTGAGCGCTGCTTCCGCTTTCAATACTCCCTGATAAAGCGCTATCTCTTCAGGTTCCACCAACACCTCAGACAACACCGGGAAGTTTTCTTTGAGATCTCTCGTGATGCGCACACTGCGGCTATAAGCGGGCAACAGCTCTTCCCAGACGTCACTGGCCACCCAACGGGTCAGGGCTTGAGCGGCTTCGAGAGCTCTGGCCGGATTGTGAGCCTGAGTCTTTAACACCGCATCCACCACATCATAACGAATGCCACGATCCAGAAGCAGCCCCTTCAAGCGGCCGGCGATAAAATCGAGACATGCCAGCAAGGTTTCATGGATGAATGGCACTGGGAGCAACGCGCCAGCCTGTTCGAGCTCCTGCCTGAGGTCAAAGTCGATGCCTTTGCCAATCAACAACTGGCAGAGACCAAGCGCAGTTCGCCGCAAAGCAAAGGGGTCTTTATTGCCTGTCGGCGCCAGACCAACCGCGAATAACCCGGCAATCGAATCCAGCCTGTCGGCGATGCCAACCGCCCAGGCTGAGCGCAGTTCCGGAAGGGCATCTTCCAAAGTACGCGGCAGGTAGTGTTCATAAATGCCCTGGGCGACTTCTTCTGACTCACCTGAAAATTCCGCGTAATAACGCCCTATGACACCCTGAAGGGCGGTCATCTCAACCACCATCTCAGTCGCCAGATCCGCTTTGGCGAGCTCAGCAATCCTCATGGCTGTTTTCGTTTCCCCGGCGCTCAAAGCGAGCGCGGCGGCAGTTTCTTTGGTCAGCTTGACAATGCGCTGAGTTTTATCCAGCATTGATCCTAATTTGTTCTGAAAAGTAAGCTGCTCTAATTTAGGCACAAAATCTGCCAGTTGATGCGCTTCATCAGAGTTGACAAAAAATTCCGCGTCCGCGAAGCGCGCCAAGACAACCTGCAAGTTGCCGTCGGCAACCAAATCAGCGCCCTGACCATCGCCATTGCGAACAACGACAAAGTGGTTGGTCAACTTGCCGTCTGGTGATAAGACCGGGAAGTAGCGCTGATGCTTTTTCATCACGCCAATCAACACCTCAGCGGGCAAGGACTCAAGATAGCGCGGGGTGAAACTCACCAGCAGCGGATAGGGCTTCTCGACAAGGTTAGCTACTTCTTTGAGCAAGCCGGGGTCTTCAGCCAAGGTGCCGCCAACTTTTTCCGCCAAGTCGAGTGACTTGCGCCAGATCAGCTCACGTCTTTCGGACTGGCTTAAGATAATGCCCTGTTCAGAGAGATACGCCGAGTAGTCAGCAACGCTGTTGAGGCTTTTTTCCGGCGGATTCGCAAAGCGCATTCCGCAAGTGACCCTGCCTGATTGGACGCCGGCGAAACTAAACGGGATCACCGCACTGCCGAAGAGCGCAGTCAACCAGCGCACCGGGCGTGAGAATGCCGCGCCGCTGGCATTCCAGCGCATCGCTTTGGTAAATTTGATCGCCGCATAGAGAGCCGGCAGAGCTTCTGAAAGCAGCGACATGGTCGGCTTGCCGGCTTCGGCAATTTTAACAACCACATATTTATCTTTAACTTCCAGGTTCTCAAGCGGAATATTACGGCTGCGCGCGAAGCCCATGGCGACCTGTGTCGGCTTGCCGTCAGCATCAAAAGCGCGATCAGCGGGCGGGCCTTTCACTTCGATAACACGGTCGGCCTGTCGAGTCGCCAAGTTTTCAACCACCGCTGTCAAACGTCGAGGCGTGCCCCGAACTGAAAGGGTTTGATAATGTAAACGCAGATCCTCAAACAGTTTGCGCAACAGCGCCTCGAACTGTTCAAGCGCAGTTTCGAGATCCTCGGTCGGCAGTTCTTCCGTGCCAATCTCGAGCAGCAAATCAGCGCAGGGTTCATTCACCTCCGGCAGGAGGGGTTTTTCAAAGCCAAGCGCATGTTGGTGTGTTTCCTGCCAGGGAAAGCCCATTTCTTCGCGCTGTTTCAGGTAAGCCTCAGCCACTTTTTTGGATAGATCCCGCATGCGTCCAAATAAAGCCTGGCGTTCGGTGAAGCCAACCGCGCCGCGGGCATCCAGCACATTAAAGGTGTGAGACGATTTGATGACATTGTCATAAGCTGGCAATACCAAACCTCTGGCGAGCGCCAAGTCGGCCTCAGACGTGAACACCTCAAAAAGGTTGTGCATGCGCTCCACATCAGCCACTTCGTAATAATAGGTGGAATGCTCCCGCTCGGCAACCTGAAAGATGTCGCCAAAAGTTCGCTTGCCGTTCCATTTGATTTTGGTAAAGTGGTCGACTTTCTGAAGGGTCATGGCGATGCGCTCGAGGCCATAAGTGATCTCAACCGAAGGCACATCCAATACGATGCCGCCGGCCTGCTGAAAGTAGGTGAATTGAGTGATTTCCTGACCATCGAGCCAGACTTCCCAACCCAGCCCCCAGGCAGAGAGCGCCGGCGATTCCCAGTTGTCTTCCACAAAGCGAATGTCATGTTCGTGAAGGTTGATGCCGATAGCTTCGAGAGATTTCAGGTAAAGTTCCTGAGGGTTGCCCGGATCTGGTTTGAGAATTACCTGAAACTGATGATGCTGCTGCAATCGATTTGGGTTGATGCCATAGCGGCCATCATCCGGGCGAATGGAAGGTTCCACATAACCGACTTTCCACGGCTCGGGGCCGAGCACACGCAAATAAGTGGCGGGGTTCATCGTTCCTGCGCCAACCTGAGAATAGTAAGGTTCAGAGATCAGGCACCCCTGGCCTGCCCAATAGGTTTGCAGGGCAAAAACCATGGATTGAAAGTCGAGTTGCGGATTTGGCATGTCAGTTTCCTCGTTTTAGATTAACGACATGATTATACATCAGGCGCCAGATGGTCTTCTCTCTGAATCATACGTTATCTGCTGTGCCACGTCTCTGTCTTTCGCTATTTAACTGTTTTGGAGCGGAAAATATGTATGGTTTCGTCCACAGCAGGTAGTCCTGACCAAATTTGACGTCATTTTCAGTGGGAACTAAACTGTGAATCAGCGATTCTAAAGATTTATTTTACAGCCTGCAAGAAGGGAGGGGTCTTGAGCGAATACTCGAGCAGATAAGTCAGATAACGTTCCATCAGGGTCTTGATCTCGGCTTCAACCGCTTCCGGGATGACACGCTCCTTCACCTTCGCCCAGGGTGACCGCTGAAAGAAGCGCAGATATTTCAAGGCATTCATGCTTACACGCCAAGCCTGAGGGTCCTTGCCTGCGCAATTCGGACAGAGAGCTCCGCCCAATTTTGCGGTGAAATATTGATCCAGCGGTTGAATAGCCTTTCCGCAGCCCACACATTTTGTGAGTTCTGGCCTGAAGCCCAAAAGGTCCATGAAGTGCACTTCAAAATAATGTATGGTCGTGGCTGGCTCAGTGCATTGATCCAGACGGTCGAGCGTGTCAACTAAGAGCTTATAAAGCGGCCGGTTGTCGCTATCTTCGAAGGAAAAACGGTCGACGAGCTCAGCCACATAAGCCGTGTAAGCGGTAAGCAGCAGATTTGAGCGCACGTTGTCGTAAGTTCGCATTGCCTGAGCCTGCGACACAACAGCCATATTGCGACCTTTGGCCAGATACAATGCCACTTGGGTGAAAGGCATGAGGTGACCGGATTTTTGAGATTTAAGCTTGCGCACGCCTTTGGCGATCGCGCTCATTTTTCCGCGTTCCAGGGTAAAAAGGGTCAGAATTCGGTCCGCTTCGCCATACTCCATGTGCCGCAAAACGACCGCTGTCGCGTGAAAATTTCGGGTTTCCCGGTCTGAAATCGCCATTCAGAATTCGTTTAAAAAATCATTCTTCGAGATCTTCAGGCCCAAAAGACCGCGGCAGGAGCACTGACAGGTCAGTCTCATCAACGATCTCGCCCGCCTCATTGGCGATCAGGATCGGCAGGTCGACTCCGCCGAACTCACGCATCACCTGGCGACAGGCGCCGCACGGGGAACCCGCGTTGCGGGTGACAACCGCGATGGCATTCACCTTGCGGTTGCCCGCGCTGATCGCGGTAACAATCGCCGAGCGTTCAGCGCAGATCGTCGAAGGATAGGCGGCGTTTTCGATATTCGCGCCTTTATAAATTATTCCATCTTCGGCTAAAACAGCCGCCCCTACCTTGAATTTGGAATAGGGCGCGTAAGCCTGCTTCTGTGCTTCGAGCGCAGCTTGAACCAGCTTCTCTTTTGTTTTTTTATCCACCAAGGTTCACCTCGTCTTTGATAACATTGGTGAGGGGTTGGTTGAGGTTGGCTCTGACCTTCTTGATGCGCCTGCCGACAACCTCCTCGACCGTGAAACTCACACCACTTTGAGACACTACTTCGCCCG
The DNA here is from genome assembly GCA_012729755.1 of Chloroflexota bacterium. Taxonomy (GTDB): domain Bacteria; phylum Chloroflexota; class Anaerolineae; order Anaerolineales; family Anaerolineaceae; genus Mesolinea. The sequence goes on along the minus strand of JAAYCN010000114.1, from coordinate 37,036 downwards.
GCTGCGGGACCCGACCCAATTCGCCGTAAATATACCCGCCCAGGGTGTCAGCATGTTCATCGGAGAGCCGGCTTCCGGTAATCTCATTAAATTCGCTGATCGTCACACGCCCCTGGAAGAGGTATTCGTCCGACCCGATCTGTTGGCAGAGCTGTTCTTCGCCCTGATCATACTCATCCTTGATTTCACCAACAATCTCTTCCACGATGTCCTCAAGCGTCACTGCGCCAGCCACACCACCATATTCATCCACAATCAAAGCCATATGGATGCCGCCCTTTTGCATTTCGGCCAACAACTCATCTACTTTTTTCGCTTCCGGCACGAAATAAGCCTCGCGCAACAGACGCCTTTGTGAGGCGATCGTGTCACTGCCATCGATAACGCTCAACAAATCTTTGGCGTAAAGCAGCCCAACGATATTGTCGATAGTGTCGTCATAAACCGGCACACGGGAATGACCGGCGCGGATGAATTCCTGACGCGCGCCGCTAATTGTTGTGTTGATATCCAGGGCCAACAGATCCATCCGCGGCACCATAATGTCTTTGGCAAGAATGTCACTAAAACGGAAGATCGAATAGATCATCTCCCGTTCGCCTTTTTCGAGCGTGCTTTCGGGCTGATCTTCGGCCACCCAATTCAGCAAAGCTTCATCAGTAACCGATAAGGTAACCTTCTCGGCCTTGTCGCCCAAGATCGCCATCATAATCTTCGAAAACGGGCTGAATGTAAGGTTAATGAACCCCGCCATCGCAGCCCAACGGACGGCTGACCGCTCCGGGTCGTTTAAAACAAATTTTTCGAGGGCAAATTCAAAAACGCTTAACAGCAGCATGGCCGCAATCAAAACCAAGAGGCTGAGCCCCAGGCTTAACTCCCCGAATATTTTTTGGATCAGCAAGACGAGCACGCCCGCCACAATGAAGTGGCAGAACGCCAAAGCCAGCCTGAGCGCGGTGCGCATGCCGGCTTTTTCAAGCAAGCTGATCGTGCGCTCGACTTTTTGCTCTCCTTTTTCGTGGATATTAAGCAGGTGGGGTAATCTGACATGGGTAAAAGCTGACTTGGTCGTTGAAGCAATCAGGTCAAAAATAATACCCAATATCAGGGCTGAGATCAGCCACGCTAAATCAGTCACAGTTTTCCTTTCTTTGTCTTGGCCGCGCGGGGACGCCCAACACGGTCGTATCGTCGGGCACGTCGTGAGTCACTACGGAACCAGCTCCGGTTGTGGCACGCTTGCCAATCTTAAGCGGCGCGACCAACATGGTATCGCTGCCGATAAAAGTTTCTTCACCGATTTCAGTAGAATTTTTGCGCTGTCCATCGTAGTTGCAGGTGATCGTGCCCGCACCAATGTTGACATTCTTGCCGATGTCCGCGTTGCCGATATAGGAGAAGTGCCCCATCTTGACGCCTTCGTGTAAAACCGAATCTTTTACCTCGCCAAAGTTCCCCAGATGGACGTGATCTCCAAGCACCGCGCCTTTGCGCAGGTGGCAGAATGGCCCCATGGTGACATGATTGCCAATTTTAGCGCCCTCTGCAACGGAATAAGAGATGATCGAGTGGTCGCCGACCGTTGTATCAAGCAGGGTGGTATATGGCCCGATCTCACAATTCGCCCCGATGGCCGTGCTTCCTTTCAGGTGCGTGCCGGGGAGCAGAACGGTATCCTGTCCGATGGTCACATCACTTTCTACTGTTGTTGTCGCCGGGTCAAGAAAAGTTACGCCTTCAAGCATCCAATGACGATTAACGCGCTGGCGCATGGCGGTTTCGCAATCCGCCAAATCAACGCGATTGTTAATCCCCAACCCCTCGGCGGGATCATCGAGCCGCAGCGCCTCGACCGTTTTGCCTTCGGCAACCGCTATCGCCACCAAATCGGTCACATAATATTCCCCTTTGGGCGAAACCTGAATTTTTGGCAAACTTTCCCACAACCAATCAGCGTCAAAACACCAGGCGGAAATATTGTATTCTCTGACTTTGAGCTGTTCGGGGGTCGCCACAGCTTCTTCAACAATGGCCTGCACTTTTCCCGCGTCATCCCTGATCACACGTCCAAACCCGCGCGGGACATCTCCAACCACGCTGGTCAGGGTGACGACAGCAGCGGACCGCTGGTGTAAGTCGATGACCTGCCGCAGGGCGCTTTCAGTGAGCAGGGGCATGTCACCAAAGGTGACAAGCACGCGGGCGCATTTCCCTCTGAGGAGCGGTTCGACCTGCCTCACCGCGTGGCCAGTTCCCAGCTGTTCGGCCTGTAAAACGAAGTTAACACGCCCTGCCATCGCCTGATCAATGACCTGCCTGACCGCGTCGGCGCCGTGCCCAATCACAATCGCGGGCGGAAGGTCGGAAAGGCTGGTGACCGCAGACAGGGAATGCAGAATCATTGGCTTGCCCAATAGAGGATGCAGTATTTTGGGAAGCGCGGATTTCATTCGCTTGCCATGGCCAGCGGCGAGAACGATCGATGCAGTCAGCATAATTTTCTCCATAAAAGGAAACGACGGGCAGGCGGTGTTAAACTGCCGCTCGTCGTCAGTAAATGGTCAGAAGGGTCTTCGTTGCTATCAGTGTCCACAATTACTCAGGCTGGGGCACCAGGATTCGAACCTAGATCCACGGATTCAAAGTCCGGTGTGCTGCCATTGCACCATGCCCCAGAGTCAAACAGGGATATATTTTAGCACAGAATCATTGGTGAATCCCACATCGTTATGAATTTGGCAAAAGGGCAGAGTGTAGCATGGGCATCATGTATACGACAGGATGTGGGCATCCTGCCCTGCGATGATTTGCAATTGATTCGTGGGGGACATACCCTACGAAAACCATCTTAATAATAATCATCGTTTTCCCGTCTTGCGGGGTTCATCTCGATATACTCCCAAGCGTTCCTGAAATCTTCATCGCTTCGGATAATATAGTCATAAAAAGAAGTTTGCCAAATTGAAAAACCGAGCGATTTGGTTGCCAGAGTTTTCAAGATGCGGACGATGACGAGCACTTGGATCTTTTCATCTCTCAGCGAGATTAACAGGTGAAGATGATTCGGCATCACTACGTGCTGATCAACAATGACATTCTCGTATGTGTCCTCTATCGATGAGATAAATTTCTCAATCACCTCGCTGATGGGGTTCAACTTGACTTTTGGCAAAGTGAGATCGTCGGGTTCTTTGATAATTTCGCCCAACAGCTTTTCACGATTTTTTGTACAGATTGTGATGAAATATGTTCCAAGTTGGTTGTACTTGTATCCTTTTAGGTGGGAATTCTTTCGGTAAGGGAACATCATCCTGGATATCACAGCGCTTTCAACCCAGATTACCTGACGACATTTTCCGGAACCATTCTATTCATTGGGGATAAAAGAAAACAACAAAAATCACCCAGGACCCACCCTGGGTGAGACATTCGAGAAAATCGTTTACTTCATGCTTTCAGCCATTTTGACCAGGTCCGCCTGGGCTAGCTTAACCTCAATCCCTTCGCCCACCTGGCGGATAATATAATCGAGCCCTCCGAGCTTGAAGCGCAATCCGGTAGCAAACATCTTGTCCTGCGGATAAATCTTTGCCCAATAAAACGCCTGATCACCTTCAACTAGAATTCGGGAATAATCCGGGTCATCAACCGCCAGCTCGGGGCCAAGCGAGCCTGGCTTGCCAGCCAGTATGATGATCGAATCGTTCTCACTTCCATCCATCGAGTAATGTAATTCAACGAAGCCGCCTTTTTCGTCATAAGCGAACCGACCTAAAGCGTACCCATCCGGCAGGTATGCCGGTGTCATCACCTTGAACCCTGCCAGCTTTTCTAATGTTTCAAGGTCAGCCACTCGATTGAGGAACACGTCAGGCGAAAAGCTCGTACGCAAGCCCAATGCTCCTTCAATGATTTCTTTTTGAATCTGTTCACTCAACCAGGCGGGGCTTTTTGAATCGCTGTCGTCATAAACAAAGCTTAAGTTATGGATGACACCCTCCTCTTCCCAACGGTAGGTGTGGAAGTTCGTTTCCCCTTCCCATTCCATCATCCCTGCTGGACGAGTGAAGACCCACGCGCCTTCCACATAAGCGATTGGATAGCCAGCCAGCTCAAAGTTTTCGACATTCGCTGACTTTCCCACAATCGCGGGTTGGATATCATTGGGCGATTGATCGTGAATAAACATTTCTCCGGCGTTATAGGGATTGTATTTATAAACCGTGCGCAAAATTTTACCGCTCAAATAATACGTGCGTCCATCCAGCTGATAGCCAGCGGGTACCAGCGGCAAGTCGCTATAAGCCAGCCCTGCCGTCTTCGAAGCATCCTCAAGGCTCAAGCCCTGAATGGCAGGCTTTAAGAAGTGATTGGCGCCTGCCTCCCGAAGGCTGACAACGTCTTTTTCAGCATTTGTAAACAATCCGATCACCGTCTGCGCGAGCGCTTTCCCCTGCGGGGTCAGCAGGATAAAGGAAAGCAACGCGAATAAAATCAGCGCTGAGGCGGTGAGCCTGATTGTTCGCTTGTTTCGCCTCATTCGGCTCTGCTCAAATTTATCCCGAATAGTCGCAATTGGCAGCTGCGCGGGTGGCTGACAAGTTTCGGCATATTGATGGAGTTTTTCTTCAATTAGGGTCATTTTGTCCTCTTTTCGTTATTGGCGTTCAACTCTTCCATTTTCAGAGACATCATGGTTTTCAAGCAGCAGCTTTAATTTTTGCCGCGCGGCAAATAACCAGTATTTGATGGTGGAAAGCGGCCGGCCATACTCTTCGACGAGCTCTTTCTCGCTGAAACCGAGATAATATTTCCTGACGAGAATCGCCCGTTGTCGCGGGGTCAGGCGGTTGATGATTTGAGCGATTTGAAGTGAGTTTTCCGCCGAGATCAGATTTTCTTCGATTGAAGGAGAAGTTTGATCCATTGAAGACGCCGGCGCTTCGTCTTCGAACGTATCGTGCGAATCAAGCGGGACGAAACGCGCCCTTTTTCGCGTGAGCGATAACGCCCGATTGACCACGCTTTTCAAGAACCATGGCGCAAAACTGCTGCCCCGCAATTGATGGATCTTGTGACCAGCCTGGATGAAAGCTTCCTGAACAACGTCTTCCGCGGCCTGTGAGTCCTGGAGGATCAACCAAGCTGTGCGCACAGCCCGATGATAATATTCCCTGACCAACCAGTCCAAACCGTCAAGATTACCCTTGATAAGCTGATCGATCGCTGACTTCTCTTCACTGCTTTCCATGTATTGCCTCTAAATATATGACAATTTCAAAGACAGAAAAGTTAGCATTAAAAGACAAGACCCGGGGTTGCCGGGTCTTGCAACGATGGTGTTGATTAGTTGTGCTTTGTGTCAGTCAAATCAGCACGATACTCCTCGGGTATCTCGCGTTGGGCGGCGATTAATTTATCCCTTCGGGCTTTGACGTAGTTAAACATTCCCCAAAACCCAGTGAACATACCGAGCAGCATCAACAGAAAGGTAATCAGGTTGAGCCAATAACTTGACGGCACCAGTTTAACTGTCATCAGCAGGGCAAACAACCAGCTGATCAGTAAACTGACGCCGGCAATAATCAGGTAGTGCTTGCTTGAAAACCTAGACACCTTTATCCTCGAACAACCAGCAGGCAACTATATGGCTGTTGCCCAGGTCGAAATCAGGCGGTCGGGTTGTATCACACTTGCCCGCAATCATATGTGCACACCGCGGATGGAAACGGCAGCCTTCTGGCGGATTCACCAACGAGGGGGGCTCTCCGGGCGGCACATCCTGAAACTCGTCAACATTCTTGGGGTCAGGATCAGAGGTGGCAGCCAACAGCGCATGAGTATAAGGATGAGCGGTATGGTTAATCAGGTCTGATTCGGTTGCCTTCTCGATGATCTGACCGGCGTACATGACAAAAATATACTCGGAGAAGTACCGCACTGTCGCCAGGTCGTGTGTGATATAGATGACAGCGAGATTGTGAGTTTCCTGTAAGTTGCGCAAGAGTTTCAGGATCTCGACCCTCACTGAAGCGTCCAACATGGAAACAGGCTCATCGGCGACGAGCAGAACAGGGTTGAGGATCATTGCCCTGGCGATGACGATACGCTGCTGTTGCCCACCGCTCAGCTGGTGAGGGAACTTATGCAGGAACTCTTCGACCGGCGTCATCTTGACTTCTTCCATGACCTTAACGACACGCTGGTAGCGTTCTTCCTTATCTTTGATGCCGCTGATTTTGAGGGGTTCCTCAAGGATGGAGCGGACACTCATGAAAGGCGGCATGGCGCCATATGGATCCTGTTGGACATAACCGACCTTATGCCTAAATTGTTTGAGCGCCGTCGCGTTGAGAGCATTAACTACCTGACCATCAAAAGTCACCGTTCCGTTAGTAGGCGTGTTTAAACGCAGGATGGTTCTCATCAGGCTGGTTTTGCCGCTGCCACTTTCACCAACGATCGCGATCGTTTCACCCCGCCTGAGTTTCATGCTGACGCCATCAACGGCGCGAACATAGCCAGCGTGTTGAAAACCAAATTTTTTCAGCTCAAAATAGACTTCAAGCTCATTTAATTCGAGAATATTAATCTCTGGTTGTTCAATTCCAGTTTTGGTTGATAGTTGTTCCGTCATTTCTGGTCACCTTCCCCTTCATAGAGCCAGCATTTAACCCAATCTTCACCAAACTGATAAATGGGTGGCTCTTCACTGCATTTCTCAAAGCGTTTGGGACAGCGCTCTGCAAAGCGGCATCCCTTGGGAGGGTTAATTAACGAAGGCGGACGACCAACGATAAAGTCGGGCTCTTCTTTAGTACGCAGTCTCGGCACACTGGCCATCAGTTTGGCAGAGTATGGATGCCGCGGATTGCTGAAGAAGCGGTGAGATCCACTGACCTCTACGATCTGACCCGCGTACATAACAGCGACGATGTCGGCCAACTCTGATGAAGTGGAGATATCATGCGTGATAAGAATAAAACTGGTCTGCAGTTCATTCTTGATGCGTTTAAGCAGGTTAAAAATGTTTGCCTGGGTCAACACATCGAGCGCAGAAGTAGGTTCATCCAAAATGACCAGATCAGGACCGGTCACTAAGGACATGGCAATCGCCACACGCTGACGCATACCGCCGGACAGTTCAAAGGGGTAGCGGGTCAAGAAGTCAACAGGCACGCCAACGTTCTGGAACATCTTAGCGGCCTGATCAAAGGCTTCATGCTTGTTGACATCGTAGTGGACAATCATCGGCTCCGCTACCTGCTCACCAACCCTCAGCACTGGATTAAGCGAGTTCATTGCGGCCTGCGGAACCATCGACATACGAACCCAGCGAATTTTCTTGCGATATTCTTCGTCAGAAAGCGACATGGTTTCGATATCTTTCAACCAGACTTTTCCTGAATATTCGCCGGCGTTGCGCGGCAGAAGACGCAAGATGGCTTTCGCCAGCGAGGTCTTTCCGCAGCCAGACTCCCCCACCACCACAACCGCTTTGTTGGCAGTTAGATCAAAATTGACCCCATCAACCGCCTGGACAGGGCCTTTGGTGGTGATGAAGTGCAGTTTAAGATCTTGAATACGAATTACTTTTTCTTCATTCATTTTTACATTCCCCTGAGTCTTGGATTGAAGATTCGATCCAGGGCAAACCCAAACATGGCGAATCCGAGACCTGTGATCATCAGCAACAGGGCAGGTTCGAGTATCCAATAAAACTGTCCTTTATATAACGCCCCGTTCTCACGCGCGTCGTTGATCACTTTACCCCAGGTGGGCAAAGTCGGATCACCCAGCCCCAACAGCGCCAATGACGCCTCAAGGAAAACATAGCTCGGCACGGCTGAAACCAAACCCGGGATGAGCAGCGGGATGATGCGCGGAATCAGGTAGCGGACGATAATGCGGAAGTCGCCCGCGCCATAGGCTTTCGCCGCTTCGATATAAGTGGACTCTTTAACCTGGAGGAAGATAGCCCGGTCGGTTTTAATTGCCCCTGTAAAGATCGACAACGCGATGGTTACCCCAAGAATAACCCAGATACTTCGGGAGTAAAACGTGCCGACCATGATTAATATCGACAGGAAAGGTAAAACCAGATTGATTTCAGTGATTCTCTGAATCAACTCATCAATCCAGCCGCCAAACCATGCGCCGATCGCGGCAATTAACATCGAAAGGATAGACGTGCCGGCCGCAGCCAACAAACCAAACGCCAGGGCGATGGGGGCTCCCCACAAAATAGCTCGTAATATCGCGGCGCATGTGATCTGTCCCAAACAGACCAAACACAAGGCCATGATTGACAAACTCGATGCGGACATCTGTTCCCTTTTCGAAGACAGTAGCTTTGATCTTGAGTGTATAAACACCTTTGTTGACCTTCAAAGGATCTGACTTGGGAACAGAAAATAAACCACGCATCACCTGGATTTCTTTGCCATGAAGGCGGCGAAGGCGAGTGGCCAGTTTTTCATCCTGAGAAAAACGGTAGGTTTGCTTATTCGACGCACCAAAGTCGCTAATTTTTATCTCTCCGCCATCAGGCGTCTCGAGGACGACTGAAAGGAACGGATTCTTGACCTTGTAGTCAGACTGGATATAGAGAAACAGCTCCTGAGGAAATTCGTCATAAGGAAAATCGAAGGAATATTCGTAGTCGATTGTGTCGGTGGTATCTCCCTGGGTAACAACCTTGGTGAACTCTTCATCCTCACCAGCAACAACGGCAAAGGAAATCGGCAAATCCTTGTCAGTAAAGTAGTTGAACCACGCTGGAGGAACATTTTTCGGGTTTTTATAGACTACTTCCTCACCACCTCGCCACTGGCGGACAGCTTCTTCGTAAGGGATAGCGTTCACCGCATAGATGGCCAACACAACTAATAGTATGATGATGATGACGCCAAATATCGCCGATGGGTAGTGTGAGATTTCACGTAATGTATTCTTAAAATTCTTCATGTTAACTGTTCCCCCCACCTACTTTGACCCTCGGGTCTACAATAGCATATATAAAGTCCAGGAAAAACACTGTAAAGGCAAGCAGGTAAGCATAAATGATGGTCGTGCCAACGATGACCGGGGTATCATACAAACCTACGGCTCGATAGATCGTTCGACCCAAACCAGGCCATAAGAAGATCGTCTCCGTAATCGTTGCCCCAGTGAACAGACCAATTACCAAGAGCGCAAAATTGGTCACAATGGTCGGCAAAGTTGGACGCAGAATATATCGGCGTTCTATTTCGCGCGGGTTCAGGCCTTTAGCTTTAGCCACATCAACGTAGTCTTCGCTGGAATAGATCAGAAAGAAGGTTCTCCAGTTATAGATACTGATAGCGATAGAAGAAATAACTAATGACCCGGCTGGCAGAATTAAATGCTTCAGCAGGTCGAGAATATAGGCGCCGGTTTCTTTAGGCGGCGGGGCAGAAACCATGCCACTAAAGGGCAGAATTTTCAGAACAGCCGCAAACAGCAAAATAAAGAAGATTCCGTAAAACCAAGGGGGCGCGGATGATGTGGGAGAAAGCGTGATGATTAATTTGTCCCAAAAACTGCCGTAAGCTCTGGACAGCACCAACGCTATAAACACACTAAAGATGAACAAGAATAATTGTGACGTTCCCATCAACAACAGAGTGGCTGGCAGGCGCTCAAGGATAATATTACTAACAGCCCTTGAGCCATGATCGCTGACCATGTGGACCGCGCGACCGAGATTCAATGTGAGGGCATTCGCTAAGTAGCGAAAAGACCGAATCACAAAGGGGGTATTCAACCCCAAGCGCTTTTCTTCCAAAGCAATCATTCTATTAACCAAATCCGCTCTGTGTTCAGTACTCATGGGTTTGTTGGCGGTCATCGCGGACACCTGCATATTCACACGCTCACGAATATCATTACGCATGATTGTGTCCACGTAACCACCCATGTTAGCGATGAGAATTGTGATGTAGATGCCAACAACAATGGTGATAAAGAGCATTACCACCCTCAACGCCATAAATTTCGAAAGGCGTTTTATCGTGTTGGATACCGCGGCTTTATTAAGTTTTGAGAGCTCAAAATTTGTATCAGAAGCCATAGCGTTACTCAACTTTATTGATAAAAGGGGCAAGTATTTTACAACTTGCCCCTTTTCCTAGTCGATCAAATCAATTATTGGGCAGTCACAAATTCAACCGAAGTGAAAGTCGGCTGACTGACTGGGATCGGAATAACTGCGATTTCGAGTTTGTTCGAACCAGCGCCAAGCATGGTGGTATCATCAGCGGTTAATTCCACCGCGTAATGACCATCCTCAACGAGCACAGCTTCGCCGATGACAACCAACTCGTTCGCCGCATTGTAAAGCAGGTATTTAACTTGCTTGACATCTCCGGCGGGATAAGGCGCATCTTCAAAGCTTACGAACACATCGAAGGTGGCAGCTTCGCCGACCGTGACCTGGCCTGGTCCGTCAATTTCGGCTGTGGCGATCATGGGATTCGCAAACATACTCCAGCGATCAGCCAAATCAGGATACTGATCGTTGTGCTTGACAACCAGCGACTTCTCGGTCATGTAAACCTGGTCCACGAAGTAGGGGCCAGTACCTTCCCACATATGTCCTTTTTCGGCATACCATGCCTTGAGGGCTTCGTAGCGGGCGACAGCCTGCTCAGGAGTAATGAACTCACCAAGGGTGGCTTCGTAAGGCACTGTTTGATTGGCAATTAACTCGTCCAATTTCGCGGCGAGGATTTCAAGGCTGGGGCCACCAATGAAGCTGGTTTGTTCGACTTCTTCAGAGGTAGCTTTATCAGATGAGTAAGCTAATTCGCCCGCGGCTTCGGCAGCGTTCGCAGCAGCAGCCTGGGAGAATGACAATTCACCAGAGGTCCAGGTTGGCCATAGGCCTGCAGCGTTCAGTTCGGCATCCTGAGAGTAGCTGTCACTGTAGTACTCGATGGTCAGGGGATCAGTGGAGGTAATCTTCAAACCTCTGAAACTGTCCTTGAAGACATTGAACATAGGAACAGCTTGTTCATCATAGATAGCGCTCTTCTCGTTGGCACGGTCGAAGGTCAGGATGAAGGACATGATCATGTCAGCCAGTTCCATGTTGGAACCGTCATGCCATTTGTTCACTTCAAACACGTTGGCCGGGTAGACAGAAACGGCTTTGCGTTTGGCAGTTAAACCGGTCTTGCCAGCTTCGGCAACGGTGATAAATTTCTGAGCTTCCGCGTCCCAGTCAAACCAGGCGTCATCAGGAACAACGATTTCGTCTGCGAAATCGAGGGTTACCCAATCGAGAGTCTTGCCGACAGGCAATCCAGTTTGCATGGTGATCGCGGAACTTTCGAGGCGATGGCCGTGGACGAGACCGGTGTATGGATCGTAGAGGACGTCGCCGGTTTGAGTAGAGCGAATCACGGCCTGGTCAAAGGTCCAGTTCGTTCCCGCAATTGGGTTGTAAGGTTCAGCAAAAAGATCCTGCTGAGCCCATTTGACGGTACCACCCTCCTCGCCATCAAAGCGGAGCATATAGGGGGCAACCTGAGCTCCCTGAACGCCAGCAGCAAGGTCGGCAACCGCAACCAGGTCGGATCGATAAGGCGTGAAATCGATGGAATCGATCAGGAATAACTGGAACGAGTCCTGAAGAGAAAGCTCGAGAGCACGTGCCATCATCTGATGACGTTCTTCAAGAGTCGTGTAGTCAGCATTGTAAAGACGATCGCCAAGTTCCTGGAATTCTGGATCTGGTTCGTTTACCAGCCATACTGGAATACCCTGCTGTGAAGTGGGCAGGTACATTTCCTGGAAAATATTTCCCTGATCGCGGTCAATGACTGAAGCGCCCCAACCAGCGGTGTAGATATGCCATTGGCCTTCCTTAGGATCTGAACCAATCCAGATTGGAGAAGCTTCGGAACCGGATTTGTATTGGCGGTCGATCTCAGCAAAGCCCATTTCTTCCAGCTTATCAGCAATCCAGTCGCCCATTGCGGTACGGGCGGCGTCATTACGGATGAGGAAATTCAATTTAATGGGTTCGCCATTATAGGACCACACACCGTCCACCAATTCAGCCCCCATACCCTCCATCTCAGCTGTAATAACTTCTTTGGCCTTGTCTGGATCGTAAGCATAGTAGCTTTCCAGTTTTCGGACAGTATCAGCGAGATCGGCATAATCTGGCCATTCAGTGGTAATCGCGAACCATTTGGCTTTTGCGCCGCCGTTAAAGATTTCCTGGGCGAAGTATTCACGATCAACCAACCAGTTGAACGCTTCACGGATCTTGCGGTTTGTGAAAGGATTGAAACGGCCATCCTTGAAGGTAGCTGGGTTGAAGAGGATGTCATAATAGGTTCCCTGAGACGAGGAGTATCCCAAACCAGATTCTTTGATAGCTTCAAGTTGAGCCGGACCAAGTCCTTCAGCGTAAATGTCAACATCACCAGCCTGGATTTGGGTGAGCACTGCAGCAGGATCTGCTACGGTATAGACGATCTCATCCAACCAGCCGCCCACACGGGTTGTTTTCTCAGGCGTGGGTTCTGGAGTGGGTTCCGCGGTGGGAGCCTCAGCGGGAGCCTCGGTGGGGGCTTCCGTGACAACGGGGGGTTCAGCAGTGGGAGCTACAGATAGTTGACCGCAAGCTGCGAGAAGCATGCTGGCAACGATCACAACACTGAGAACCGTAAATAACTTTCGATTCATGTAGTCCTCCTTAATAGGATTAAGTGAATTATTGGTTTAGGCACGTTTAAGACTGGATATTCAGGTTCTCCTCTTAACCATCCTATCATGACTAAAATTGCCCTCCCCATTCTTTTTGGTCCCAAGTTTTCCTTGAGATGATTAAAAATATTATCATTTAGAAGACGAACTGTCAACTACTGCAATTTTGAAGTCAGGATTGGCATGGCAACTGCACCTTATAGTATTAAAATGAGTTGAGGACTGAATCTGGTTTTTTACTCTTTGCGGAAATAAACATTGTATCGGGATCGGTGGAAGGGACGGGATAAGCGATACGTTTTCTGTTTTTGAAAATTGACCGCCAAAGCTGGTTTAGCTGTCAAAATTTAGCCTTATTATTTGGAGAGATTTGTTAAAGTCACAGAAAGGCGTTTTCGCTTTCGGGTTACGCTTAGTTCAGCAGACACCTCAAAACACCCTCTTCAGTCTCGCTTTGCTCGCCAGCTTCCCCCAAAGGGAAACCTCGTGGAGCCCGTGCCTAATCCACTCCTTGCATATTTTGACGGGCTTCGCCTGACCTGCCTGATCTTATCGAAATACGCTTTATTCCACAGACAGCAGTCCCTGGCGCCAGATTTCCACTTCGTAACGTCTGGTCAGATCAAGCGCCAAGAGCTGATTCGGCATTTCGCCATGCAGACACGCCGCATCAAAAGCCGCGTCCGCCCAACCTGCCAAATTCGTCCCCACCCAGCTATTGGCAGCGTTCGGCACCTGGCTGCTTAAATAATACTCACAGTCCTTGGCGACCCCGGGGTAACCCGACCAGTTCACCAGAGCCAGGTCAAACTGACGCCCGAACAGCACGCCGTTGGGGCCAGGAGCATACAACTCGACAGCCGGCAAGCTGCTCACACCCACCTTAATCCCACAGGCGCCCAGCCGTTCCGCCACCTTCTGGGCAGCGTAAACATCCGCCTCAGCCAGGCCGCTATACAGCTTTATTTCAAAGGGCGTACCGTCATTGACGAAAGAGCTTCCCTGGGAAACACGGGGCGTCTGCGGCAAATCATCTTCATCCACCCAGCCAGCTTCGCTCAATAAGGCATCTGGCTGCACTGCTGGCAGACTGTTGTCTGGCAAATTAACACTATCAGGATCAGCGTGATAATGCTCAATGGCCACATCGGCCATCAGAGCTCGCGGGTCAATACACAGAGCGATTGCCTGCCGCACGCGCAGATCGTTAAAATAATCTGGGCGTTCTTCATCCCACAGCGAATGGCCATCATCATAACTTGAAGGTTTGACGCCAAACACCAGGGCGCCATATTCATTAAGCGGTATCAGACGGACGACACCATTGGCATCGCCGTCATTCAACCCAAATGACGCGTCCAAAATGTCGCATTCCCCTTGCTCAAACGCCCGCAGGGCGTCATTCTTTTGCGGCACAAATTTAATGTTCAGGTAATCGAATTGATTGATTACCGGTTCATTTAACGGGTCGCGGGGGCCGCGTTCAAAGCTGATCTGTTCGCCACGGTCCCAGCTGGTCATTCGGTATGGCCCCCAACCCAAGGGGGATTGGTTGGCCAGGTCACTTTCGAGAACTTCTTTGGCACCCAAATTCCCCAAGAGATGTTCCGGCAGCGGCGCCCAAAGGTAACGTTCCGGATGAGGTGTCGAAATCCCCGGAACTCCTTTCCAGATAAAAATGAGATCGCCTGAAACAGCCGCCGTGTCGGTAAAATCAACCCTGCGCTTGGTGGTAGGGGTAGCATCATCGCCATCGACCTGAAAAGCAAACAGCAAATCGCTCGCTGTCAACGGTTCGCCATCAGACCAAACCAAGTCTGGCTTCAGCTGATAAGAAATCACCACCTGAGGCAGACTGAGCTCAGATTCGCCATCCCAGGTTATTGAACAGTCCCCCTCGCCACAGCCAAATGGGACGACCTGAACGCCTGGTTTTAACACGACCAGATGGCCGGCTAAATCGACAACCACATCTCCCGCCTCCACCGTTTTGGAGACAATCTCGATGGCGCCGTTTTCCAGCGAGGGCATTTGATCAAGCAAGCTCTCCCAGAGCTCTTCTCGTGCCATGAACGTCCCGCCGTAGAGGGCACTGAAGATTGTCTGTTTTGAGATTGAGTTCCTGCCATCATAACGATACAGACTGACTGGTTCTTCAGCCGTACATACATTCAGCACGCGCGGTTGGGACGCATCAGCAGGTTCAGCTGACGCTGCAGCCGCCGTGGGGAGTTCGGTTTGTGCCGCTGTCGACGTGAGTTCGGCCTGTTTTGGACCGCACGCTGTCAGCACAAGCGACAGCGCAGCCAAGCAGAGCGCAACGTCCTGCCAGCATTTTCTAATCTTCAAAATCATCTTCATCCTCTATATCGCCATCCTGGAGGTGGCCAAAACGCAACCGTAAATAAGAATCATAGCGAGCGGGTGAGACTTCGCCTGTTTCTACCGCCTCTCTCACCGCGCACCCAGGTTCGTGGCTATGGGTGCAGTCGTTAAACTTGCAGCGCGGGACGAGGCGGGCGATCTCACGGAAATAAGCATCCAACTCTTCGCCTTTAATATCCCATAAAGCCAATGTGCGCATGCCCGGGACGTCTGCCAAATAGCCGCCCTCAGAAAGCTCAAACAGCTGTCTTACCTGGGTGGTGTGTTTACCTTTTTCCCTCCCCACACCCTGGCTGACTGAGCCAACCAACTGGGCCAAACCAGGTTTAATGGCATTGAGCAGGGAAGTCTTGCCCACTCCGGACGGGCCTGCAAGGGTAGTGATCTTTCCGGGCAGCAATCCCCGAATCTCGTCCAAACGTTCGCCGGTATAAGCTGAGGCGTAGATCACCCGATAGCCAATTTTCTCGTATGGAGCGAACAGAGACACCGCATAATTCTGATCAACCAGGTCCACCTTATTGACGATGATCACCGCCGGTATCTGAGCCCGTTCCGCGACAACCAAAAACCGGTCCAGCATTCGCAGGCGAGGATCGGGCTGTTTGACGGCAAAAACCAAGAGCACCTGATCTGGATTGGCCAGAATGATCTGTTTGTAATCATAACTGACACCTGAAAGCTGTCTGGCGAGCACTGATTTGCGCGGAAGCACTTCATCAATATTTCCACTTCCGTCGTCGTTGCGGGAGATGCGCACGTTATCACCGACTGCGACTAGATCACCTTCGGCACGCCAGCGTCTCAGCCTTCCACGCACCCGGCAGACCACTTCACCGCGATCAGTCTTGACCGTCATATATCCGGCCTGGGAGCGCACAACCAAACCAGCTTCAGACTTCGTCATTTACCTCTGATCGCTGAAACATTGTTATTCATCGTCATCGGTTGCCGGCACGTAAGGACGATCTTCCCAGGGCATCGTGCCACCAGCATTTGAATAATTGGAGTTATACAACTGCACGACACGCCTAAAGAGCGGGGCAGCCATTTCGGAGCCTTCACCAGCGTTTTCGAGGATGATCGCCACGGCAATATCCGGCTTGTTGGGGTTATTATTCCAGGTATAGCCAGCAAACCAGGCGTGCGAATCCCCCAACGGGTTTTCGGCGGTTCCGGTTTTACCTGCCAATTTATAAGGCAGGCCGCCGAGC
Organism: Chloroflexota bacterium; assembly: GCA_012729755.1. GTDB lineage: Bacteria > Chloroflexota > Anaerolineae > Anaerolineales > Anaerolineaceae > Mesolinea. Next base: position 20,693 of record JAAYCN010000114.1, on the reverse strand, counting down.
TGGTATTCCGCAGTGCCGCGGCGGTTCTTCACCGCCCAAACCATCGCTTCCTGAATCGCTTCAATATTTTCCTGCGTGATATTAAGGGTCGCGCGGACTTTGGGCTCAAAAGTATAGATATCCGCGCTGCCGTCGATCGGAGCAATGCGGTTGATCAGCGTAGGCTGATAAAGCGTTCCGCCGTTGCCCACCGCGGCGACATACATCGCCACCTGCAATGGGCTGTTTTGAAGAGTGCTCTGGCCGATGGCCATCTGCACGTAATCGTTGACATCCTCCGGATAAGGCACTTGGCCGGCAAAATCTGGAATTTCAATGCCGGTCGATTGGCCTAAACCAAAGCGTTCTGCGACATCCGGCAGAGCAGTTCGATAACCATCGTTCCATAACACCCAGGCAATATGCCAGAACCAGGGGTTGCAGGATCTCATCAGACCTTCCTGCAGAGTCAGCAAGCCCGAGGCGGCGAAACCTTTGTCGTGGGTCCAGTCATACAGGGTATAACCGGCTTCTTCCCAAGTGCTGCCACAATTATAGGGATAGGTGGGAGTGAACACGCCTGTTTCCAATGCCGCTGCCATGGTGACAATCTTGAACACTGAGCCAGGCGGGTAAACACCCTGAGCCGCCCGGTTAAACAGCGGCAGATTGGGGTCGCTGGTCACAGCCGTCAGCTGATCTCTCACGCCACTGGTCGGTTCAAAAATATTAGGGTCAAACCCCGGGTTCGAGACCATCGCCAATACTTTGCCAGTGTCGCGCTCGACCACGGCGATGGCGCCTTTGAGGTCACCCATCGAACGCTGCAACCAGTACTGCAATTGGCTGTCGATAGTTGTATAAATTGAAGCGGATGGCTTGGATTTAACAGTTCCAAGGCGGGTCACGATCTGGCCGCTGGGGTCTTTCACATACACATTTATGCCGTGGGTGCCAGAGAGATATTCTTCGCCCCACGCTTCAATGCCCTGCTTGCCAACTTTTTCGTCACCGGCATAGCCCATACGACGGTAAGCCTGCATTTCTTCAGGGAAGATCGACTGGACATACCCAATAGCGTGCGGGGCGATACCGTGGTCGGTATAATAGCGGGCTTTGAAGGTATCCAGGATCACCGCTGGATATGAAGTCAGCTGGCTCATGTACCGCTGGGCGGTTTCGAGCGACACATCTCCAATTGGCTGTTTCCATTCCGGCTGAGCGTAGATATATCTCACACGAACCTGTTCTTCAGACTGACCAGTGAGATTGGCGAGCAAGCTCACCATGTCACCCTCAGTCGCCGGGTCAACTTTGCCGGCTACCACCGAAATCGCGATCGCCTCGGCCTGCGCCACCAGCGGGTAATCATTCGCCGCGTAGATGTTGCCGCGCGTTGGCGTGGTGTAGTCGATTGCCAGAACATTGCCGCCTTTCAGCTCCGGCAGGATCATGCCCCCTTCCCACTGCACATGCCATGTGCCATCTTCGAGGATCAAGTTCATCACCGGTTCCCGTTCGATTTTGCCCAACAAATTGGTTTCGTAGGTAATATGGTAGTTGACCTGCGCTGTATCGGGCTTGAGCAAGTATGAAAGGATAGCGGTATCCAGCGATTTCATGGTCAGCGCAATAGCCGCGTCAAGGTGTTTCTTCGTAAAAGTTTCTTCATCGAAAGCGTCGCGAGTGAGCCGGCTGACCATAGAATACATCGAAGGGTAATCTTCAGCTTTCCAGAACGCCAGATAGGCCTGAGCGGCGGCTTCGACATCGGGGGCTTCGCTAATATCAACCATCGGCGTCGGCAGCGCAATCTCAGGCGGAGCGGACGGCGCAGCGGTCTGCGGTTCTCTGCCTTTACCACAAGCGCCAAGCAGCAAAGCGACCGCAAGCGCGCACATCAAGAAACGCAGGTGAGTTTTAGGCATTTCCACCTTCTTCACAATCCAGCAGCACACCCAACTCTGCCTCAGCTCTTTCTTTCAATTCAACTGGAATCGCGAAGCCAGCCTGACGCAGGAGCTCGGCGGTTTCGCAGAGCGGCAGGCCCATGATATTGGAATAGCTGCCCGTGTAGCCCTGACAGGGGTGAAAGCCAGCGTGTTGAATGGCGTAGCCGCCGGCTTTGTCGCGCCAGTCGCCTAAATCGAGGTAAGCTTGAAGCTCCTGATCAGAATAGTCCCGCATGTGAACTTCCGACTTCACCATGCGTTCCAGTTCGAGATTGTGGGCAGGGTCCAGCAGTGAAATGGCGGTATAAACGCGATGGGTCTTGCCTTTGAGAGCGCTCAAGGTCCTCCGCGCGTCACTCAAATCAACGGGCTTTCCCCACACCGAGCCCTCAAATTCTACGATCGTATCCGCTGAAAGCACCGGCAGATCACTGTTATTAGCAGCGACCGCCGAACCTTTTTGCCTCGCCAGCCTCCAGACATAGTCCAGCGGCGTTTCATCGGCGTTTTGGGTTTCATCAATATCAGCGGGTCGGGTCTTAAAGGGAATGTCAAATAAGCCGAGCAGTTCCCTGCGCCTCGGCGAGCCAGAAGCCAGTACCAAAGCATATCGCACCATTCTAAGCGACGATTCTAACATAAATGGCCATGTTCACTTTATGGCACTACCATCGTGGGACTACCATCGTCTGCGCGATTAAGAAGGCTTTTCGCAAATTCAGTTCTGCGTTGAGTCTAATTGGGTTTCAAGTTCATCCACTGACGGCTTGACCTGGTAGGACGTGAAATCATACGCGAGACTGGTGTTGGGGAAAATTGACTGGGCCTCAGCCAGAATTTCTTCATCTCGATAGCGCCTTGAGACGTGGGTAAGGATGAGCTTCTTCACATCAGCGGCCACAGCCAAACGCGCCACTTCAGCCGCGGTGGCATGTCCAAACTCGCGCGCCATGACGGCTTCATCTTCGAGATAGGTCGCTTCAATGATCAGCGCGTCCGCGCCTCTCACCTGCTCCAACAGGCGTTCCGGCTTGCCGACATCTCCAACCACAGCCAGACGCGTGCCTGGTTTGATGGGACCCAACACCAACTCTGGGTCGATCGTCCGACCATCCGGCAGCGCGGCGGGCAACCCTGCCACCAGGTCTCTCCGCCACGGTCCAGGCGGGATATTCAAGGCTGACGCTTTTTCCACCAGAAATGGGCGGCGTGAGGCTTCTTCGAAAAGATAGCCCAGCGAACTGGAGCCACGATGTTCGACCCTAAAAGCGCTGAGACTGAATTTTCCGCAGTCCAAGACCAGACCCGGTTCGATATCCAGCAGGTTCACTGGCATGGGCGGCTTGGCTCCTCGCAAAACAACGCCGTTGATCAGGTCGTCCACACGGTCCATGGTATGCTGACTACCGTAGATGTTGACCTCGTCAATCGCTTCCCAACGGATGAAGGTTGAGACCAACCCGGCCAGGCCCAGAATGTGGTCGAGATGACCGTGGGTCAGCAAAATATGGTTCAACCGTTTAAAGCCCACGCCGGAGCGCAGGATCTGCCGCTGAGTACCTTCGCCGCAATCCACTAAAAAGCGGTAGTCGTCATGCATGACGACCAGCGAGGCTAATCCGCGTTTAATTGAGGGGGCAGATGCGGAAGTGCCCAGAAAAACAATTTCAAACAAGGCAGCAATCTTTCTTATTTACTTCGGCTGATCCCAGAGATCTGTTTGAGCATTTGCATTGCCGACAAACCAATCTGCAGCCCCTGGGTAGCTGTCACAGGCAGTTTTTTGTCGTCACGTTCCGCTTCAGCAATTAAAGTAACAGCGGCTTTGTAACCGATAGCAGCGCCTGCCAGGACGCCTACCAGAATTGTGATCGTTTTTGCAGTTGAGTTCATGAGGTTTTCCTTAATTAAATCGCTTTTTGAAGCTGTTGAATATCTGTATAGTTTGAGCGCCAAACTGCTTGAATAACAACAGGGGCTCCGCCATATTATCGCTTATTTTGTCCACCTTATTCTTCCCGATGCTCAACCAGGTCAACAATTGGCCGGCTAATTCAGGCACCTTGCCGTCCAACCTGGCAAGCAGGTAAATCATGCCGACACTCAACGCCAGAAAGATCAGGAAGCCGGCAAGCGCGGGAATGATAATCACGATCGCGGCTATCGCACTAAACTGCCCTAACCGCACGCCCTCCGCGCCGGCAAAAGCGATCAGGCAGACGGCAAGAGCAATCGCCAGGAGGAGAACGATTGCCATCGGAAAGACAATCTGCCAGAAGCGTTCTCGCGAATGCCGCATGTTTACTTGCTTTTGAGAGAGTGTGTTAATGGCGGGTGTCGGATCCATAGAGCTATTTTAACATGAGTCTCCAGTCTGTTCGACAGCTATGCAGAATGATCAAGCGCCAGTTTGAGGGGTCAAATGAATCAAATAGCAGCAAGCAATCTTTAAGATTCATCGATTATGGAGGCCCATTGCAAGCATAAGTGTTGTATAATCTTGATTAATAAGTAGATATGTTCACAGTTGCTGATCACCCGAAAGGGAATGGACTGTGGCTTGATGAGTTGGAAACAACTGGTTTATGGATGTGTTCCGCCACCAGAGGCGTAGAACTTTGGATAATATAAAGCTGATTGATGACGAGGAGCGTTTACCAGACGGCAAAACGAACTGGAAATCAGGTTGACTCATTTATTAACTTTCTGGATCAACGATTCAGATACGTTCTGAGTTAAATCAGCATACGCATGACCATATTGAGGCGGAAGTTTCGCCTGACATCATCCTTGACCCCGAGCCACGGTCGGAAAAGCCGTGGTTTTTTAATTGAAAAATGAGCAAAATAACTGCCATAGAACCTCAAAAACATAACGCTAACAGGCTTTCAATCAGCCTCGACGGCGCTTACGCTTTCTCGCTGGACCGCATTACTGCTGCCTGGCTGACGGTTGGCAGAGAGCTCGGCGATCTTGAAATCAAAAAACTCCTTTCCAAAGACGAAGTTGAGAACGCCTGCGCGCGGGTGATGCGCCTGCTTTCTCACCGCGCGCGGTCGCGACAGGAGCTGGAACGTTACTTGCAGAAACACGGTTATGAAACAGCGGTGCGCGAAGCTGTTTTTGTCAGACTGACTGATGAAGGTTATCTGGACGACGCTCGCTTCGCCAGCGAGTGGCTCGACAACCGCGCAACCTTTCGCCCGCGCAGCCATGCCCAAATCAGGGCAGAGCTGAGGCAAAAGGGCATTGCGGAAGATGTTATCGAGGAGACGCTTGCCTCGAGCCCGCTGAGCGACGCCGAGCTCGCTTTGCAGGCAGCGCGAAAAGCGTATCGGCGCTTTGAAAAATTAGATTGGCAAACCTTTCGCGTAAAAATGGGCAATGTTTTGATGCGCAGGGGTTTTGGGTATTCGACAGCCGCTGAGGCTGTCAAACAGGTCTGGGATGAGAATCATCCCAAATGACAGGCATTATTAACTTTTAAAAAACGGAGCATTTTGACACCATGAACTACACATTAATTCTTACCCAGGGGCAGCAAGCCGGTCCGCCCTGGATGCTGCCCGCTGTGATCGCCTTGATTATTGGCCTGGCGATTGGCTGGTTAATCGCCGTCCAAATGGCAAAAGCCAAACAGGAAAGGCTGCATGAAACCGCGCGCGAGATCATCAGCGCCGCTGAAGAACGCGCCCGCCAAACCGAACTGGACGCCAAAGCCGCCGCACTAAAGATCAGCCAACAGGCTGAAAACGATTTGCAGCATAAGCGCAACGAGCTTTCCCGCGAGGACGACCGCCTGGTCAAACGCCGCGAAGAGCTTGATCGTCGTTTTGATCAGATGCAGCAGCGCGAGACCTCACTCAATAAACGCCAGAGCAGCGTTGACAAGCGCGCGAACGAAATCGACGCGCTTTACGCGCAACGGTTGACTGAACTGCAACACGTGGCTGAAATGACCCGCGATGAGGCTAAAACGATCCTCCTCGAGGAGGTTGAAAAAGAGAGCCGCAACGATATGGCACGCATCATTCGTCAGATTGAAAATGAGGCGCGTGAAAACGGGCAGGAAAAAGCCCGAGAGCTGATCGCCGACGCCATCCAGCGCGTTGCTTCCGACAAGGTTGCAGAAGTGACTACCTCGCTCGTCACATTGCCCAACGAAGAAATGAAAGGCCGCATCGTCGGGCGCAATGGGCGCAACATTCGTTCGTTTGAGCAGGTGGCCGGTGTGGACGTGATTGTGGATGACACGCCTGAAGCGGTCACTATCTCGTGTTTTGACTCGGTGCGCCGCGAAATCGCCCGCCGCACGCTCTCGCGGCTGGTTGTCGATGGCCGCATTCACCCGGCTTATATCGAGAAGATCCTGGCTGAAGAAACTACTCAAATGGATGAGGAAATCAGCAAAGCTGGCGCTGAAGCTGCCTATGAAGCCGGTGTGCATGGATTGCACCCCGAAATTCTCAAGAAAATTGGGCGGCTCAAGTTCCGCACTTCTTATGGCCAGAACCAGTTGGCTCACGCGGTCGAAACCAGCAAGATCGCCAGCGTGATTGCCGCTGAACTTGGCGCGGACGTTGAAATCGCCAAAACCGGCGCCTTCCTGCATGACCTCGGCAAGGCGATGGATCACAACACCGAAGGCACACACGCGCTGATTGGCGCTGAGTTCGCAAAACGGCACGGTGTGAACGCCGCAATCGTCAACGCGATTGCATCACACCATCACGAGGTCGATCAGACCAGCGTTGAAGCGGTCATTATCGAAGCGGCTGACGCTATCTCTGGCGCTCGCCCCGGCGCGCGGCGAGAGGACCTCGAACAATACATCAAACGCCTTAAAGCGCTCGAAAATATCGCCAATTCTCACAAAGGCGTTGAACAAAGTTTCGCCATACAGGCTGGCCGGGAAGTGCGCATCATTGTGCGCCCTGAAGAAATTGATGATGTGGAAGCTCACCGCATCGCCAAGGATATTGCCAACGAAATCGAAGATACCATGCAATATCCGGGGCAGATCCGCGTCACTGTCATTCGTGAGACCCGCGCTACCAGCTACGCAAAATAGACATCTTTTGGACTACAAAAGCTCCGAGTTTTTCCTCGGGGCTTTTTTGTCACACGTCGTCAGCGCAAAAACGGGTTATGGTCCCGCTCCCACCCTGCGGTCGTTTTCGGGCCATGCCCACAATATAAGGTCGTGTCCTCAGGCAGGGTCAGAACCTTCTCACGTAAATTGCTGAACAACAACTCGCCATCGCTGCCGGGCAGGTCAAAACGCCCGATGCCCTCGCGGAAGATAGCATCCCCCGTTAAAGCCAGATGATGTTCCGGCAGGTAAAAGAGCATTGATCCCGGGGCGTGTCCTGAGACATCGAACACTTCCACCCGGGCCCCCTGCCCGCCCAGACGAAACGTTTCACCCCCCTGGAGCAGTACGTCAGCAACGGGAATATCAGGCACAGCGCTTCCGCCAAGCATCAGTCCAGACTGAGCTTTGACCTGAGCCGCTGCCGCCGCGCCCATCACCAGCTGAGGTTTTCCGCCGGCTTTGCGCATCAACTCGCCCGTGCTCCAGAAATGGTCATAATGACCATGGGTCAGCCACACCTGACCAAGCGTCCAAGCGTTCTTTTTGAGATGAGAGAGGATCTGTTCTTCATCAAAAGAAGGGTCGACAACCACACAAAAATCAGCCTGCTGATCATTGATCAGGTAAACGTTGTTTCCCATGGTATTATCCACAAGCTGGATTAATTCAATGCTCATTATCATTCTCCTGCCGTGTATTTCGCACTACGAAGCGGTTTCGGCGATTTTTTCAGATAAAGCCTCCTCCGGCGCTGTAAAACGCTGCGCCCGGTAGAAACGATTGAAAATCACAGTCATCAGCAAACCGGCTACAATCGCCACCGGGTAAACCAGCGAGGGCTGAATTGAATACAGCCAACCTGCCAGAAGCGGCGCTGACATCAATGCCAAATTGCGTCCGGCCTCCAGAATGCCAAAAGCCAGACCGATCTGCCCTTCGTGCACCATAGGCTGGATAACCGCGGGCGAGATCGTGCCGATTAATCTCGACCCGGTCGACAAAAAATAAGCCGCCCCAAACCAGACCAGACCATCGCATTTGAAGAACAAAGCTGAGGCGACCACCATGCAAAGCTGGCCAATCAAATAGACCAGATCAGGCTTCAATTGTCCGAGAAAAGCGTTGAACAAGATGCCGCTCAAACTGACCAGCGAGCCAAAAGTACCAATGCTGGCCAGAGCGACGCCGCGTTCATTCTTCAAGAAATTGGCTGTTAACGGCATTGGCAGGTAGGAGCAAAAAGTCACCACCGCCAGCATGGCTATCATACCCAAAAAGCGGCGATTGTTTAACAGTGAACGAACGGAAGGCGTCTCGCGGCGGGCGATTATCGGCTGTTCACTCACGAACAGCACCAGAATTGTGGAAACAAAGAAAGTTGCCGCCCCAATCAGATAGATGCTGCGCAAGCCAAACCGCTCAGCCAGAACACCACCAACAAGTGGGCCAATCAACGATCCCGCGTTGAAAAAGGCAAGGACGTAGGTAACAGCCCTGCCAACCGACCAATCTCCGCGGGCATGGCTGATATAGCTGTTCATCACACCAACAACAGCGCCGGTGAGATTATAGATCAGCAACCCCACCACAAACCAAGTCAAGCTGCGCGCTATCCCCATAATCAACGCCGCCACAAAACCGAGACCCCAGGAAGCAAACAGCAGAAACCGCCGACCGAAACGATCGGCGACAATACCAACAGGTATTTGCGCCAGTGCCATCACCAGCAGGCCACCGCTTAAAATCACACCGATTTTGACCGGGTCAGCGCCTAATTCCTGCAAATAGAGCGGCTGAAAAATCAAGAAGAGCGATTCACCCAGCCCCCAGATCAATAAAGAAATTGAGAGCAGGTTGAGATCGCTTCTGGCTGGATCAAAGAGCTTCATCCTTTAAACATCGAGATGGGCAACACGCGGCGAGGCAGGTCGGTGAGGCTGAGCAAACCATCTTTGGTCACCACCACATCATCCTCGATGCGGATGCCTCCACGACCGGTCAGATAGATCCCCGGTTCAATCGTAAACACCATGCCCTCTTCAAGCAGCAGGGGGTTGGCGGCGAACATATAGGGCTCTTCATGAGTCTCCATGCCCAGACCGTGACCAACACGGTGAAAGAACGCTTCTCCATATCCAGCCGCGGCGATCACATTCCGCGCCAGGTCGTCAATTTCGCCAGCGCGCATGCCTGGCTTGCCGCCTAATCTGGCAGCCTGGTTGGCGTCATGCACCAATTCGGCGATGGTCTTAAACTCTTCTTCGACCTCGCCGCAGAAAAAAGAGCGCGTGATATCGGAATAATAGCCCTCAAAGGAAGCCCCGTAATCAATCAGCAGGATATCGCCTTCCCGCAGGACGCGATCACCCGGCGCGGCATGCGGATTAGCGCTGTTTTCGCCAATCGCCACGATCGGCGCGAAGGGAAGTTCCGCGTCGCTCCCAGCTCTGAACAACTGCACCATCAGCTCGCCGGCGATTTGCTTCTCGGTCTGGCCAGCTTCAATCGTTTTGAGCGTCTCAAGCAAGGCGTTTTGGGCGATTACCGCCGCCTGACGCATCTGGGCGATTTCCTGCTCATCTTTACATATGCGCAATTTGGCAAGCGCCTTGCTGGCATCGACAACCGCTGCCTGAGGCAGCGCCCGCTGAAGGAAGCCCAATTCAAGCACGCGCAAGCGGGCGGGCTCAACGCCAATTTTCAACTCCTTGCCATCCAAACCGGCGAAACCTTCCATGAACACTTCGTCCCATTTTGACGGATCATCCCCATAACCGGCTACGACTGGTTCAAAGTTCAAACCCTGAAGTTTGGCGCGTTCCAGGTTTGGCAAGACCAGCCTGACGCTGCCATCAGCGGCGAAAAGCCCCAAAACAGGCCGCTCCATGAGATGGAACTGAAGACCTGTCAGCCAGGTGAGCGTCTGACCCGGGTTCAGGGCCACCGCATCAAGATTGTTTTCCTGGGTGATTTTAACTAAACGGGAGAGTCTGGAATTCATGTATGCCTCGCTTTCTAAACAGAAGTAAAATCAAAATCCTTTCGATCCCTACCCTCGCAACAAGCTGCGAAGCATTACGGGCTCTCACCCTACGGGATGGATCTTGAGGACAGTTTCGTAGCAAGCTACGGGGAAATGCCCTTTTTTTTATTATAAAACAGCCTGCCATTTTGAAGCGCTCTTCTGTCAAAATTGCTGGTCAAATGGATTCCTGGAGATTATCGCGCTTTTTAAACTGGCAACTTAAGCGCAAAGCGGCGATTAACCATGCCAGGCGGATCATCCAATCCGCCTGGCAATTTGGCTTCAAATGAAATGGCTGTTTATCGTAAGACCAGCGGCAGGAACAGCGAGTGTGACCACTGACCTTTGAAAACTTTCCCACCTTCAGTGCCTGCGTATAGCGTCGAAGGCGTCTGCGGGTCGATCACCAGCGTGTTTATGCGGGTTTCGGTCAAACCGTTGTTAACCGCGCTCCAGTTCGCTCCCCCATCCACGCTCTTAAAGACTCCCTCATCAGTTCCCACGTAAAGCGTCGAAGGCGCCTGCGGATCAATGGCAAGTGTTCGATTGTCAAACGCTGTCAAACCGTTACTAGCGGAATTCCAAGATGTTCCTCCATCTACGCTTTTAAGGACGCCATTGGCCCAAGTTCCCGCGTAAAGCGTATCAGGATCCTGCGGGTCAATAGCAAGTGTGTTTACGTAGGCATATGGAAAACCATTGTTGGCTGCGCTCCAGGACGTTCCCCCATCCACACTCTTGAAGACGCCATCCCCATCAGTCGCCGCATAAAGCGTCGAAGGTGTCTTCGGGTCAATCGCCGGTGTTGTTACATGGGTCATTGGCAGACCAACATTGACCGCGCTCCAGGATGTTCCCCCATTCTCACTCTTGAAGACACCACCCCACTGAGTTCCCGCATAAAGCGTTGAAGGTGTTTGCGGGTCGATCGCCAGCGCCCAAATGTCCAGGTTAGTCAATCCATTGCTGGCTGCGGTCCAAGTCCCGCCCCCGTTCACGCTCTTGAAGACGCCACCGCCAACAACCCCCGCGTAAAGCGTCGAAGGCGTTTGCGGATCGATCGCCAGCGCTTTTACGAAGTTTGTCAGACCGGTATTTGCCGCGCTCCAATTCGCTCCCCCATCCACGCTCTTGAAAACGCCGCCACCATCAGTCCCTGCATATAGCGTCAAAGGCGCCTGCGGGTCGATCACCAGTGTGTTAATATTACTCACCTTCAGACCGGTATTTGCCGCACTCCAATTCGCTCCCCCATCCACGCTCTTGAAGACGCCCTCATCAATCCCCGCGTAAAGCGTCGCGGGCGTCTGCGGGTCGATCGCCAGCGCTTTTACAAAGTTTGTCAGACCAGTATTGGCCGCGCTCCAATTCGCTCCCCCATCCACGCTCTTGAAGACGCCTGCGTCAGTTCCCGCGTATAGCGTCGAAGGTGCCTTCGGGTCGATTGCCAGCGCTTTTATTCGGTTGCTTGTCAGACCGGTATTGACCGCGCTCCAGGACGCTCCTTCATTCGAGCTCTTAAACACGCCATTCAAATCAGTCCCCGCGTAGAGTGTGGCAGAATGTTTCTTCGGGTCAATCGCCAGCGTGTTTATGCGGGTTCCGGTCAAACCGCTGTTAACCGCGCTCCAGCTCGCTCCTCCATTCACACTCTTGAAGACCCCTATGGCAGTTCCCGCGTAGACCTTAGCAGGCGCCCGTGGATCAATCTCGAGTATGTTTATCCAGCGGGCTGTCAGACCGGTATTTGCCGCGCTCCAGCTCGCGCCCCCATCCATGCTCTTGTAGACACCATCCCACTGAGTTCCCGCGTAAAGCGTTGAAGTCGTCTGCGGGTCGATCGCAAGGGTTCGAATAATAGGCGCAGATGGGAGCCCGCTGCCTGCTGCGCTCCAGGACGCTCCCCCGTCCACGCTCTTGTAGACACCGCCCCCATAAGTCCCTGCGTAAAGCGTCGAAGGCGCCTTCGGGTCGATCGCCAGTGAAAGAATATAGGGCACTGCCAAACCGCTGCCTGCTGCGCTCCAGCTCGCGCCCCCATCCACGCTCTTAAAAACTCCGCTACCCCCATAAATTCCCACGTAAAGCGTTGAAGGCGTCTGCGGATCGATCGCCAAAGCCCTAATATCGCCTCCCCAAATCCCGGTATCTGACTGGCGCCAAGTTATTCCTTCTGCCGCCCGCGCCTCAGAACACGGCAAACTTATCGCCAGGATGACAACCAACAATACAACGGCAAGTTTCTTTTTCATTTCTACTCCAACCAAATTATCCTTCCGAGAACTGACAGAAATTATACATTATCCCATCCATTCCCAAGCCAACCGCGCGCAACAACCGCGCGCAGGGCAATACGTGGCTTGCCCTGAGGGAAGCTGGCGAGCAAAGCGAGACTGAAGAGGGTAGTTCGATACGTTTGGTCAAGTTCGCGTCAACTCACAGGATTAGGACTGTGTTGGGTTACGCTCCAGAAGATGGAGGTCAGATGATATATGTCGTCGCTCCACCCAACCTGCGTGAAAAAATGCAGGCCGGGTGAAACCCGACGAACAGTTGTGTGGTCGATCAGCGAAGGCAATATGACTGAAGAGAGTGGTTCGATGCGTTCGTTGAAGACCGCCTCACCTGCCTGCGTTTATACCTCCCACCCGCCAGTCAGCCTGTGTAAGTCCTTTGATTGTTACAAAAATCCATGCCAGGCGGATCGAGTGATTCGCCTGGCAATTTGGCTTCAAATGAAATAGCTGTTTATCGTAAGACCAGCGGGAGGAATACCGATTGCGACCACTGGCTTTTGAACAGTCCCCCGCTATAAGTTCCCGCGTAAAGAGTCGAAGTCGTCAGCGGGTTGATCGCCAGTGAAAGAACATCGATCGACGTCAGTCCGCTGTTGAACGCGTTCCAGAACCCGCCCCCATCCACACTCTTGAAAACCCCTCCTTCAGTCCCCGCGTAAAGAGTCGAAGGCGCCTTCGGGTCAACCGCCAGTGAATAAATAATGTTCGCTGTCAGACCGGCGTTGACCGCGCTCCAGGACTCTCCCCCATTCACACTCTTAAAGACCCCTCCATAAGTCCCCGCGTAAAGCGTTGAAGTCGTCTTCGGGTCGATCGCCAGCGCGGTGATGTTGGAGCCTATCAAACCGGCTTCGTTCCAATTCGCTCCCTCATTCTCGCTCTTGAAAACCCCTCCACCAGTCCCCGCGTAAAGCGTATCAGGATCCTCCGGGTCGATCGCCAGTGAATAAACAATGGTCGCTGTCAGACCATTGTTGACTGCGCTCCAGGACGTTCCCCCATTCACGCTCTTGGAGACGCCGTGCCAATAAGTCCCCGCGTAAAGCGTTGAAGTCATCTTCGGGTCGATCGCGAGAGTTAGGATGTCAGTCACAGGTGATTCACTGTTGGCTGCGCTCCAGGACTCTCCGCCATTCGTGCTCTTGAAAACGATTGGTCCAAAAGTTCCCACGTAAAGCGTTGAAGGAGCCTTCGGGTCGATCGCGATAGTGGTTATGTGGATTCCTGTCAAACCAGTGTTAACTGCGCTCCAGGTCTCCCCCCCGTTTATGCTCTTAAAAATTCCTTCTCCATAAGTCCCCGCGTAAAGCGTTGAAGTCGTCTTCGGGTCAATGGCCAGCGAATGAACAATGGTCGCTGTCAAACCGCTGTTGGCTGCGGTCCAATTCCCGCCCCCATTCACGCTCTTAAACACGCCACTGCCACCAGTCCCCACGTAAAGCGTCGAAGGCTCCCGCGGGTCGATCGCCAGCGTGTTTATGCGAGTTTCGGTCAAACCGTTGTTAGCTTCGGCCCATGTCGTGCCATCATTCACACCTTTAAAGACACCTGCGCTAGTTCCCGCGTAAACCGTAGCAGGCGTCTGCGAGTCAATTGCCAGTGCGTTTACGTAGGCGTTATGTGGAATATTGATGTTAACCTGGTTCCAGTTCGCTCCCCCATTCGAGCTCTTGAAGACGTCGCCCCCATCAGTCCCCGCGTAAAGCGTCGAAGTCGTCTGCGGGTTGATTGCCAGCGAATAAACAGTAGTAGTCGAAGCCAAACCGCTGTGGGTCCAGGACGTTCCTCCATTCGAGCTCTTGAAGACTCCTCCATAAATTCCCGCGTAAAGCGTCGAAGTCGTCTCCGGGTCGATCGCCAGCGAATGAATATAGAGCGTTGTCAGTCCATTGTTGGCTTGGGTCCAATTCCCGCCCCCATCCATGCTCTTGAAGACTCCTCCATAAGTTCCCGCGTAAAGCGTCGAAGTCGTCTTCGGGTCGATCGCCAGCGAAGAAATGTCCAGGTTAGTCAAACCGCTGCTTGCCGCGCTCCAGTTCGCTCCTCCATTCACGCTCTTAAAGACACCACCCCTCCAAGTTCCCGCGTAAAGCGTCAAAGGCGCCTTCGGGTCAATCGCCAGCGAAAGGATTTTGGTCGCTGTCAAACCGTTGTTAACCGCGCTCCAGGAGGCTCCCCCATTCTCGCTCTTGAAGACGCCGCCCCCATACGTCCCAACGTAGAGCGTGGAAGGTGTCAGCGGGTCAATCTCCAAAGCCATGATTTCGCCGCCTTCCATTCCAACATCTGACTTCTCCCAGATTGTTTCTTCCCCCGCCCGCGCCTCAGAACACGGCAAACTTATCGCCAGGATGACAACCAACAATACAACGGCAAGTTTCTTTTTCATTTCTCCTCCAATCAAATTATCTTTCCGATAACAAACAAAAATTATATATTATTTATCAAATATAAAGCCAACCCAACAACGTCAGAGAAGACAACAAAGAGGCGATTTGATGAGCCAACTTAAAGGTGGAAGACAATAAAGCTTAACAGTTGCGCCTGAACCAGTTCAGTTCGCGCAAAACAAACAGCAGGACCAGCAGAATTAACACCCCGCCGATTACCACAATGCCAGTGGTATCAATGATGGGCGGAAGGGTCAGCAAAGCTTCTGGCTCTGCCGCGTTCGTGGTCGGCGTGACTGTCGGCAGGACATTTTTTGTCGTGTCATTCAGCGGCAGGACGATCACCACAACTACCAGGGCTATTACGATCAGCGCGAGCACGATGATCGTGGTGATAATACCGCACCAGCGATCAGCAGTAAACGGTTTTGGCTGAGAGTTTTTTTTCATCTGACACTCTCCACCGCTGCCGCCGCAACTTCGGCCGGGTCACCGCCATCCTGCAGAACTACCCGCATGGCATTGCCCAGAACGGGACCGACCGTCTCGAGAATGCGCTGATCAGGGTACATTACCGCCACCTGCGCGATCGGGTCGATCACCGGTTTAAGCAAGGGGAACTCAAGCAAAGTAACAGCTGATTTACGCGCTGGCACCAAATGGAGATCAGCTGACCATTTCGCCAGGAAGGAGGGTTCACACAAAGACTCAAGCAATAATTGCGCCACTGCCTGCCGTTCAGGTTCGGGCCGGCTGATAGCCCACAACAGCCCATCCGCCAAGGTCACCTCAGGGGTGGTCACGCCGGGCTTGGGCACCTTCGCGTCACCTTCATGCATGCCTTCGAAAATCAATCGCATCGGGATGATCGCCTTGTTAATACTCCAGGCGTTAAACGCCTCCCAGACGTCCTGATCCGTTTCGTATTCGAGTGAAAGCGAACTGATATGTTTGGCAGCATCAGCTTTATCCAGCAAAAGAAGTGCGTCGGTGAGCGGTTCCAACTCGAGCATAGGACGCTGCAGGTCATCTTCCACCCGACCGCCCACGCTCAGATAAAGCAACAGCATAAAGCGCGCCTGAGGATCAGCGGCTGGGAAGCCAAGTCGGCCAGGGTTGGTGACAATCGCCGACCACTCGTTGGCAGGAGGAATCTGCGTCGTTGAGTCATACGCCATAACTAAAGGGTCAAAGCCAATGGGCAGGCCCACCTTCAAATTTTCCACGACCGCCAGCGAGTCCGCGACAGGGTACCAGTCAGAGCCAGACTGGATCGAATTCAGCGCCTGATGGGGATAGACCAAGTTGAGCCGGGCAGCGCTGATCAGCTCTTCGCGGTCCAGCATGACCAGGTCTGGCATCGACCCGGGCGCAGCGTGTTGGGTCGAATTTAAGGCATCTAACATGCCACCCACACCACCAGCAGTTTTGACTCGCGTAACCACCTTGATCTTATGATCGCGGGTAAAAATATCCAATCTCGCTTTGAGCGTTTTGCCGGCAGGGGTATCAGATTCCGGGTCGAATTCTGGCCTGAGCCACAGGGTTAATTGTTTCACCGGTTCGGGTTCGCCTATCGGCGTGGGGATGGATTGGGGCTGCTCGCTATTCTCGGGCCCGGTAGGTTCGAAGGCTTCGGTTGCTTCCGGGGTCAGAGACATTTCCCAAAACCGGGGCAAATCTATTTCAATCGGCAACCGGTCGCAAGCGCTTAGACCAATCAGGAAAAGCAAACAGATGCAGGTCGACAGCCATTTGAAGCGCTTTAGCACAAGCCGAAATCCTAATCCGTTCATAGACTAATTTTACAATGATTTACAAAACTATCTTTTTTGAGAGCAGGCCGGCCAAAAGCTTAATGCTGTTCTCGACATCGGCGCGGTCAACCATTTCAGAAGGCGAGTGAACGTAACGGCAAGCGATCGAAAGACAGCCAGCTGGAACGCCAGCGCGAGTCATCTGGATCGCCCGGCCATCCGTGCCGCCGGCTTCTAAAACTTCCATCTGATATGGCAGCTTCTGGGCTTCAGCTTCCTTCACCATCCAATTGATAATTCGTGTATCAGCGATAAATGAAGAGTCGCGCACTTTAATTGCGGGACCTTTGCCCAAGGCGACACTTCGCCTTGTTGACTTCGGTGTATCACCGGTTGGGGTGACATCGACCGCAAGCCCCAAATCGGGGTCAACACCATAAGCGGCGGTTGTCGCGCCGCGCAGGCCAACTTCTTCCTGCACGCTGAAAACGAAATAGAGCTCATTAGGGGTCGTTTTGATTGCCTTCATCGCCTCAATCGCCACGACAGCCGCGATGCGGTCATCCATTGACTTCGCCACCAGACGAGAGCCCATCTGGACGGCTGGGCGATAAAAACCAGCCACATCACCAACTTTGACCGGTGAATCAGCCACGGAGGTCGCTCCGGTATCGATAAACAGATTTTCATGTTTGGGCATGGTGTTTGGCTCCAGCCTTTCGACACCAATCACACCCGAAACGCCATTCATAAACAACACCCTGCCGCCGATGCAGGTCAGCGGATTCACCCCGCCGATGGTGATAAAGCGCGCAAAGCCATTTTCGTCCACGTGTGTGATCATCACGCCAATCTCATCCACATGCGCTGAAATCATGACGCGCTTGCCATCGGCAGTCTTCTTACCCTTGCGGGCGATCAGGTTGCCTAACGCGTCGGTCACAATTTCATCGCAATAGTCTTTGATCTCAGCCTTGATTACCTCTCTGATCAAGTGCTCCTGACCGGACGGCCCGGGGGTCTCGACTAAGGATTTGATTAAAGCGAATAAAGCGTCTTTTGGGGTTTCGTTTTTCATGCTATTTCTCCTGCCTGTTGAGGATCTTGGGATCAAGTCGGATTAACGCCTGCTGAATCAGGCGCAAAGTGTTCACACAATCATCCATGCGCACCAGCCCCGCGGCGGAATGCAGGTAACGCTGCGGCACTGAGACCGAAACGCTGGGAACGCCTGATCGCGTTTTGTGGATCGAGCCGGCGTCGGTGCCGCCCCTGCCGGGTTGGCGATATTGCCATGGGATGCCTTCGGCCTCAGCCACAGCAGTCAACCAACTGATCAACCGCCGATCGCCAATTGTCGCGCCATCCATCAGGTAGATAGCCGGGCCGCCATCCAAACGGGTGTTGTAAGACGCATTGACTTCGCCGGTGTCGTAGAACGGCAGGTCATTGGCTGGCGTCGAGTCAAGGGCGATGCCAATCTGGGGGTCAAAGGTATAAGCCGCCACGTGCGCGCCACGCAAGCCAACTTCCTCCTGGACGGTAAAGGCGGCCAACAAATCGATATTGTCTGGAGCGGTTTTGAGCAACTGGATCAGGTTAAAGACACCCAGGCGGTCATCCAGAGCTTTTGAACGAATGCTCGGGCCGATGACCTGCAATTTGGTCGCGAAGGTTCCGCGGTCGCCAATTTTTGCCTTCGAGGAACCGTCAGGGCCAAGGTCGATGCGCAGCTGTTCGACTTTAAGGGCGACCTTACGCTCTTCGGGTGTGGTCATATGGATGGCTTTAGCGCCGATTATGCCGGGCACATGTTCTCGCCCTACCCACACGGACTTGCCGACGAGCTGACGCTCATCAATCCCGCCAACCACGCGAAACTCAAAGATACCGTCGCCCTCGTCTTTGATCAGCATGAAGCCGATTTCGTCCATATGCGCCGCGATCATCACGCGCACTTTGTTTTTACCTTTGCCGAGTTTGGTCGCCAACACATTGCCGAGCGCATCTACGGTGACACTATCCGCCAGCGGTTTCACCTGCTCAAGCACGATGTCTCTGACTTCCTGTTCATCACCCGAGACTGACACCGCATTGCACAGACGGGCTAACAGGTCGAGATCAGCTTTTTTCATTTTTAAGTTCTGAGGCCTAGTGTTTGTTTTGACTGCCATATCACTTCCACTCCACCTTGCTCATAAAATCAATCGGCAGTTCAGTGATGAACTCCGCCATCAACCTGCCTGCACGGAAAATATCTTTTAAAGCCACTTGTTCCACAGGCGTATGCATGTAGCGCAATGGAATGCCCAACTCAACTACCGGGATGCCGCTTTCGGCAACCTGGATGCCGTAGGCGTCCGTGCCGGACATGCCAGGCGCAAGATCTTTCTTATATGGGATGTCCAGTTGGTCAGCGAGCCTGGTGATTTCCTCGAAAAGCCATGGGTGCTGATTCGCGCCCCAACAAATCGTAATGCCCTTGCCAAGTTCGTAGTCGCGCCAGCCGCTTCCGCCGGGTCCTTTGGCAAAGGTCACGTCGATCACAATCGCGAAATCGGGGCGGATAGCGACCGGATCGGTAAAGGCAGCGATCGCGCCAACTTCCTCCTGAGCTGTAGCGGCGGCGATCACATCCCAGGCGTGTTTGCGTTTGCTGAGCGCTTCAAGGCAAACGGTAACCGCCGCCACGGAAACGCGATTATCCAGGGTGTGACCGGCGATAGTGCCGCCGGCGAGCTCTAAAGGTTCCTGCGCGAATGAGATCACATCGCCGACGCGCACTTTTTGCGCGACTTCTTCAGCGCGCAACCCTGTATCAACCAACAGATATGGCAGGGCGACAGAGCCGCTGGCTGCTTCGGGAGGCAAGGCAAAAGCCGGCGGCATGACGACCATGCCTGGCAGATCCTGACGGCCATGTACGATCACCATTTGACCGGGCAGGATGCGTGGGTCAACACCCCCAACCTGGGTAAAGCGCAAAAAGCCGTCGTCTATCCCGGTCACCATCAAACCGATCGCGTCCATGTGAGCCGCAAGCATTACCCTTGGGCGCGGCTCAGGGGCGCTGCCTTTGGCCAGGCCGTGCAGGCTGCCGAGGTTCGAAACAGTGATTTCATCGGTGTAAGGCTTCCAGGCTTCAGCGATAATCTCGCGGACTGGATCCTCATAGCCGGAGAGGCCCGGCGCTGAGAGCATTTGCTTTAGATGTTCAATTAGGTCAAGTGACATATTTCTCTCGTTAGGGGGTAGGTTCGGGGGTTGGCCCCACCGGAATCTCAGGCGGAGTTTCTGTTGGCAGAGGAACTTCTGTATCAGTCGGGACAGGCGTCTCGATCAACTCTTCAGTACTGGTGGGCATCAGCGTAGCCGTAAAAGTAGCTGTTGGCGTGGCTGTCTGGGAAGGAGTGGGGGTGATGGTCGACGTCCGCGTGAGGTAGGGCGTGAGGGTGATTGTCGCCGTGGGAGTGATTGTCCCGGTCAGGGTAATGGTAGGAGTCGGAGTGCCTACCACGGGTCCGCGATCCAGGCGCAGCAGGATGATGCCCAAGATGTAGCAAGGCAGCGTGATAACAATCAACAAGGTCAGTAAGTATCGAATGCGTGTTCGCTTTGAAAGCCCGTCTTCCAAACAGCCCTCCACTGCTTTGGTATTAGCGCTTAATCATACCATCAGGGCTGGAATCATGAGAGAATTCAGGCTATAATTATGCTGTCTGTCCATTTTTATAAAGGAGGTACCCGATGGCAAGTAAAGACAAAGTGGGCAAAGAAGAGCGCAAAAAGCCCAAGATGACCATTAAAGAGAAGCGCAAAGCCAAAGAAGAGAAGAAAGACAGCAAGCGAACTGTC
Source organism: Chloroflexota bacterium (assembly GCA_012729755.1). Taxonomy (GTDB): domain Bacteria; phylum Chloroflexota; class Anaerolineae; order Anaerolineales; family Anaerolineaceae; genus Mesolinea. Next base: position 343 of record JAAYCN010000114.1, on the reverse strand, counting down.
AACACTGTCACCAACGCAGGCAACTAAATTTTTTAAGTGATCGAATGTCACACCCCCGTCTTAGCGCGGGGGTGTGTTAATGAGGGCTGACATGAGGGGCTACACCCTCTCACAAACGAGGGCCTGAACGAGGGGCTGAGCGAACTTGACAAATCGGCACGGCTGCTAGTAGAATACTGAGTCTTGAAATCTGGGCTTAACCGGATGGGAATCGGGCCTGTAGCGCAGTTGGGAGCGCGCTTCAATCGCACTGAAGAGGCCGAGGGTTCGAATCCCTCCAGGTCCACTGCAAGGCTTAACAACAGAAGAGTAAAATTATCGGGCCCATAGCGCAGTTGGGAGC